>NZ_SNWG01000001.1:2482190-2792464 GCF_004362195.1 Microbacterium sp. BK668
GCTCGCCTCGCTCAACAACCCCGAGGCGCGGACTCTTGTGGTCACGCCCTACGACAAGTCGGCGCTGAAGGCCATCGAGCAGGCGATCCGCGACACCCCCAACCTCGGGGCCAACCCCTCGAACGACGGCAACCTCATCCGCGTGACGCTGCCGGAGCTCACCGAGGAGCGTCGGCGGGAGTTCGTCAAGCTCGTCCGGTCGAAGGGCGAAGACGCGAAGGTGCACGTGCGCGGCATCCGTCGCAAGTCCAAGGACGACCTGGACGACCTCAAGAGCGAGTTCGGTGAGGACGAGCTGGCCCGCGCCGAGAAGGAGCTCGACGCGATCACGCGTTCGCACGTCGACGCCATCGACGAGGCGCTCAAGCGCAAAGAGGCAGAACTCCTCGAGGTCTGAGGAAGCTCATGTCCGACGCAGCCGGTGAGCCGCCGGGGCCGTCGCCCGCCGAGCCCCCACGCCCGCGCAGCAGGCGTGACGCGGCGCGTGCGCGGCGCGAGCAGGAGCCTACGCCGTCCCTGGACTCCGCCGCGGCGTTCCAGCATCAGTTCCGGGTCGCGCGTGACGGTCTGGAGAGCCAGGTCGCCCATGCGCGTGCGGAGTTCGAAGAGGCCAACGAGCGCATCAAGCAGCGCACCGGGCGCGACCTCATCCTCGCCATCCTCATCGGGCTGGCGATCGGGGCGGTCCTCATCGCGTCGCTCATCTTCGTGAAGTGGCTGTTCCTGATCTTCGCCCTCGCCGCCACCGTGCTCGGCATGTTCGAGTTCGGACGCGCACTCAATGCGGCCGGGCGCCGGATGGACGTCTGGCCGCAGATCTGCGCGGGCGTGGTCCTGGTGCTGGCCGGGTACTTCCTGGATCCGTGGCTGCACTGGGTCACGACGTTCGTCGCCGTCGCCTTCGTCATCGTGTGGCGTCTCCTCGCCCAGATGACATCCCGCGACGGGCGCACCTACGGCGCCGTCGTCGCCGATGTGCTGGTGGCCGGTTTCTCCCAGCTCTACGTCGCGTTCCTGGCGAGTCTGTGCGTGGTGCTCCTGCGCCAGGACGGCGGGGAGTGGTGGGTGCTGGCCTTCATCATCATCGCCGTCGCGTCCGACACGGGTGCGTACGGCACGGGGCTCGCGTTCGGCCGTCATCCGATGGCCCCGCGCATCAGTCCGAAGAAGACGTGGGAGGGCTTCGCCGGCGCCGCCCTGGCGGCGCTCGTGGCGGGACTTCTCGTGGGCATCTTCATGCTCCACATCCCGTGGTGGTCGGGCCTCGTCCTGGGCGCCGTGATCCTCCTCACGGCGACGGCGGGCGACCTCGCGGAGTCGATGATCAAGCGCGACCTCGGCATCAAGGACATGAGCTCGTGGCTCCCCGGCCACGGCGGCGTCCTCGATCGACTGGACTCCATCCTCCTCTCCATCGTCGCGGCCCTCGCCCTCTACTACCTCTTCACCCCATTGGCCACGTGATGACGACCTCCTCGCCGACCGAATCACCCGACACCCCCGTCGCCGCCTTCCCCGAGACGACGGGACGCACCAAGGGCTACGAGAAGCGCGCCGTCGACGCCTTCCTCCGCCGTGCGAAGGCCGCGTTCGACAACCCAGACGATCCGCAGACGGCGCTGACGTCCGCCGACGTGCGCTCCGTCGCCTTCCCGCTCGTCCGGCGCGGCTACGCGATCGCATCCGTAGACGCGGCGCTGGGTCGCATCGAAGACGCCTTCGCCGTCCGGGAGCGCCAGGCCGTCGTCACCAGGGCGGGTGCGCGCGAGTGGGTGGGGCGCACCAAGCAGACGGCTCAGATCGTGCTCGACCGCCTCTCGCGTCCCCGCGGCCGCCGCTTCGACCGGGTGAGCGTCATGCGCTACGGGTACCGGATCGACGAGGTCGATCTCGTGGCGGACAAGATCGCGCGGTACCTCGAGACGGGCGAGCCGGTGACGGTCGAGCAGGTGCGCGGAGTGGCCTTCCGCATGCAGCGCGGAGGCTATCGGGAGACGCAGGTGGATGCCGTCCTCGACGCCGTGGTCGAGGTCATGCTGGCCGTCGCCTGACCCCCTCGAGGCGCGGTCGTCGCACCGTCGTCCGTCACGCGGTGCAGCGAGGCGCCCGCGGATGGCAGGCGTCCGGGCGAGTGGCTAGACTCGGTGGCACTGTGACTTCCGGCAACGAGATGACTCCCGTGGCGTCCAGACGGACGCGCCGGCAGGAGGCGGTGAGCGCCGGTCGGGGGATCGCGCGCACCGCCGTCCGCACCGCGTCGCCGGCACTGCGCTGGTCCCGCCGGCGCGGCGTGCTGGGAGTCTTCGCGGCTCTCGCGGCGGTGGGGTTCGTGGCGGCATACGTCGGCCCGACCGGGTCTGCGCTCGTCGCCGCCAACGCCGACGAGGCCGCGCCGGTGACCCTCTACGCGAGCGGGCTCGGCGACATCCAGACCCTCGAGCTCGCCGACGCCGACGGGGCTCGGGAACCTGCGGCGTTCGAGCGCGGCGGGTACTCCGTCTACGTCACGCCCAAGCCCACGCCGACTCCCACCGCAAGGGCGGCGAGGTCCGGCTCCGGCTGGACACCGCCGTTCGTGTCGCCCGACCCCGGATCGGCCCAGGCCATCGCGTACGACATGGTGCGCGCGCGCGGCTGGGGTGACGAACAGTTCTCGTGCCTCGTCGCGCTGTGGAACAAGGAATCGGGCTGGCGCGTCAACGCCTACAACCGGTCGAGCGGGGCGTACGGCATCCCCCAGGCGCTGCCGGGCAGCAAGATGGGCTCGGCGGGCGCCGACTGGGAGACCAATGCCGCGACGCAGATCACGTGGGGTCTCGGCTACATCGGCGGCCGCTACGGTACGCCCTGCGGTGCGTGGGGGCACTCGCAGAGCACCGGCTGGTACTGATCCCATGCCGCGGTCGAACCGCCGCCGGCGCGAGCCGGAAGGCGACGGCTCGTTCGAGCGGCTGATGGCAGGATGGAAGCGCAGCGAGATCCGTCGAGGTGTCGAGTGGACCGTCCAGCCGGTCAGCGGCGCGCAGGCCGTCAAGGCGTACATCTGCCCCGGATGCCGACGGTCGATCGACGCCGGCGTGGCGCACGTCGTCGCGTGGCGGGCCGACGGGGTCCTCGGCGATCAGGCCGATCTCGCCGCACGCAGACACTGGCACACGCACTGTTGGAGGATCGGCTGAGGTGGAGATCCGCGGCCCGCTCTTGCTCCCCGCTCGCCGCGAGGACATCGAACTCGAGACGCTCGACGGGCTGACGCTCGTCGGCGAGCTGGCCCGGCCCGTCGACGGCGAGCCCGTCGCGACGCTCGTGACGCTGCATCCGCTTCCCACCGCGGGCGGGTTCATGGACTCCCACATCCTGCGGAAGGCCGCCGCGCGCCTGCCCGCCCTCGCAGACCTCGCGGTGCTGCGCTTCAACACGCGTGGCACGGCGTCCCCGAGGGGCACGAGCGAGGGAGCGTTCGACGGCGGCCGCGCGGAGGCCTTCGATCTGGCCGCAGCCATGGATTTCGTGCGGGAGCGGAACCTGCCGCGCCCGTGGCTGCTCGGCTGGTCCTTCGGAACCGAGCTCGCTCTCAAGTACGGCCGCGACCACGCGGTCGAAGGAGTGATCCTGCTCTCGCCGCCGCTTCATCGGGCGACCCCCGACGAGGTCGCCGCGTGGGCCGACGACCCGCGCCGCGTCGTCGCGCTCATCCCCGAGTTCGACGACTACCTGCGGCCGGACGAAGCGCTGGACCGCTTCGCGACCGTGCCGCACGCGGTGCTCATCCCGGTCGAGGGCGGCAAGCACCTGTGGGTCGGCGAGACGCAGACGCGCCGCGTGCTGACCGAGATCGTCGCCGCCGTCAACCCCGATGCGCTGCCGCTCCCGGAGGAGTGGGACGGACCGGAAGGCGAGTAGGCTCCCGCAGCGCTGTCACCTCTCGTTCTGACGCGGGATCACGACCTGGCGGTAGATGATGAGGATGCTCGCCGCGACCGGGATCGCCACGAGGGCGCCGAGCAGCCCGAGCAGCACGCCGCCGGCGAGGGCGGCGATCACGACGACCGCTCCGGGCACCGACACGGCGCGGTTCATGATGCGGGGCGAGATGACATACGCCTCGATCTGCATGTAGACGAGATAGTAGATCGCCGCGATCAGGGCCGTCGTCGGCGACCCCAGCCCCAGGGTGATGAGCACGATGATCGTCGATCCGGTCAGGGTTCCCACGAGCGGGATGATCGAGAAGAAGAACGCGATGACGGCGAGGACAGCCGGGAACGGCGCCTGGATGATGGTGAGGAAGATGGCGCTCAGGACGCCGTTGATCACGCCGAGGCTCAGCTGCCCGATGACGTAATACCCCACGGAGTCGGTGATCTGCTCGGAGAGGTCGATGAACCGGGGGCGCTTGGACGCCGGGACGAGCTGGTACACCGACTTCTTGAGCGCCGGCGTGGAAGCGGTGAAGTAGATGGTCAGGATCAGCACGATGAAGGCACCGGCGAGGCCGGCGAGGATCGAGGTGCCCACCGTGATCACTCCCTGGCCGATGGAGCCGCCGATGTTCGCGACGTTGTCCTGCAGCCACGTGGTCACGTAGTCGAAGACTTCGGCGACGTCCAGCTGGGGGAGTCGGCTCTGCAGCCACTCCTTCATGTCGTCGACGAAGGTGCCGCCGCGGATGATCTCCGAGATCGCGGTGACGAGCTGGCCGACCTGACTGAAGATGATCGGAAGCACCATGAGGATGATGCCGGCGAACACCGCCAGCACTCCGAGGATCGTGATGAGCACGGCTGCCCACCGCGGCAGCTTCCGCCTCTCGAGCCACGCCACCACGGGGTCGAGCCCGAGCGAGAGGAAGAGCGCCGTTCCGACGTAGAGGAGGATCGTGGACAGCGTCTGGATGCTCGTGATGAGCAGGAGACCCAGCCCGACCCCGAGCGTTGCCACGAAGGCAACGCGGAACGGATTGTGCAGCTTCACAGGGCCTCCTGATCGAGGACGGATCTCGTCTGGCAAGACTACGAGAGACCGGCATCCATGCCGCGCAGCGACCCTCCCTGGGGTCTTTCAGGTGGTCTTCGCTAGTCTGAAATGTCGAATGTGCGGCCCGCATGCGTTCCGGCGGGCCCTGGGAAGGTGTTTGTTTCGTGCGTTTCGTGTGGGCCGTCGCGGCATTCGTGCTCGCGGCCGTGATGATCGGGGCGGGAATCGCTCAGCGTACGGTCTTCCAGGGACCGAAGACGCAGACGACCGCCATCTCGGTCGAAGAGGACGCTCCGTACACCCTCATCGACGGCGCCGTCCTCAATGCCGCCCCCGGCTCGCAGACGCTGCGGGCCACGGGCGAGGGCACCATCTTCGTCGCATACGGCCGCACCGCCGACATGAAGGCGTGGCTCTCCGACACGACGTACAACGCGGTCACGCTCGACGGCGAGGGGGCCCCGGAAGCCGAGCTGGTGGAGCCGGCCGTCGAGGACGAGAGCACCGGGACGGATGCCACGACCCCCGACGCGACGACGAATCCGCCCGACCCCGCCGCGGGCGAGGCCGCTGCCCCCGACGCGGCAGCTCCCGACGCCGCCGCTCCGGATGCGGCGACCGGCCAGGCCGCGACCCCGGAGGCGGCCGCCGGTGAGGCTGCGGAGACGGTAGCGACCCCCGCGCGGACGCCCGTGGGGTCCGATCTCTGGCTCGACGAGTTCCAGCAGGACGACCTCCTCGTCGCCCCGCTCCAGCTTCCCGACACGATGAGCGTCCTCGTCGCGTCCGACGGCAGCGCGCCCGCCCCGGGCGAGCTCTCTGTCTCGTGGCCGATCCAGAACTCGACCCCATGGGCCGGACCGCTCATCGTGGGCGGTAGCATCCTCATGGCTCTCGGCATCCTGCTCTACATCCTCGGCATCCGGCACGTCCGCCGCTCGCGCGGCCCGCGCCGCAAGGGTCTCCCGCTGCCTGTCACCGAGCCGATCGATCTGGCGGTGGACGGCGCGGACAAGGGCGTCATCAGCTCCGGTGCGCCGACCCGCCGCGCCCTCGCGGGCGGCAAGCGGGCGTTCGTGTTCGTCCCCGCCGTCGCCGTGTCCGCGCTGCTGTTCACCGGCTGCTCCGCCGATGCGTGGCCCGACCTCGCCGGCACGCCGACTCCGACTCCCACGGAGTCGGTCGTCGTGCCGGAGGGTCAGCAGGCCCCCGCGGTCACGGAGTCCCAGGCCGAGCGCATCCTGTCCCGCATCGCGGCGACGGTCGCCGAGGCCGACTCGAGCCTGGACGCGGCGCTCGCGGCGACGCGGCTGGACGGCGCCATGCTGGCGGAGCGCTCGACGAACTACCGCCTGCGCGGCGCGATCGCCGACTACCGGGCGCCTGCGGCGATTCCCACGAAACCCGTCTTCCCGCTCCTTCCCCAGGCGAAGGACGACTGGCCGCGCACCGTCATGGCCGTCGTCGCCGACGAGGACAACAAGACCGCGAACATCATGATGATGACGCAGCAGGACGCGTGGTCGGACTACAAGCTCAGCTACATGTCCAGCCTCGGGGCGGCCACCAAGCTGCCCGATCTCGCGCCGCCGTACATCGGCGCGACCGGCGTCGCGCCCGACTCGCCGTTCCTCATCATGCCGCCCAACGAGGTCGCGGCAGCCTACGCCGACATCCTGAACAAGGGCGCGGACAGCGAGTTCTACGGCATGTTCGACGAGACCGGCGACGAGTTCCGCGCGGGCGTCGCGGCTGATCGTCAGAAGCGACTCGACGAGTTCAACGCGACCGGCGCGCAGACCGGAAGCCTCACGTTCGCATCCACCGCCGGCGCCGATGCCCCGCTGTCGCTCGCTACGCTGGAGAGCGGCGCGATCGTCGCCGTGAGCCTCAACGAGACCGACACCGTCAAGCCCACCAATGCCGACGCGGTCATCAAGGTCGGCGACAACCCGACCGTGAAGACCCTCGCCGGGGTGGACCAGTCCGCCACGGGCTTCACGACGACTTTCAGCGATCAGCTCTTCTTCTATGTGCCGAGTCAGGGCTCGACCGAGAAGATCCAGCTGCTCGGCTACGCCTCCGACATCCTCGACGCGAAGGTGATCAAGTGACCGATCCGGCTCCCGGCGCCGTTCTGCGCGGCGCAGTGGACCTGTCCGCTCTCCGCAACCGGCCCGCCGCACCGACGGCGGCCGCCGACGCGGCCCAGCCACCGGCGGGCGCGGTCTCGTCTCTCGTCGTCGACGTGACCGACGAGACGTTCGGGGAAGTCCTCGAACTGTCGCGGACAGTGCCCGTCGTCGTCGACCTGTGGGCGGAGTGGTGCGGGCCGTGCAAGCAGCTCAGCCCCATCCTCGAGCGGGTGGTGAAGGAGCTCGACGGCCGCCTCGTGCTCGCGAAGGTCGACGTCGACGCCAACCCTCAGCTGTCGCAGGCGTTCCGCGCGCAGTCCATTCCGATGGTGGTCGCGCTCGTCGGCGGCCAGCCCGTGCCGCTGTTCACCGGCGCCGTCCCGGAGCAGCAGGTGCGCGATGTGTTCGCCCAGCTGCTTCAGCTCGCCGCGCAGAACGGCGTGAGCGGCCGGCTCGAGGTCGCCGGCGGGGACGAGTCGCCCGAGGAGTCCGCCGAACCGCCCCTTCCTCCGCTGCACGCAGAGGCCTTCGAGGCGATCGAGGAGGGCGACTACGCCCGCGCCGTGGCGGCGTACGAGAAGGCGCTCGCGGAGAATCCGCGGGATGCCGAGGCCCGCGCCGGTCTCGGACAGGTGCGACTCCTGGATCGCGTCAGCGGCGCCGACCTCCAGGCTGCCCGCGCCGCGGCCGCGGCCGCGCCCGCCGACGTCGACGCGCAGTTCCTCGTCGCCGATCTCGATGTCTCGGGCGGCCACGTCGACGACGCGTTCGACCGCCTGCTGGACCTCTTCGCGGCGCTGCCGGCCGACGAGCGCGCCCCCGTGCGCGAGCGTCTGCTCGAGCTCTTCGGCGTTGTCGGAGACGCCGATCCCCGCGTGCTGCGCGCGCGCGGACGGCTCGCCTCGCTCCTGTTCTAAAGACTTCACGCGAAGGGGGACGGATGCCGCGGCATCCGTCCCCCTTCGCGTCCCGGTGCGGAGCGCTCAGCCCGACGTCGGCGACGGGATGTGCGCCTCGGGGTCGTGGCGGAGGTAGAGCACGCCGAGGGGCGGCAGGATCATCGTCGCGCGCTTCTCGGCGTTGGCGTTGACGACGCCCAGGTTGCCCACGCCGGATCCGCCGTACTCGGCGGCATCGGTGTTGAGCACTTCGTGCCAGACCCCCGTCTCGGGCATGTCGAGCTCGAAGTTGTAGACGGGGACGCCCGAGAAGTTGGCGATGACCGCCATGGTGTTGCCGTGCCAGTCGCGTCGCGAGAAGGCGATGACATTCGGGTTCCAGGTCGGTGCGCCCAGCCGCGAGAACGCCGCGCCGTCGCTGTCACGGGCCCACAGTGCCGAGTGGTCGCGGTAGACGCGGTTGAGCACCCCGACGAACGACTGCAGCTGAGCGTGCGAGGGCTGGTCGAGGAGCCACCAGTCCAGCGCACGGGACTCGGACCACTCCGACATCTGCCCGAACTCCTGGCCCATGAAGAGCAGCTGCTTGCCCGGGTGACCCCACATGTACGCCAGGAACGCGCGCATGTTCGCCAGCTTCTGCCAGTGGTCTCCCGGCATCCGTCCGAACAGGCTCCCCTTGCCGTGCACGACCTCGTCGTGGCTGATGGGAAGGATGTAGTTCTCGCTGAACGCGTAGACGAAGGAGAACGACATCTCGCCCTCATGGTGCGCACGGTACATCGGATCGCGCTTGATGTACTGGAGCGAGTCGTTCATCCAGCCCATGTTCCATTTGAACCCGAAGCCCAGACCGGCCCGGCTCGTGGGCGCGGTGACCCCCGGGAAGCTCGTGGACTCCTCGGCGATCATCGCGATGCCGGGGTAGCGCTTGTAGGCCGTCGCGTTGACCTCCTGAAGGAAGGAGATGGCCTCGAGGTTCTCCCGACCGCCGTGCACGTTGGGCACCCACTCGCCCTCCTCGCGCGAGTAGTCGAGATAGAGCATGGACGCCACGGCGTCGACGCGGAGGCCGTCGACGTGGAACTCCTCGAGCCAGTACAGCGCATTGGCGACGAGGAAGTTGCGGACCTCCCGCCGGCCGTAGTCGAAGATGTACGTCCCCCAGTCCTTGTGCTCGCCGCGGCGGGGGTCGGGGTGCTCGTACAGCGCCTCTCCGTCGAACCGGGCGAGCGCGAACGAGTCCTTCGGAAAGTGCCCCGGGACCCAGTCCATGATCACGCCGACACCGGCCTGGTGCAGTCGGTCGATGAGGTACTTGAGGTCGTCCGGGTGTCCGAAGCGGCTGGTGGGCGAGTAGTAGCCGGTGACCTGATAGCCCCACGAGCCGCCGAACGGGTGCTCCGCGAGCGGCATGAACTCGATGTGGGTGAAGCCCTGCCCGGTCACGTATTCGATGAGCTGGTCGGCGGCATCCCGATATCCGAGTCCCGGTCGCCAGGATCCGAAGTGCAGCTCGTAGATCGAGACCGGCTGCGAGACCTGCTGCGTCTTCGCGCGGTGCGACATCCAGTCGCCGTCGCCCCACGAGTATCCCGATTGGACGACGACGGATGCCGTGGCCGGAGGCACTTCCGAGAATCGCGCCATGGGGTCGGCCTTGTCGATCCAGTCGCCGCGGCGCGTGAGGATCTGGAACTTGTAGGCGGCGCCGGGTCCGAGCGCGGGGACGAATAGCTCCCAGACGCCGCTGGATCCCATCGAGCGCATCGAGTGGCCCTGACCGTCCCAGCTGTTGAAGTCGCCGACGACGCGCACCGCCCGTGCGTTGGGCGCCCACACGGCGAACGACGTACCCCAGGTGCCCTCGTGTTCGCGGACGTGTGCGCCGAGCACATTCCACAGCTGCTCGTGGCGGCCCTCGTGGATGAGATGGATGTCGAGCTCGCCGAGCACCGGCGCATGCCGGTAGGGATCGTCGGCGATGTAGTCGGGCGCACCGTCGTAGGTCGTCACCAGGTGGTACGGTCCCGGGTCGCCCGCCCTCACGCCCTCCCAGATGCCGCTGCGCACGTGCTCGAGCGGCACCTCCGTGCCGTCGGTGAAGACCGCGGCGACGCTGCGGGCGAGCGGCCGGCGGGCGCGCACCGTCCACTCCCGCGTGCCCTGGCCGTCGACGCCGGGATGGATGCCGAGCACCGAGTGCGGGTCGTGGTACGAGCCCGTCGCGACGGTGTCGAGGATCTGATCGTCGATCTGGGTCATCGCGTCTCCTTCACGTGCAGGATGTGGACGGGCTCATGGAAGGCGTCGAGGCGGACGAAGTCGTGATCGGACCACGTCCACTGTTCCCCGGTCAGCAGCTCCTCCACCTCGAACGGCTCACCGGGCGTCACGCCCCAGATCCGGGTGTCGAGGTGGACCATCGTCTGGCGCACCGAGTGCGGGTCGACGTTGGCCACGACGATGATGGTGTCGCTGCGGCCGGTGGGGGAGAGCGCCGCGTCCAGATGCTTGGAGTACACGAGGATGGCGTCGTCATCGCTCCAGTGCGCGCTGAAGTTGCGCAGCTGGCGGAGCGCGGGGTGCTCGCGCCGGATCTCGTTCAGGCGGCGCAGGAAGGGGGCGAGGGAGTTCCCGGATGCCTCCGAGCCCTCCCAGTCGCGGAGCTTGTACTCGTACTTCTCGTTGTCGATGTTCTCTTCGGATCCCGGTCGCGCGACGTTCTCGAACAGCTCGTAGCCCGCGTAGACGCCGTAGAGGGGCGCGGCGGTCGCCGCGATGGCGGCTCGGATCTTGTATCCCGGCCGGCCACCGTACTGCAGGAACTCGGTGAGGATGTCCGGCGTGTTGACGAAGAGGTTGGGACGCATGAAGTCAGCGGTCTCGGTCGAGACGGCGCCGAGGAACTCCTCGAGCTCCTCCTTCGTATTGCGCCACGTGAAGTACGAGTAGCTCTGCTGGAAACCCGCCATCGCCAGGCCCTGCATCGGAGCGGGGCGGGTGAAGGCCTCCGCGAGGAAGATGACGTCGGGATCATCCGCGTTCACGGTCGCGATCAGCCACTCCCAGAACTGGAGGGGCTTGGTGTGGGGGTTGTCGACGCGGAAGATCTTCACGCCTTGCGCGACCCAGTGCCGGACGACGCGGAGCACCTCCGCTTTGATGCCCTCGGGATCGTTGTCGAAGTTGACCGGATAGATGTCCTGGTACTTCTTCGGCGGATTCTCGGCGTACGCGATCGATCCGTCCGGGAGCGTCGTGAACCACTCCGGATGCTCCGCCACCCACGGGTGGTCCGGCGCCGCCTGCAGCGCGAGGTCGAGCGCGACCTCGATCCCCTCGGCGCGGGCGGCGCGCACGAACGCACGGAAATCGGCGAGCGAGCCGAGGTCCGGGTGCACGGTGTCGTGCCCGCCCTCCGCGGCGCCGATCGCCCACGGCGAGCCGGGGTCGCCGGGCTGCGCGTCGAGGGTGTTGTTGCGGCCCTTGCGGTTGAGGCGGCCGATGGGGTGGATGGGCGGCAGGTAGAGCACCTCGAAGCCCATCGCCGCGACGGCCGGGAGGCGCTTGACCGCCGTGCGGAACGTGCCGCTCTTGATCGTGCCGTCCTTCAGGAGCCGGGCGCCCTCGGACCGGGGGAAGAATTCGTACCAGGCGCCGACCCCCGCGCGCTCGCGCTCCACGAGCAGCTCGTGCGTCTGCCCCACCGTGACCAGCGACGCGAGGGGACGGGCCCGGAAGTACTCCGCGATCGCGGGATCCCGGACGACCGCGAGAGCGGCCTCGTCGTCGACGGCTGCGTCGCGCAGACGCGCCGCGGCTTCGCGCAGCGCCTTCCTCTCCGCGGGGGGACGCCCCTTCTCGGCGATCGCGCGCTCGAACAGCCGAGCACCCATCTCGCGCATGAGCTGACTGTCCACGCCCGCCGCGATCTTGAGGTCGGCGGCGTGCTCCCACGTGGCGAAATCGTCGGCGAAGCCCTCGAAGCGGAAGGTCCACACTCCCTGCTCGAGCGGCGCGACGAGGGTCGTCCAGCGGTCGAAGCCGTCGTTCAGAGGGCTCAGCCGGTGCAGCGACTCGTCGCCCGAGGGTGAGAACAGGCGCACGTGGACGCCGATCCGGTCGTGGCCCTCGCGGAAGGCCGTCGTGCGGAAGGGCACCACCTCGCCCACGAACGCCTTCGGCCGGAAGCGGCCGCCCGGCGTGGAGGGGAAGGGCAGTGCGAGGGGGATCCGACCGGTGAGGGTCGCGGCATCCTCCTGCCACGGGGAAGCGGGTCGGAGCGGGAGGGAGGATCCGCTCCGCCAGGGACGGGGCTGCGCGGCGCGCTTGGACGTGACCACGACTCGAACCTACCGCGACGCCCGCCGCGCGCGCATCGCGCCTTGACAGAACGGAAGCGGGCGTATTATCCGGCGCGGAAGAGGTGCATCGAGGTTCCCGTCATGTGCACCGTCTGCCCCGCGAGGAAGCGCTGCGCGTCCTCGGTCGGCCTCTCGTCGGCGCTCG
The DNA here is from genome assembly GCF_004362195.1 of Microbacterium sp. BK668. Classification (NCBI taxonomy): domain Bacteria; kingdom Bacillati; phylum Actinomycetota; class Actinomycetes; order Micrococcales; family Microbacteriaceae; genus Microbacterium; species Microbacterium sp. BK668. The sequence goes on from NZ_SNWG01000001.1 coordinate 2,494,714, forward strand.
ACCAGAGCGAGACATAGCCGTCGACCCCGTCGATCGTGGGGAGCGTGACGTCGATCGGATGCTCCGTGCCGTGGACGATGAGCAGGATCCGGTTCGGGTCCTCCCGCTCGGGAGTGGATGCCGCGACGTACTGCAGCGTGCGGTGCGCCGGGTTCGTCCAGCGCTCGTTCGACATCGTCTCGCCGTGCTCGTCGTACCACTGCATGACCGAGGCCGACGGAGTGTGCTGGTCGACCCGGGCGAAGCGCGCCGGGCGCAGGGCGGGGTTGTCCTGACGGAGCCGGATCAGCCGCTGAACGTGCGCGAAGAGGTCGTCCTGCCAGGGGGCATGGGCCCAGGGGAGCCAGGTCAGGGCGGAGTCGTGGCAGTACGCGTTGTTGTTGCCGCGCTGGGTCCGGCCGAACTCGTCGCCTGCCGTGATCATGGGGATCCCCGCCGAGAGGAGGAGCGTGCCGAGGAGATTCCGCATCGCCTTGCGCCGCGTCGCGAGGATGCTCTCGTCGTCCGTGGCTCCTTCCGCACCGTGATTGAAGGATCGGTTCGTGTCGGCGCCGTCGCGATTCTGCTCACCGTTGCCCATGTTGTGCTTCACGTCGTACGAGACGAGGTCCCGCAACGTGAAGCCGTCGTGGGCGGTGACGAAGTTGATGCTCGCGAGGGGCCCGCGCTCGACGCTGAAGGTGTTCGACGAACCCGCGAGCCGCGTCGCGAACCCGCCGATGCCGACCGGGGGCGTCGATGCCCGGCGCGCATAGTCGATGTCGCTCAGCCAGAAGTTCCGGACGCGATCGCGGTAGCGGTCGTTCCACTCGTGCCAGCCCACGCCGAAGTTGCCCGTCTGCCAGCCGCCGATGCCGACATCCCACGGCTCGGCGATCTTCTTCACGCCCGCCAGCTGCGGGTCGTCGCGGATCGCGCGCAGGAGCGGATGGTCCGGGGTGAAGGCGTGCGCGGCGTCGCGGCCGAGCGTCGTAGCGAGATCGAAGCGGAACCCGTCGATCTGCACGTCGTTCGCCCAGTAGCGGAGGGAGTCGAGCACGAGTCGGGCCGCGGCATCCGTCGATGTGTCGACCGAATTGCCGCACCCCGTGACGTCGATGTACGCGCCGTCCTCGTGCTGCCGGTAGTACCGGCGGTTGTCGATCCCGCGCAGGCTCGTGCGGGGACCGCCGATCTCGGCCTCGGAGGTGTGGTTGTAGACGACGTCGAGCACGACCTCCAGACCCGCCTCGTGAAGGAGCTTCACCATGCCCTTGAACTCGCGCAGCACCGCCTCGGGTCCCTCGGTCCGGCTCGCCGCGGTCGCGTAGGGTGCGTGCGGCGCGAAGAAGTTGAGCGAGTTGTAGCCCCAGTAGTTCGTCAGGTGATGCTGGAGCAGGCGCGGCTCGGTGGCGAACGCGTGCACCGGGAGAAGCTCGATCGTCGTGACGCCCAGGGACAGGAAGTGCTCGATCATGGCGGGATGGGCGAGCCCCGCGTACGTTCCATGGAGCGCCGGCGGGACATGCGGATGCCGCTTCGACAGGCCCTTCACATGACCCTCGTAGATCACGGTGCGATCGAGCGGCACCGCGGGCTTGCTCACGCCGCCCCAGTCGAAGCCGCCGTCGACGACCACCGAGCGCCAGTCGCCGTAGCCGCCGGACACGAGCCCCTTGGCGTAGGGGTCGATCAGGAGACTGCGGGGGTTGAAGGTGTTGCCCGGTCCGGCCGGACCCTGGACGCGCAGTGCGTAGCGCGTCCCCGGTCGGAGCAGGGGAGTGGTGATCTCCCACACGCCGCCCCCCACCGGCTCGAGAGCTTCGCCATGCGTGATCCAGTCCAGGTCGGTGTCGTCGAAGACGACGAGCTCCACTCCGTCGGCGTGCTCGGACCATACGCGGAGCCGGCCGCCGCCGGGCACGCGAGTGACACCGAGCCCGTCGAGTTCTTCGCTGAGAAGCCCGGGCGAGGTGATGATCGCGAGGGAGTCCGTGGAGGACATGCGATCTAGAGTAATCACGCCACGCGCCGGGAGTGTTACCGCAGGACAAGGGGGACGCGATGACGGCTTATCTCGATCACGCCGCGACCAGCCCGTTGCGGCCCGAGGCACGCAGTGCCTGGCTGGATGCGACCGGGTTCCTCGGCAACGCCTCATCGATCCACGGATCCGGACAGACGGTGCGACGGATGCTCGAGGACGCCCGAGAGCGGCTCGCGACGACGCTCGGCTGCGACCCCGTCGAGGTGGTGCTGACCTCAGGCGGGACAGAGGCCGTCAACCTCGCGGTCAAGGGACTCTGGTGGGCGCGCCGCCGCGGAGCCCAGGCGATCGTGCTTCCGGACGGCGAGCATCACGCGACGCTCGATGCGGCGCAGTGGCTCGCCGAGCGCGAAGCAGCGACGCTCCGCCCGGTGGGCCTGGACGCGTCTGGCGCCATCCCCCTCGGCGTCTTCGCGTCATCTCTCGCCGGCGCGGCGCTTGCGACGGCGCTCGTGGCCAACAACGAGGTCGGCACCGTCAACGACGCAGCGGGACTCGCGGCTGCGTCGGCGCGGGGCGGGGTGCCGCTCCATCTCGACGCCGTGTCGGCGTTCGGTCACATCCCGGTCTCGTTCCGCGGATGGCGCGGGGATGCCGAGGGTGCGACCGGTCTCGTGGCCATGAGCGTCTCGGCGCACAAGGTGGGCGGCCCCGCGGGCGTGGGCGCCCTGGTCGTCTCGCGCCGAGCCGAACTGGCGCCGATGATCCACGGCGGGGGTCAGCAGCGGAATCTCCGCGCGGGGACGCAGGATGTTCCGGGCGCCGTCGCCTTCGCCGTCGCCGCCGAGCTCGCCGTCGCCGAGCGCGAGTCCGAGTCGGCCCGACTCTCGGCCCTGCGCGATCGGCTCGTGCGCGGCATCCTCGCATCGGTGCCGGGCGCGCAGCTCCTCGGCGACCCCGTGCGCCGACTGCCGGGGAACGCGCACGTCCTGTTCCCCGGCGCCAGCGGCGAGACGCTCCTCTTCCTCCTCGACCAGGCCGACGTGTCGGTCTCGACGGGGTCCGCGTGTCAGGCCGGCGTCCCGGAGCCGTCGCACGTCGTGACGGCGCTGGGGCGGACGGATGCCGAAGCCCGCCAGGTGCTGCGGCTGTCCCTCGGGCGCACCTCCACCGATGCCGATGTCGACGCCGTCCTCGGCGCCCTGCCGGCGGCCGTCGAGAGGGCACGGGCCGCCGCCCGGGCCCGCTGAGCCGGTCCGGCCGACGGACGCGCGCTCGTAGACTGGAGCGATGCGCATCCTGGCTGCCATGAGCGGCGGAGTCGACTCCGCGGTGGCCGCCGCGCGCGCCGTCGAGGCGGGCCATGACGTCGTGGGCGTGCACCTCGCCCTGTCACGGGCGGGCGGCACCCTCCGGACAGGCAGCCGGGGGTGCTGCACCATCGAGGACGCGATGGACGCGCGGCGCGCTGCGGATCGCCTCGGCATCCCGTTCTACGTCTGGGACTTCTCGGAGCGCTTCCGGGACGACGTCATCGACGACTTCATCGCCGAGTATCGCGCCGGGCGCACCCCGAACCCCTGCATGCGCTGCAACGAGAGGATCAAGTTCGCCGCCCTCCTCGAGCGCGCGATCGAGCTCGGCTTCGACGCCGTGTGCACGGGACACTATGCGACCCTCGTGGAGGGTCCGGACGGCCTCGAGCTGCACCGGGCCTCCGACACGGCGAAGGACCAGTCGTACGTGCTGGGAGTCCTGACCGCCGAGCAGCTCGCGCACACGTACTTCCCGCTCGGATCGACGCCCTCCAAGGCGCTCGTGCGTGCGGAGGCCGCCGAGCGGGGGCTGACCGTCGCCGCGAAGCCGGACAGCCACGACATCTGCTTCATCCCCGACGGCGACACCCGCGGGTGGCTCGCGGAGAGAGTCGGCACGACTTCCGGCGACGTCGTCGACCGCTCCGGCGCGGTCGTCGGCTCGCACGAGGGGGCGCACGCCTACACCGTCGGCCAGCGGCGCGGTCTGTCGCTGGGCGTGCCCGCGCCCGACGGAAAGCCGCGGTTCGTCCTCGAGGTGCGGCCGGTGTCGAACACGGTCGTCGTGGGACCCAAGGAGGCCCTCGCGACCGCCGAGATCGCAGGGGAGCGGTACAGCTGGGCTGGGCGCGCGCCGGGAACCGGCGACTTCCCGTGCCACGTGCAGATCCGTGCGCACGCCGAGCCGGTGCCGGCGCAGGCGACGCTCTCCGGCGACCTCCTCACCGTGCGCCCCGAGACGCCGTTCGACGGCGTCGCTCCCGGCCAGACCGCCGTGCTCTACGACGGCACGCGCGTCATCGGGCAGTTCACGATCGACCGGACCCGGTCGGCGGTGCCCGCTCCCGCGTGAGCGTCCGAGGCCGTCCCTAGACTGGCGGGGTGACGGATGCCGAGCTTCCCGCAGATCTTCCGCTCGACGAAGCGCGGTCCGAGGCCCAGAGCCTCACCGATCGCATCATCGGGGCCCGCGACGCCTACTACGGTCGCGATGCCGAGATCGTCGACGACGCGACGTACGACGGGTGGATGCGGCGCCTCGAAGAGCTCGAGCGCATGCACCCCGAGCTGCAGACGCAGGATTCGCCGACGCTGAACGTCGGCGCCGCGACCTCGACCCTCTTCGCGCCCGTCGAGCACGCCGAGCGGATGCTGAGCCTCGACAACGTCTTCACCGAGGACGAGCTGCGCGACTGGTGCCGCAAGGCTCAGGATGCCGCCGGCCGCCCGGTGCGGTGGCTCACCGAACTGAAGATCGACGGGCTGGCGATCAGCCTCCGCTACGAGAGGGGCGTGCTGACCTCGGCGGCCACGCGCGGCGACGGTCGTGTGGGCGAGGACGTCACGGTGAACGCGCTGCGGGTCGCGGGCATCCCGCAGCGCCTCATGGGGACGGGGCATCCCGACCTCGTGGAGGTCCGCGGAGAGGTGTTCATCCCCGTCGCGGCCTTCGAAGAGCTGAACGCCCTGCAGGCCCGGCTTCGGGAGCGGGTCTTCGGCGACGCGCGGGCGCGCGGCGCCGATGAGGAGCGCGCACGGCGGTCGGCCGATCGACGGTTCCCCGCGTTCGCGAATCCGCGGAACGCCGCCAGCGGCGGGCTGCGCCAGCAGCTCGAGAAGAAGGACGGCCTCGAGCTCGAGGCCGGCGAGGCCCGTGTCGCCTCGCTCCGGCTCTTCGTGCACGGCATCGGAGCATGGCCGAACCCTCCGGTCGCCTCGCAGAGCGAGGTCTATGCGCTCCTGGCGGAGTGGGGACTGCCGACGAGCCCGTACTTCCGGACGGCGGAATCGATCGAGGGGGTCCTCGACTTCGTCGCGCATCACGGCGAGCATCGCCATGACGTCGAGCACGAGATCGACGGCATCGTGGTGAAGGTCGACGAGCTCGCCCTCCACGACGAGCTGGGTGCGACGAGCCGCGCGCCGCGCTGGGCGATCGCGTACAAGTACCCGCCCGAGCAGGTCAACACCAAGCTTCTCGACATCGTCGTGTCGGTCGGCCGCACCGGGCGGGCGACACCCTTCGCCGTCATGGCGCCCGCTCGCGTAGCGGGGAGCGTGGTCCGCCAGGCGACGCTCCACAACCAGGATGTGGTGCGCGTGAAGGGCGTACTGATCGGCGACACCGTCGTGCTGCGCAAGGCGGGCGATGTCATCCCCGAGGTGCTCGGGCCGGTCGTCGAACTGCGCGACGGCACCGAGCGGGAGTTCGTCATGCCGGCCGAGTGTCCCGAGTGCGGCTCTTCGCTCGCCCCAGCCAAGGAGGGCGACGTGGATCTGCGGTGTCCCAACACCCGGTCATGCCCCGCGCAGGTGCGGGGCCGGGTCGAGCACATCGGATCCCGCGGCGCCCTGGACATCGAGGCCCTCGGCGAGGTGACCGCAGCGGCTCTGACCCAGCCCTCGGTCCCCGAGACGCCGCCGCTGGCGACCGAGGCCGGACTGTTCGAGCTGACCCTCGAGCAGCTCGTGCCGATCGAGGTCATCGTCCGCGACGCCGAGACCGGCGAGAGGAAAGTCGACGAGAAGACCGGCGAGCTCGTGCGACGCGCCCCCTTCCGTCGGAACCCGAGCCCGGCGGAGAAGAAGGCGGGACGAACCGGCCCGCAGCCGTCGGCACAGGCTGTCACGCTCATCGACGAGCTCGAGAAGGCGAAGACGAAGGATCTCTGGCGGTTCCTCGTCGCGCTGAGCATCCGACACGTCGGTCCCGTCGCCGCGCGCGCCCTCGCGCAGTGGTTCGGCTCTCTCGCGGCGATCCGCGCCGCCTCGCGGGACGAGCTGGCCGCCGTGGAGGGCGTGGGCGGGACCATCGCCGACGCGCTCATCGACTGGTTCGAGGTCGACTGGCATCGAGAGATCGTCGAGCGCTGGGAGGCGGCGGGGGCTCGGCTCGCGACGCCCGGACATCCCGGGCCGGGCGCGGCGAGCGCCCAGGGCGGAGTGCTCGAAGGCCTGACGATCGTGGCAACCGGCTCCCTCGAGGGATACTCCCGCGAGGAGGCCCAGGAGGCGATCATCAAGGCGGGCGGCAAGGCTGCGTCGAGCGTCTCGAGGAAGACCGACTTCGTCGCGGCCGGCCCGGGTGCGGGCTCCAAGCTCGCGAAGGCCGAGGAGCTCGGCGTGCGGATCATCGATGCGTCGCAGTTCCGCATCCTGGTCGAGCAGGGCCCGGGCGCGCTCGAGGCTCTGGCGCCCGACGCGGGATGACCCGCCTGCCGCGAGCCTCCGCCGTCTCCTCCGGTCACCGACGCTCGCCGGTGTCGTAGGTACGTTCTAATCTCGGAGTCCGTTCAGGAGAGGATGCCGAGATGACACTGACCCCCGACCCCGCCGTGATCGCCTGGCTCGACCAGGAGGACAAGCGCACGGCGCAGACCATCCGCAGGCACGGCGTGAGCATCGAGTACGTCGGCGGCGACATGCGGCGACGCGCGACTCCCTTCGCGTACACGATCGGGCTCTTCGGCATGGGGCATCCGGAGCTCCTGGTGTTCGGGCTCGACGCGAGGACGACGGGGCTGCTTCTCAACGACGTCGCGGACCGGGTCCGTCAGGGCAGCGACATCGTGCCCGGACAGGTCCTCGAATTCGCAGGCTGGAATCACAGAGTCACGGTCGAGTCGGTGCCGAACCCCGGCGAGATCGCCTTCGCGGCCAATCGCTTCTACCAGCGCCCCGGCGAGGCGTCCGTCGGGCTGCTGCAGCTGACCTACGACGACCGCGACGGCCGGTTCCCCTGGGACGAGGGCTACTCCAACGCGGTGTGGATCCAGCCTCGGCCGGGCACGTTCACGGCGTGGTGACCGGAGGGCTCATGAGCCCGTCGTCAACGTCACGAGCGACTCCCGCACCTGACGCCTCAGCACCTTGCCGATGAGCGACTTCGGCAGCTCGTCGACGATGAAGACACGCCGGGGCACCTTGTACGGCGTGAGGATGCCGCGAGCGAAGTCCCGCAGAGCCTCCACGTCGACCTCGCGTCCCGGCGCGCAGACGACAGCCGCCACGACCTCTTCGCCGGAGTGCTCGCTCGGCAGACCCACGACAGCGGCGTCCTCGACATCCGGGTGCTGTCGAAGCGCGTTCTCGACCTCGGTCGGCGCGACGTTGAAGCCGCCCGTGATGATGAGCTCCTTGATCCGGTCCACGATCCGCACGAACCCCGCGTCGTCGATCGTCACGATGTCGCCCGTGCGGAACCAGCCCTCGGAGAACACCGCCTCGGTCTCCTCGGGCTTGCCGTAGTAGCCCTGGAACACCTGGGGTCCGCGCACCACGAGCTCTCCGCGGCCGCCGGGCTCGACATCCTTCGACGGGTCATCGGGATCGACGACGCGGCACTCCGTCCCGGGAAGAGGGAGGCCGACGGTCCCCGGCACGCGATTGTCGGCGACGGGGTTCGCCATGAGCACCGGCGAGCATTCTGACAGTCCGTAGCCCTCGACGAGGAAGCCGCCGCTCGCGGCCTCGAACGGCACGACGAGCTCGTGCGGAAGAGCCATCGCGCCTGAGATCGCCACTTCCGTTCCCGCGAGCGAGACGCCCTTCTCGCGCGCAGCCTTGAGCAGGCGGTCGGCGATCGGGGGCACGAGCGGGAGGAACGTCGCGGGATGCCTCTTGGTGACGGCGAGCACCATGTCGGGGTCGAAGCGGGGGAAGAGCACCAGGCGGGCCCCCATCGACATGGCGAAGGTCAGGCACAGAGTGAGGCCGTACGCGTGGAACATCGGCAGCACCGCGTAGACGACGCACCCCCGGCCCCGCTGAATCGATGGGACCCACGCCCGCGCCTGCGCCGCGTTGGCCAGCAGATTGCGGTGCGTGAGGCTCGCGCCCTTGGGCGTGCCCGTCGTCCCGCTCGTGTACTGGATGATCGCGAGATCGTCGGTCTCGGGCTTCGGGTGGGTCGCGGGGAGCCGGTCGGCCCGCACGAGGTCCTCCCACGTCGTCGTGCCCGAGACGTTCTCGTGCAGAGCCTCGCGCGACTCGCGGGCCTTCCTGATCGGCAGTCGCAGGGCGAGGCGAGTGCGAAGCGGCATCGCCCTGATGACGTTCACCGACACCAGACCGGGAACAGCGAGATCGTCGGGGAAGTCCTGCACCGTGCCGACCACCTTGCTCCACACGATGGCGTGCTTGGCGCCGTGGTCCTCGAACTGCTTGCGCAGCTCGCGCGGCGTGTAGAGCGGGTTGTGCTCGACGACGACGGCCCCGATGCGCAGGATCGCGTAGAACGCGATGATGTGCTGAGGGCAGTTCGGAAGCACGATCGCGACCGGGTCGCCGCGACCCACGCCCATCCGCGTGAGGCCGGCCGCGGCGCTCTCGATCGCCTCCTGGAGTGCGCGGTAGCTCATCTCGCGGCCGAAGAACTGCAGCGCCGGAGCATCCGGAAAGTCGCGAGCGGACGCCTCGACGATGTCGACCAGCGAGCCCGTGACGGGATCGAGATCGGCCGGCACTCCCGCTGCGTAGCTGGCGATCCAGGGGCGAGGCGGGTCGTAGCTCGTCGTCACGGGGTCAGACTACGCCCGGCCGGGGCGCCTCACGCAGCCCAACTAGACTGTCGTGGTGTCTGAAATCACCCCCGATCTCGTGCGCCATCTCGGTGTGCTCGCCCGGATCCAGCTGAGTGACGAGGAGGTCGAGCGCCTCACCGGACAGCTCGACGTGATCGTCGACAATATCGCCAAGGTGTCGCAGGTCGCGACACCCGAGGTTCCCGCGACGAGCCACCCCATCCCCATGCAGAACATCTTCCGTCCGGACGCCGTCGGCGAGACGCTCACCCTCGAGCAGGCGCTGCAGAACGCCCCCGATGCGGCGGAGGGCCGGTTCCGGGTGACCGCCATCCTGGGCGAGGAGCAGTAAGTGACGGACCTGACACGACTGAGCGCCGCCGCGCTCGCCGAGAAGCTCGCCTCCCGTGAGGTCTCCAGCGTCGAGGCGACGCAGGCGCACCTCGACCGCATCGCCGAGGTCGACGGCGACATCCACGCCTTCCTCCACGTGAGCGACCACGCACTCGATGTCGCGGCCGACATCGACCGCCGGCGCTCGGCCGGCGCGTCGCTCGGCGCGCTCGCGGGTGTGCCGCTGGCGATCAAGGACGTGCTCGTCACGACCGACATGCCGTCCACGAGCGGCTCCAAGATCCTCGAGGGCTACATGTCGCCCTTCGACGCCACGGTCGTCGCGCGCTCGCGCGCGGCGGATCTCGTTCCGCTGGGCAAGACGAACATGGACGAGTTCGCCATGGGATCCTCGACCGAGCACTCCGCATACGGCCCGACGCGCAACCCGTGGGACCTCGACCGCATCCCCGGCGGGTCGGGCGGCGGTTCGGCGGCGGCTGTCGCGGCCTTCGAGGCTCCCCTGGCCCTCGGCTCCGACACGGGCGGGTCCATCCGGCAGCCGGCGCACGTCACGGGCACCGTCGGCGTGAAGCCGACCTACGGGGGCGTCAGCCGCTACGGCGCCATCGCGCTGGCCTCGAGCCTGGATCAGGTCGGCCCCGTCACTCGGACCGTGCTCGACGCGGGGCTCCTCCACGACGTGATCGGCGGCCACGACCCGCACGACTCCACGTCCCTCACCGACGCGTGGCCGTCATTCGCCGACGCTGCCCGCGAGGGCGCACGGGGCGACGTGCTCGAGGGCCTGAAGGTCGGCGTGATCTCGGAGCTGGACGACGGCGGCTTCCAGTCCGGCGTCTCGGCGTCCTTCCGTGCGGCACTGGCTGTCATGGAGGCTCACGGCGCCGAGATCGTCGAGGTGAGCGCACCCCACTTCGAGTACGGAGTGGCGGCGTACTACCTCGTGCTGCCGGCCGAGGCATCCAGCAACCTCGCCAAGTTCGACTCGGTGCGGTTCGGGCTCCGCGTGACGCCGCACGCGGCCTCGACGGTCGAAGAGGTGATGGCCGCGACACGCGACGCGGGTTTCGGTGACGAAGTGAAGCGCCGGATCATCCTCGGCACCTACGCGCTGTCCGCCGGGTACTACGACGCGTACTACGGCTCCGCGCAGAAGGTGCGCACCCTGATCCAGCGCGACTTCGACGCGGCGTTCACCTCGGTGGACGTCATCGCGACGCCGTCTGCGCCGACGACCGCCTTCCGACTCGGCGAGAAGATCGACGACCCGCTCCAGATGTACCTCAACGACGTCACGACCATCCCCGCGAACCTCGCCGGCGTCCCCGGCATCTCGATCCCCTCGGGGCTGGCGGCCGAGGACGGGCTGCCGGTCGGCATCCAGTTCCTCGCCCCCGCCCGTGAGGACGCGCGTCTGTACCGCGTCGGCGCGGCACTCGAGGCGGCGCTGGTCGATTCGTGGGGCGGTCCGCTCCTGGACAGGGCGCCGGCCGTCGGCGCGAAGGGAGGCGTCCGCTGATGGCGAAGGACGCGCTGATGGACTTCGACGAGGCGCTCGAGCGCTTCGAGCCGGTGCTCGGCTTCGAGGTGCACGTCGAGCTCAACACGAAGACCAAGATGTTCTCGGCGGCGCCCAACCCGGCGAACGAGGAGCACCACGCGTCGGCGGCCAACACGCTCGTCGCTCCGGTCGACATGGGTCTTCCGGGCTCCCTCCCGGTGGTGAACGAGGCGGCGGTCCGCTTCTCGATCAGCTTGGGCCTCGCGCTCGGCTGCTCGATCGCGCCGTCGAGCCGCTTCGCCCGCAAGAACTACTTCTATCCCGACCTGGGGAAGAACTACCAGATCTCCCAGTACGACGAGCCGATCGCCTTCGAGGGCGAGGTCGAGGTCGAGCTGACCGACGGGACGATCGTGAGCGTGCCGATCGAGCGGGCGCACATGGAAGAGGATGCCGGCAAGCTGACGCACGTCGGCGGCTCGACCGGTCGCATCCAGGGCGCGGAGTACTCGCTCGTGGACTACAACCGGGCGGGCGTGCCGCTGGTCGAGATCGTCACCAAGCCGATCTTCGGCGCCGAGCGGAGGGCTCCCGAGCTCGCGGCGGCGTACGTGCGCACGATCCGCGACATCGTGATCGCGCTGGGGATCTCGGAGGCCCGCATGGAGCGCGGGAACCTGCGCTGCGATGCGAACGTGTCTCTGCGCCCGCGCGTACCGGCGGGGCAGCCTGTCGGACCGCTCGGAACCCGCACGGAGACCAAGAACGTCAACTCCATGCGTTCGGTCGAGCGGGCGGTGCGGTACGAGATCCAGCGCCAGGCGGCGATCCTCGCCGAGGGCGGTTCGATCACGCAGGAGACGCGGCACTGGCACGAGGACACCGGAACGACCTCGCCGGGTCGGCCCAAGTCCGACGCCGACGACTACCGGTACTTCCCCGAGCCCGACCTGCTGCCCGTCGCCCCGTCGAGAGAGCTGATCGAAGAGCTGCGCGCGCAGCTCCCCGAGCCGCCTGCGGCACATCGCCGCCGCCTCAAGACGGAGTGGGGCTTCGCCGACATCGATTTCCAGGGCATCGTCAACGGCGGCGTCCTCGCGGAGGTCGAGGCGACGATCGCCGCCGGCACCTCGCCCGCCGCCGCCCGCAAATGGTGGACCGGTGAGGTGGCGCGCATCGCGAACGCCGAGGGGCGCGAACCGTCGAGCCTCGTCAGCCCCTCCGACGTCGCCGCGCTGCAGAGCCTGGTCGAGGCCGGCACACTCACCGACAAGCTGGCGCGCCAGGTGCTCGAGGGCGTCATCGCGGGCGAGGGGACACCACAGGAGGTCGTCGACGCCCGCGGGCTCGCCGTCGTGTCGGACGACGGCGCGCTCATCGCGGCGATCGACGAGGCACTCGCCACTCAGCCCGACGTCCTGGCGAAGATCCGAGACGGGAAGGTGCAGGCCGCGGGTGCCGTGATCGGAGCCGTCATGAAGGCGATGAAGGGCCAGGCGGACGCGGCACGTGTGCGCGAGCTCGTCCTGGAGCGCGCGGCGCAGTAGCCCGCGCCAGGTGTCGCGCTCGCGAGGAGGATGAGTCCATGGGACGCGGTGATGGGTCGGGCCGCATCGTCTCGCCGGAGGGCGCTGACGACACCGGCACCGGCATCCTCCACGTCGACATGGACGCGTTCTACGCATCCGTCGCGATCCTCGACGACCCGTCGCTGCGGGGTAAGCCCGTCATCGTCGGCGGCACGGAGGGACGAGGGGTCGTTTCGAGTGCGTCCTACGAGGCTCGTCGATTCGGCGTGCGATCGGCGATGTCGACAGGGCAGGCACTGACGCTCTGCCCCACCGCGATCGTCGTGCCGCCGGATTTCGACCGCTACCTCGAGCTCTCGCGGCACGTGATGGGGATCTTCGACGACATCACGCCGCTGGTCGAGCCGCTGTCGATCGACGAGGCGTTCCTCGACGTGCGCGGTGCCCGGCGGCTGTGGGGGAGCCCCGGCCGGATCGCCGTCATGCTGCGGCGCCGGGTTCTCGACGAGACCGGTCTCACCTGCAGCGTCGGGGTGGCCGCGACGAAGCACGTCGCCAAGATGGCATCGACGCTCAGCAAGCCCGATGGGCTGCTGATCATCGCCGGGTCCGGCACGCAGGCGTTCCTGGCCGCCCAGCCGGCGCGGGCGATGTGGGGCATCGGTCCCAAGGCGGCCGCCTCGCTCGAGGCACGAGGCATCCACTCGGTCGCCGACATCCTCGAGACTCCGCCCCACGTTCTGGACCGCGCGCTCGGGCAGGCGATGGGAAGCCGGATCCGGCAGCTGGCGCAGGGCCTCGACCCGCGCGAGGTCGAGACGACTCGCGTGGAGAAGAGCGTCGGGCACGAGGAGACGTTCTTCCAGGACGTCGACGACCCGGCCGTCCTCCGCGCCGAGTTCCGTCGGCTCGCGGACCGGGTGGGAGCGCGCCTGCGCGGCCACGGGTGGGAGGCGTCCACCATTTCGATCAAGGTGCGCTTCGCGGACTTCACGACGATCTCCCGCTCGCAGACCCTGGCCGAGCCGACCACCGTGGGGCAGCGCATCGGCGACGCCGCGCTCGAGCTCTTCCGGTCGGTCGACCGCGTCCTCCCCATCAGGCTCGTGGGCGTACGGGGGGAGAAGCTCCGTCCCGCCCATGCGGAGGCGTCGACGCTGTGGGACGACGACGAGGAGTGGCGGCGCGTCGAGGGAGCGCTGGATGACGCCGCCGCCCGCTTCGGGAAGGGCGCCGTCACGCGGGCGACGCTGCTCGGTTCCCCACGCGGGGGCACCGCGCTGCCCTCGCATCCGAAGGCGCCGCCGAGCGATTGACGCCGACCGTGCGGCGGCCCTGGGCTAGACCCCGATCGACCGGTAGCGTGGGGTGCATGCCCAACATCGCACTCGAGCTCGGCAAGCAGTCGGCAACCCTCGGCATCAACGCGGCCTACGGCGAACAGCGCGATGTGGGGGGCGTTCAGGTCATCCCCGTCTCGTTCAGCTGGACCGGCTTCGGCGGCGGCTCCGACGAGGCGGGCAACGGCGGCGGCGGTGGCGGCGGCTGGGCAGTCCCGGTCGGTGCGTACATCCGCCGCGGCGGCGAGGTGCGCTTCGAGCCGAACATCGTCTCGCTCCTGGCGGTGGCGATCCCGTTCGTGTGGGTCGCGGGCCGCGCCCTGAGCCGTGTCATCCGCGCCCTCAAGAAGTAGCGCCGACCCGGTCGCCACCGTCCTCGACTCCGCCGCCACGGGCGTCCTCGACGCCGTGCGACAGCTCGGCGTGTCGAATCCCGTCGTCCTCATCGACGGCCAGAGCGGGTCCGGAAAGACGAGTCTCGCGCGCCGGCTCGTGGCGCGCTGGCCGCTCACGGGGCGCGTGCAGCTGATCGCGCTCGACAGCCTCTATCCAGGCTGGGACGGTCTGGCGGACGGCGTCGAGACCGCGCGGGCCGCCGTTCTCGTCCCGCATGGCCGGGGCGTGATCGGCATCTGGCAGCGGTGGGACTGGGATGCCTCGGAACCCGCCGAAGCCCATGCCGTCGATCCCTCCCTCCCGCTCATCGTCGAGGGGTCAGGCCTCCTCACTGCCGCGACGGCGCCCCTCGGCGACCTGCGCGTCTGGCTCGAGTCGCCGATGTCCTCGCGCAAGCGCCGCGCGCTCGAGCGCGACGGCGACACCTACCGTCCGCATTGGGATCAGTGGGCGGAGCAGGAGGAGCGGCATCTGGTGCGCGATGATCCGCGCCATCACGCGACGCATCTCTTCGAGGTCCCGTGAGCGACCCCCCGCGCGTCAGTCGTCGCTGTCCGCGGCGCGCACGAGCCCGTCGAGCCGGTAGCCGATCCAGTCGTAGACGCCGAACCGCGGGTCCTCGTCGTCGTGATCCTCCTCGGAGGTGATGCCCAGACGCGACGCCAGCACCAGTCGGATCGCGGCGAGCGTGCGCAGCCATGCCTGCAAGCCGTCGGCGTCGAGTCGAACCAGCGCCGTCTCGAGCAGGGTGTCGTCGTCGGCGGTGACCGCCGTGTCGGCGGGAATCGCGATGACGTGGGCGAGATCGGCCAGGACGGCCGCGGCATCCGTCGACCGCCTCTCGAGAAGTTCTCGCTGCGTGAGCTCGCGGAACTCCTGCGCCGCCGCGGGGTCGCCGGAATAGCCGTCGGGGACGATGCGCAGCACGGCCGGATCGTCCGGGAGTCCGTCGCCGGTCTCGTCGAGGAGTTCGGCGAACTGCGTCACGAGTCCCGCGAGGTGTGTCGCCTCCAGGCGGGACAGCTCGAGGACCACCACGCGATCGGGATTCATCACGGGGCCTCCCGGACGGTCGCCCACAGCCCGTAATCGTGCATGGCCCGCACGTGGAGCTCCATCTGCTCCCGCGCACCCTCCGCGACGACCGCGTGTCCGTCGTGATGGACCGCCAGCATGAGTCGCTCGGCATCCGGGCGCGGGTACCCGAAGTACTCCCGGAACACATGGACGACGTAGCTCATGAGGTTCACAGGGTCGTTCCAGACCACCGTCTGCCAGGCGCGGCGGGGGCCGGTCGTCGTGGCGGAATCGGCCTGCTCGGTCCGCTCCGGCGCGATCGCCGGGGACATCACGCCCACCCCAGTTCGTGCAGCCGATCGTCGTCGATCCCGTAGAAATGCGCGATCTCGTGCACGAGCGTCGTGTGCACCTCGTCGCGGAGCTCGTCCTCGCTCTCGCACGCGTGCAGATGCGGCTCCCGGTACACGATGATTCGGTCGGGCAGCTCTCCGCCGCCGTAGCGCCCTCGTTCGGTCAGCGCCCAGCCGTCGTAGAGTCCGAACAGGTCGAGGCTGCCGTCCTCAGGTCGGTCCTCGACGACGAACACCACGTTGTCGAGACCGTCGATCATGTCATCGGGCAGCTGGTCGAGCTCGTCGACCACCAGCGCCTCGAACGCCTCGACATCCATCTCGATCATCGCCGACTCGTGTCACACCCATTGGGGTGAGTAACGGGACTTGAACCCGCGACCCCCTGGACCACAACCAGGTGCTCTACCAACTGAGCTATACCCACCATGTCTCCCGCGTGAGCGGGCAACCAGAAGATTCTCTCACACCCCGGGAGCGAACGCTGACACGACCGACGCGGCCGCTGCGCGCGCGCCGTCGCTGGTCGGGCCGGGCTGCGGGACGAACACCGCCTGGCGGTAGTAGGCGAGCTCGCGGATGGACTCGCGGATGTCGGCGAGAGCGCGGTGTCCACCGCCCTTCGCGGGCGCGTGGATGTAGGCGCGGGGGTACCAGCGGCGCGCGAGCTCTTTGATGCTCGACACGTCGATGTTGCGGTAGTGGAGCCAGTGGTCGATGCGCGGCATGTACTTGGCCAGGAACATCCGGTCGGTGCCGATCGTGTTGCCCGCCAGGGGAGCCTTGCCCTCATTGGCGACGAACTGCTGGATGTACTCGAGCGCCTGGAACTCGGCATCGGCCAGACTCACGCCGTGCGGGATCTCCTCGAGGAGACCGGAGGTCGAGTGCATCTCCCGCACGAACTCGCTCATGTGGTCGAGTGCAGAGTCGTCGGGCTTGATCACGATATGGAAGCCGGGATGCACCGGGCGCAACTCGAAGTCCGTGATGACGACGGCGATCTCGACGAGCTCATCGATCTCGAGATCGAGGCCCGTCATCTCGCAGTCGATCCAAACGAGCCGATCGTTCTCGGAGGCGCCCACCATGAAGCCATCCTAATGATCGGCGCCGACGCGGCACCGGAGCCCCTCCGGGAGGATTCGAACCCCCGACCTGGCGGGTAGAAACCGCTCGCTCTGTCCCCTGAGCTACGGAGGGAAGGTGGATATCAGGCTACCGGGCGTCGCCGCGGCTCGGGAAACCACAGGTCCCGAGGGGCGGAAATCCGAAAACTGCCTGTCAATCCATGGCGCCGGGCCCCGCCCCGGCGTAGCGTCGGGAGCGCCGAGAGGACGATGACGTCGTCGGGAAAGGGTTTCATCATGAGCGAGACGCAGACGCGACGCCTGTGGGTGGCGTATGGACCCTCCGGGGCCGTGGGCACGATCGAGAAGAGCGGCGCCGACTACACCGTCAAGATGGTGGGAGCCGATGCGCCGGTCGGCTCGTATCCGTCGATGGATGTCGCCAAGAACGCCTTGTACTCGCACCTCAAGCCGGGCTCGGACTGGCCGGAGTTCCGCGAGCACTGAACTCGCTCCACAGGAGACTGAACGTGCTCCACGGGTGACGGCCGCTCGCGGAATCCGGAGTCGGCCGGCGGGGTTGCCCGCCGGAACCCTCGTCAGCGGGATCAGTCGGCGGGCCGCGCCTGCCTGGAGCCGGTGACGGGGGAGCGGGCCGACCGCCGGGTGTCGAGCAGCGGCAGAGCGATGTGGACCAGGGGTCCGATGAGCAGGGCGAACAGCACCGTGCCGATGCCCACGGTGCCCCCGAGCAGCCACCCGATGAGGAGCACCGACAGCTCGACGATCGCGCGGCACGCGAAGATGGGCCAGCCGAGCCGCGCGTGCATGCCCGTCATGAGTCCGTCGCGCGGGCCCGGGCCGAAGTGCGCGCCGATGTACAGACCGGATGCCACAGCCACGACGACGATGCCTCCCAGCAGCGCGGCGAACTGCGCGAGGAGCCCGCTCATCGGGGGGATGATTCCGAGGGCGAACTGCATGCTCGTCCCGACCAGGACGATGTTCGCGACCGTGCCGACTCCCGGCTTCTGCCGCAACGGGATCCACAGCAGGAGAACCAGGAAGCCGATGATGCTCGTCATCCAGCCGATCCCGATCCCGGTGTGGATCGAAACACCTTCGGCGAAGACGGTCCATGGGTCGACCCCGAGACCGGCCTCGACCGTGAGCGCGCAGCCGATGCCGTAGAGGATCAGGCCGGTCAGCAGCTGGACGACGCGTCGTGTCATGCGACCATCCAATCGCATGATTGGCCCGACGCGCACAGTCCAATTCGGGTAATCTGGCCGAATGGATTCCCGGATCTCCGCCCGGTCGCTGACGGCGGCGCTCGGCGGGTGGCGAACGCGCGAGCCCGCCTACGAGGCTCTGGCCGACGGCATCCGTCTGCTCTGTCTCGACAACCGCCTGGCCCCGCGTACGACGCTTCCCGCTGAACGCGAGCTCGCCGCCAGCCTCCAGGTGAGCCGGAGCACCGTCGCCGCGGCGTATCGCAGCCTCCGCGAGACGGGTCACATCGCGAGCGTGCGAGGGTCCGGGAGTGAAACGCTTCCCCTGCGTCGCCGCGATCCTGGCCGGGCGGCATCCTCGGACGGTGCCATAGATCTGCAGCAGGCGAGCCCGCCCGCCTGGCCAGGCCTCGCGGGGGTCATCGCCGAGGTCGCGGGGCAGTCGGCTGCGCTCGTCGGTCGGGTCGGCTACGACGTCGTCGGCCGACCGGACCTCCGCGCCGCCATCGCTGAGCACTACGCGCGCCGCGGAATCCCGACCGACCCGGGTGAGGTGCTCGTGACCACGGGCGCTCAGTCCGCGATCCACCTGCTCGCATCCGTGCTGCTCGGCCGCGGCGATCGCCTGCTCATCGAGACTCCGACGTATCCGCACGCCGTGGACGCGTTCCGGCGCGCGGGCGCAAGACCGGTCGGGGTGCCCGTGACGACCGCCGACGGCTGGGATCTCGATCGCGCCGAGCAGGCCCTCGCGCGCACGCTGCCGGTCGCCGCGTACCTGATGCCCGACTTCCAGAACCCGACGGGCCGGTCCATGACGCCCGACGACCGAGCGACGATGCTGGCGGCGGCGGAGCGGTCGGGGACGGTGCTCATCCTCGACGAGACCACGGCCGACCTCGACATCGACCGGGGATGGGTCGCGCCGGCATTCCTGCACGCAGAGCCGGGTTCGGTCGTGCGATTGGGCTCCCTCGGCAAGACGGTGTGGGGCGGTCTTCGCGTCGGGTGGATCCGCGCGCACGCCGACCTGATCCGCCGCCTCGTCGCGGCGCGATCGACGCAGGACCTGGGCACGCCGGAGTTCGAGCAGGCTGTTGCGGCGGCGCTGCTGCCGATGCTTCCCGAGATCGTCGGACAACGATCCCACCTCCTGCGTACGGGGCGTGACGCCATGGTCACAGCTCTGAGATCCCACCTGCCCGATTGGGCGGTGCCGAGCCCGGCGGGGGGAGTTGCGCTGTGGATCGAGCTCGACGCACCGCTGAGCTCGGCGCTCGTCATGGACGTGCGCGCACGCGGGCTGCTGCTGTCGGCCGGCTCGCGCTTCGCCGCGGACGGCGGCCACGATCGCCATCTTCGAGTGCCTTTCACGGCGCCGCTTGACGAGCTCGAGCACGCGGCAGCCATTCTGGCCGAGGCTTGGCCGCGCGTTCGCGGAGGCGCACCGGTGGCCATCGTCGACCAGCTCGAGGCGGTCGTCTGAGTCAGCGCTCGAAGCGGAGGCAGTCGATCGCGTCGTCGGCCGACCAGAACTCGCCGAGATCGCGGAACGCCCTCGAGGCCGCATGGAAGCGCCGTGCGCGGTAGCGGGTGCCGCCGGGGGCGCTGAAGGCCTCGACATGCCCGATGACTCGGTCGCGCGCGTCGAGGACGCGCCAGAGCGCCGCTGCGGCTCGGGCGAGCCGAACCAGCGTTCCCGCGCGGAGAGTCGGCGCCGTCTGCAGCGCCACGTCGGAAAGTGCAGTCATGTGTTCTCCTCTGGAATCGAACATATGTGCGACCTCCGACATTCCCGATGCTCGGTCTCACCCCCGACCCGCTTCTCCTCCCCAGCCCGCCCGGCCCGACTCCTCTCCACATTCACGGTCGCCATTGCCCGCGCGCGGGCGCCGCCGCGACATCGTTGAGCCCGCGCCGGCGCTCGACGGGCACTCGGGCGCCGGCGCAGCATCCGAGGAAGCACCTCGGCACGAGAGAGGAAGCGGCATGAGCGACACCATCACCATCACGGGCAACATCGCGACGGAGCCCGAGCACAAGCGCACGCCGGCAGGCGTGGCGATCACCACCTTCCGCGTCGCGAGCGGCCAGCGCCGCTACGACCGCAACAGCGCGTCGTGGGTCGACGCGCACACCAACTGGTACACCGTCTCGGCCTTCCGCGGTCTTGCCGAGCACGCGTTCCATTCGCTGAAGAAGGGCGACCGCGTCATCCTCACCGGGCGGCTGCGCCTGCGCGAGTGGGACACGGGCGCGAAGAAGGGCATCAGCGCCGAGATCGACGTCGAGGCGATCGGTCATGACCTGCTGTTCGGCACCAGCCGCTTCGAGAGGGATGCCTCCTCCGCGCCGCAGAGCGCCCCCGCCGCCGAGGGCGATTGGGCTCCGGCCCCTGCGGCCGCGGAGTGGGCTGTCCCGGGAGGTGCGACTGCCTCGGAGTCGACTTCACAGGTCGCGGAGGCGTCGCCGGACGAGGCTTCTCTGCTCGTCGGTGCCGACACGCCCTTCTGACGCTCGCGGTCGCAGCTGTGACGCGACGCCTAGACTCGTCGCGTGCTTCGCCGCTCCGAGCCGACCCGACGTCGCGGAAGGATCAGCCCGGTCGGCTCGGCCGTCGTGCTGGTGGCGGTGGCGCTCGGGCTCCTGACCGGCTGCTCCGAGGGTCAGCCGACAGGGCCGACCGGGTCGTCGGCGGTGACGCCGTCGACGGCGACGGCGACGGCGGATCCGAGCGTCGTCCCGACCGAGACGGCCGCACCCCCGCCCGCGCTGCGACCGGAGGGCACTGCAGCCGACAATCTGCCGTACTTCGCGTCGATCGTGAACGCGGTGTGGGCGGGTCCGGACCGTGCGTCCGGCCGCGCGTACGTCGATGCGCTGGCCGCCGGCGGCTTCGACAAGGCCGCGATGCAGGTGACGAACGACGAGTCGACGGTCGGCAACGCGGCCGAGAGCATCCAGTTCTCGGTGCTGTGGGCGGGGGAGTGCCTGATCGGGCAGGTGGGACCGGCGACGGGTGATCCCGTGGCCACGGTGCTCCCGGTCGTCGGGGACGAGACGTGCCTGCTCGGGCGGACGCGCCCGATCGACTGGTGACGCACGCCCACCCGCAGGGCGGTGCGTCCGGTCGCGGTTACCGGCCGTGCCGGACGCGGGACGCCCGGCGGCGGTCCCCGGGCGCCGGGCAGCGGGCCCCGACAGCGGGCTCCGGTCGCCCGGGCAGCGGGCCCCGGTTGCCGAGCCGCGGTCGCCTAGACTGGACAGGTTATGGCTGAGTACATCTACTCCATGGTCCGCGCCCGCAAGGCAGTCGGCGACAAGCTCATCCTCGACGACGTCACGATGGCGTTCCTGCCGGGCGCGAAGATCGGCATGGTCGGGCCCAACGGCGCCGGAAAGTCGACGATCCTCAAGATCATGGCGGGCCTCGACCAGCCGTCGAACGGCGAAGCGAAGCTCTCGCCGGGCTTCAGCGTCGGCATCCTCATGCAGGAGCCCGAGCTCGACGAGACCAAGACGGTCCTGGAGAACATCCAGGACGGCATCGCGATCAAGGCGAAGCTGGATCGCTTCAACGAGATCTCGGGTCTCATGGCCGATCCCGATGCGGACTTCGACGCGCTGCTGGCCGAGATGGGCACGCTCCAGGAGGAGATCGACGCCGCCGACGCGTGGGACCTCGACTCGCAGCTCGAGCAGGCGATGGATGCCCTGCGCACTCCGCCCGGCGACGCGCAGATCGCACCCCTCTCCGGCGGCGAGAAGCGTCGCGTCGCGCTGACGAAACTGCTCCTCCAGAAGCCCGACCTGCTGCTCCTCGACGAGCCCACGAACCACCTCGACGCCGAAAGCGTGCTCTGGCTCGAGCAGCACCTGCAGAAGTACCCGGGCGCCGTCATCGCGATCACGCACGACCGGTACTTCCTCGACAACGTCGCCGAGTGGATCGCCGAGGTCGACCGCGGCCGTCTCATCGGCTACGAGGGCAACTACTCCACCTATCTCGAGAAGAAGGCCGAGCGCCTCGCCATCCAGGGCAAGAAGGACGCCAAGCTGGCCAAGCGCCTCGCCGAGGAGCTCGACTGGGTGCGGTCGAACCAGAAGGGGCGCCAGGCGAAGTCCAAGGCGCGCCTCGCTCGCTACGAGGAGATGGCGGCCGAGGCCGATCGCACGCGCAAGCTCGACTTCGAGGAGATCACGATCCCGCCGGGCCCGCGGCTGGGCAGCGTCGTGATCGAGGCCAAGAAGCTGCAGAAGGGGTTCGACGGCCGGTCGCTCATCGACGGGCTCAGCTTCACGCTTCCGCCCAACGGGATCGTCGGCGTGATCGGGCCGAACGGCGTCGGCAAGACGACGCTCTTCAAGACGATCGTCGGTCTCGAGCAGCTCGACGGCGGCGAGCTCAAGGTCGGCGAGACGGTCAAGATCAGCTATGTCGATCAGTCCCGAGCCAACATCGACCCGCAGAAGACGCTGTGGGAGGTCGTCTCCGACGGCCTCGACATCATCACCGTGGGCAAGACCGAGATCCCCTCGCGCGCCTACGTCTCGAAGTTCGGCTTCAAGGGCCCCGACCAGCAGAAGAAGGCCGGCGTCCTCTCGGGCGGCGAGCGCAACCGCCTGAACCTCGCACTCACGCTCAAGGAGGGCGGCAACCTCCTGCTCCTCGACGAGCCCACCAACGACCTCGACGTGGAGACGCTCCAGTCGCTCGAGAACGCGCTTCTCGAGTTCCCGGGCTGCGCCGTGGTGATCACGCACGACCGGTGGTTCCTCGACCGCATCGCGACGCACATCCTCGCCTATGAAGGCACCGACGAGGATCCCGACCAGTGGTACTGGTTCGAGGGCAACTTCGAGGCCTATGAGGAGAACAAGATCCAGCGCCTCGGACCCGACGCCGCCAAGCCGCACCGCTCGGCCTATCGCAAGCTCACGCGCGACTGACCGGAGCACAGCCGACGACCGCTCGGCCGCCGAAGCGAAGAGAGCTCGTCGACGAAGGAAGTGAGGAGCACGCGTGACCGACGAGCCGATCGCGACGGTCGAGACGACGCCGCAGGGCCGGCGCCTCCACATTCCGATTCCCCTGCGGTGGGGCGACCTCGACGCGTTCAACCACGTGAACAACACGTCGATGCTGAAGCTTCTCGAAGAGGCGCGCGTCCGCGCCTTCTGGCAGCCCGGCGCCGGTGAGGTCGCCCCGCCCACGGCGGTGCTGGACTCGGGCCTGCACAGCGGCATCCTCACCCTCATCGCCCGCCAGGAGATCGAGTACCTCGCGCCGGTGCCGTATCAGCGGCATCCGCTCGACGTTCAGCTGTGGTTCGGGAAGCTCGGCGGATCGAGCATCGAGGTCTGCTACGAGGTGTGCAGCCCCGTCGAGACGGCGGCGCCCGACGGTCGGCAGACGGTGTACGCACGAGCGACGACGGTCGTCGTGAAGGTGGATGCCGCGACCGGCCGGCCGATGCGGCTGACGCCCGCGGAGCGCGACGCCTGGAGCCCGTACCAGGGCGCCCCGATCGTCTACGCCCACCGGCACTGACCCACCGGCACTGACCTACCGGCACTGATCCGCCGGCATCAACCCGGGATGCGCACCATGATCTCCTGCGCGACGCTCGCGATGAGGACGCCGTCGCGGGAGTAGATCCGCCCGGAGGCGAGACCCCGTCCGCCCCGTGCGCTCGGCGACTCCTGCACATACAGCAGCCACTCGTCGACGCGGCCGGGGCGATGCCACCACATGGCGTGGTCGAGGCTCGCGACCTTCAGCCCCGGCGTTGCCCACGCGACGCCGTGCGCGCGGAGGATCGACTCCTGGATCGTGAGGTCGCTGAGGTAGGCGAGCGCGGCGCGGTGCAGCGCCGGGTCGTCGGGAAGCGGACTGCGTGCCCTCATCCACACCGCCTGGCGGGGAACGCGCTCGCCCTCGACGGTCAGGTAGACCGGCGACGGGATATGCCGCAGGTCGACCGGCCGGTCCAGGAACAGGCGCTTGGTCATGGGATGAAGCCCGGTGAGGTGGTCTTCGACATCGGGAAGGCCCTCGGGAAGCGGAATGCCGTCGGGCATCGCCTGCTGATGCTCGACCCCGGGATCCTCGTCCTGGAAGGACGCGATCATCGAGAAGATGGGCACCCCTTCCTGGAAGGCCTGCGTGCGGCGCGTGGAGAAGGAGCGCCCGTCGTGGATGCGGTCGACGGCGAAGGTGATGCCCTTGGACGAGTCGCCGGGGCGCAGGAAGTAGCCGTGCATCGAGTGCGGGACGCGGTCCTCGGGGATCGTGCGCTCCGCCGCGACGATCGACTGCGCGAGCACCTGTCCGCCGTAGACCCGCCCGAGCGGCATGGGCTGCGACACGCCGGTGAAGATGTCCTCCGTGGTCCTGGCGGTGGAATCGGCGAGGTCGAGCACGGACAGCAGCGCCGACACGGGGTCGACGTCCAGCGGCGTCTCGTCGGGCTCCGCGGCGTCGGTCACGTCGTCCTCCAGGCTGCGGCGGGCGGCGGCTTCCGCACCGCTTGGTAGTTTAGGGCGGATGTCGCAGCGCCTTCTCTTCCCCGACGCCGAGGCCGCCGCCGATGCCCTCACCTTCGCCGGCCGCACCGCACGCCTCGGCGACGGCGGCGTGCGCCTGCAGGCGGCGAACGGCACCCTTGCGATCACGTCGGCGCCTCTCGCGCCGCGCGGTCTCTTCGACACGACCCCGACCGTCCTCGCCCTCCGCGCGCTTCCGGTGGATCCCGAGCTCGTCTGCGACCTCGTCGTCGACGCGACGCTCCTCGCGGCGGCCTCCGATGACGCACGAGCCGTCGTGCTTCCCGAGGTCGCGCAGTCTCCCGCGTGGGCGGGGATCTCACCTCCGCGGGGCGGGTGGGAGAGCGTGGGCGGGATCGCGGCATCCGTCCTCGCCTCCCGCGCCCAGTACGGCATCGCGGCCGTGGCCGAGGCCATGCCCGCCGACCCCGGCGAAGACGTGGTCCGCACCGTGCGCGCGAGCGTCTGGGGAGCGCCGGACGACGCGCTCGGGAACCTGCCCCTGGGCGCCGCCTTCGCGGCCTTCGCGCTCGGCTTCATCGCCGGTGAGGAGGAGGCGCAGGTCCGGCGCGCGGCGGCCTGGACGCGCGTGACGCTGCGGCGCGGTCATGTCCTGGTCCGGGGACCGGTCCGCGCCGGTCTCACGCCGGTCCGCGAGACCGGGGGAGGCCCGGCCTGATTCAGACGGCGGATGCCGCGGCTCGGCCGGCGATCCGGCCGGAGAAGAGGCATCCGCCCACGAACGTGCCCTCCAACGCGCGGTAGCCGTGCACGCCGCCGCCTCCGAACCCGCTGGCCTCACCGGCCGCGTAGAGCCCCGCGACCGGCGCACCCGACGCGTCGAGCGCGCGCCCGGATAGGTCGGTCTCGATGCCACCGAGCGACTTGCGCGTCAGCACATGGAGCTTCACGGCGATCAGCGGACCCGCCGCCGGATCGAGGATACGGTGGGGCACAGCCGTCCGGACGAGCTTGTCGCCGCGGTACGCGCGCGCGGAGCGGAGCATCGCGATCTGGGCGTCCTTGGTGAAGTCGTTCTCGATCTCGCGGTCGCGCGCCTCCAGCTCGAGCCGCACGCGGTCGCCGTCGAGCACCTCCCCGCCGGGAAGCGCCTTCATCCCGGCGATGAGAGCCTCGAGATCGTCGCGCACGACGAAGTCCGCGCCGTGGTCCATGAAGGCCTGGACCGGTCCCGCGGCGCCCTTGCCCAAGCGGGAGCGGACGAGAAGCGGCAGGTCCTTGCCGGTCAGGTCGGGGTTCTGCTCGCTGCCCGAGAGGGTGAACTCCTTCTCGATGATCCTGTGGGAGAGCACGAACCACGAGTGATCGTGGCCGGTCGCGCGCAGGTGCGCGAGCGTGCCGAGCGTGTCGAAGCCGGGATACAGCGGAACGGGCAGGCGGTGTCCCGTGGCGTCCAGCCAGAGCGACGACGGCCCCGGGAGGATCCGGATGCCGTGATCCGGCCAGACCGGATTCCAGTTCTGCAGGCCCTCGACGTAATGCCACATGCGGTCGCCGTTGATGATCCGGGCCCCGGATGCCTCGGCGACCGGCAGCATCGAGCCGTCCACGTATGCCGGGACGCCCGTCACCATCGTGGCCGGCGCTGTGCCGAGCCTCGGGGGCCACATCGCACGCACGAGGTCGTGATTGCCGCCGATCCCGCCCGAGGCGACGATCGTCGCCGACGCCGTCACCTCGAAGGCGCCGACGACTTCACGCGAGCTCGCCGCCCCGCGCACGGAGCCGGACGGTGCGAGCACCTCGCCGGCTGCTCCCGAGACGGCACCTCCCGCAGTCGTGAGGGACGTCACGCGGTGGCGAGGAAGGATGGTGATCCGGCCGGCCGCCTCTGCGCCCTCCACCGCCGCGGCGAAAGGCGCGACGATGCCCGGCCCCGTGCCCCACGTGATGTGGAAGCGGGGCACGGAGTTGCCCGGCCCGGTCGCGCCGTAGCCGCCGCGCTCGGCCCAGCCGACGACGGGGAAGAAGCCGACGCCCTTCTCCCGCAGCCATGCCCGCTTCTCGCCGGCCGCGAACTGCAGGTATGCCTCGGCCCAGCGCTTCGGCCAGGCGTCCTCCTCGCGGTCGAAGCCCGCGGTGCCGAACCAGTCCTGGCGCGCGAGGTCGAGCGAGTCCTTGATCCCCATCCGGCGCTGCTCGGGGGAATCGACGAAGAACAGCCCGCCGAACGACCACCACGCCTGCCCGCCGAGATTCGACCGCGGCTCCTGGTCGACGAGGACGACCTTCCTGCCCGCCGCGGCTGCCTCGCTCGCCGCGACGAGACCGGAAAGGCCCCAGCCGACGACGAGGACGTCGGCGGAGTGGGTCGAGGTGGTGGCGGGGGGCATGGCGACTCCTTCGTCGTCGTGTCGGAAGCTCAGGCCGTGCTGTCGGGCCGCGGCGAGGTAAGAGGGAGAGACGTTGCGGCTCGCCCACCCGCCGCTGGTCCGATTCCGCTGGGCTCGAACGTGTTGACCATCGCGTGCGCGGCTCGTTGGAGATAGTCCCACAGAGTCGCCTCATGCAGCGGCGACAGTGCGAGCTCGTCGACTGCGGCGCGCATGTGGGCGAGCCAGCGATCGCGGGCGTCCGGGTTCACATGGAAGGGGGCGTGCCGCATCCGCAGCCGGGGATGGCCGCGCTGCTCGCTGTACGTCGTGGGACCGCCCCAGTACTGCTCCAGGAACATCGTCAGACGGACTTGCGCGGGTCCCAGGTCCTGCTCCGGGTACATCGGCTTCAGGACGTCGTCTTCGGCGACGCCGCGGTAGAACGTCTCGACGAGGCGGACGAAGGTCTCGTGGCCGCCGATCTCGTCGTAGAACGAGAGGGGCGCGGCATCCGTCCCCTGAGCATCGGCGCGCGGATCGGTCATGGTGTCGGCTCTCCGTCCGGGCGATCGCCGGTCTCGGCGTGGCGCTTGCTGCGCTGCTTCTTGGGCTTCCACACGGGGTTCTCGGGAACCTTCGTCACCGGCGTCGGCTTGGTGCGCGGCGGATTCGCACCGCGGACGCTCTGCGCCGCGTCCGGCCCCGTCAGGGTGATCGAGGTGAGCTGCGGAAGAGTCAGTCCCAGCTCGTCGACCGCGCGCTTGAGGCGGACACGCAGCTCGCGCGCGACGTCGTCCTTGGTGTTCGGGCGGGTCTTCATGACAAGGCGGATGACGAGAGCATCGCCCGAGACGGACTCCAGGCCCCAGACCTCGGGCGTCTCCAGGATCCGGCTCCGCCACTTGGGCTCGTTGCGCAGCGCCTTCGCGGCATCCAGCAGCGCGTCCTCGACCTCGTCTATGTCGGCGTCGACGGGCACGGCGAGATCGACGATGACGCGGGACCAGCCCATCGACATGTTGCCGATGCGGGTGATCTCGCCGTTGCGGACGTACCAGAGTGTGCCGTTGACGTCCCGGACATGCGTGATCCGGACGCTGACGTACTCCACGATCCCCGTCGCGAGACCGAGGTCGACGACGTCGCCGATGCCGATCTGGTCCTCCGCGACGATGAAGATGCCGTTGAGGACGTCCTTGACGATGTTCTGCGCGCCGAAGCCGAGACCGGCGCCGATCGCGGCGGTCAGGAGCGCGAAAGACCCCAGCACCTCGCTGTTGATCCGGTAGATGACGAGGATGATCGCGACGATGACGATCGTCACGTTGACGATGTTCGAGAGGATCGATCCGAGGGTCCGCGTGCGCTGCACGAGCCTGACCTGGGCGATGGGGGAGCGGTCGAGGGCCTGGGTGTCGTCGACATTGGCCTTCGACTTGGCTCCGCGGACGATCCGCTCGACGACGCGGTCGATCAGTCGGCGCATGATCCACGCCAGGATCATGGCGCCCAGGATGATGCCGAGGATCGACAGCGCCGTCCAGGCAGCCCCCATGAGGAAGTTGCCCACGCTCGCGCCGATCTCCGCCCAGTCCACCGTGCTGCTGCTGCCTTCCGCGCCCGTGATCCGCATTCGACCCATCGTATTTCGAGCCGCCTCAGCGCCCCCTGAGTGCCGGTGTGAAGATGATGGATGCCTCGTCCCTGCGCGGGACGAGGCATCCGTCATCGATCAGCGTGCGTCGCGCTCCTGCACGGCGAGGGCGCGCTCGGTGCCGGCCAGGTTCTCCTGCACGAGCCGGCGGAGCGCCGGCGCCGCCTGGCCGTTGGCGGCGAGCCATGCGCGCGTCGCGTTGCGCAGCTCGACGTTCGCGAGGGCCGCGGGGTAGAGCCCGACGATGAGGTACTGGGCGATCTGGTAGGTCCGCGACTCCCAGATCGGCAGCAGCATGTCGAAGTACGGCTCGACGAAGGCGCCGAGCTGATCGACGCTCGCGGGGTGCGTGAATCCGGCGGCCGCCGCCCGGACGATGGTGTTCGGCAGGTCGTCGCTGTCGATGAGCGATGACCACGCCGCCTTCTTCGCCTCGGCGTCCGGCAGCGCGGCCTTCGCCTGCGCGGCGAACTCCCCGCCCTTCGCGGTGTTGTCGGCGGCGAGGGCCGCATCGATGTCCGCCTCGGTCACGACGCCGCCCGCCGCGAGCGAGACGAGGAGCTGCCACGAGAGGTCGGTGTCGATCGCGAGACCCTCGAACGCGATCTCGCCGTCGCGCACCTGCCGGACCTTCTCCCACTGCAAGGGCGTCGAGGCGGCGCTTGCGAACGCCGTGACGAGCTGGAGCTGGCCGTCGCTGCCCTGCTCGGCCGCCTGGGCGAGCTCCCAGAGCGCGTTCGCGACCTTCTCGCGGGTCGTCGCCCGCTTCTCCGGGGCGACGTAGAAGTTCGCGGCGAGCTGCAGCTGAGCGAGGGTCGTGCGGACCGTGGTGGACTCGCTCTCGGCCCCGATGTTGCGCAGCACGAGGTCGATGTAGTCGCTCGCGGAGGCCTCGGCATCCCGTGTCTGGTCCCACGCGGCGCCCCACACGAGCGAGCGCGCGAGCGGGTCGCTGATCTTCGCGAGGTGCTCGATGGCCGTTGCGAGCGAGCGCTCGTCGAGGCGGATCTTGGCGTAGGCCAGGTCGTCGTCGTTGAGCAGCACGAGGTCGGGGCGCTCGATGCCCTTGAGCTGAGGCACCTCGGTGAGGTCGCCGTCGACGTCGAGCTCCACGCGGTGCACCCGGACGAGGGCGCCGCCCCGGAGGCTGTAGAAGCCGATGCCGAGGCGGTGCGGGCGGATCGTCGGGTAGTCGGCCGGCGCGGTCTGGACGATCGCGAACCGCGTGATCCGCCCGTCGACGTCGGTCGCGATCTCGGGCGAGAGGGTGTTGACTCCCGCGGTCTCGAGCCACTTCTTCGACCAGGTGCCGAGCTCCCGGCCGCTCGTCGTCTCGAGCTCGGCGAGGAGGTCGGAGAGCTCCGTGTTCGAGAACGCGTGCTTCTTGAAGTACGCCGCGACGCCGGCGAAGAACGCCTCGACGCCCACCCAGGCGGCGAGCTGCTTGAGCACCGAGCCGCCCTTGGCGTAGGTGATGCCGTCGAAGTTCACCTGGACGTCTTCCAGGTCGTTGATCTGCGCGACGACGGGGTGCGTCGAGGGAAGCTGGTCCTGGCGGTACGCCCAGGTCTTCTCCATCGCGTTGAAGGTCGTCCACGCCCCGGTCCACTCCGTCGCCTCGGCGGTCGCGATCGTCGACGCCCACTCGGCGAACGACTCGTTGAGCCAGAGGTCGTTCCACCACTTCATGGTCACGAGATCGCCGAACCACATGTGGGCGAGCTCATGGAGGATCGTGACGACGCGACGCTCCTTGACGGCATCCGTCACCTTGCTGCGGAAGACGTACGTCTCGGTGAAGGTCACCGCGCCGGCGTTCTCCATCGCGCCGGCGTTGAACTCCGGCACGAAGAGCTGGTCGTACTTCTCGAACGGGTAGGCGTAGTCGAACTTCTCCTCGAAGTACGCGAAGCCCTTGCGCGTCGTCTCGAAGACGTAGTCGGCGTCCATGTACGGCCAGAGGCTCTTGCGCGCGTAGACCCCGAGCGGGATGACGCGGCCAGACGCGCTCGTGAGCTCCGAGGTCGTGACCTCGTAGGGGCCCGCGATGAGGGCCGTGATGTACGACGAGATCTTCGGCGTGGGCGCGAACGACCATGTGGCCGACCCGTCGCCGTGCTTCTTCGGCTCCGGCGTCGGCGAGTTCGACACGACCTTCCACGGCTCGGGGGCCGTCACCGTGAACCGGAAGGTGGCCTTGAGGTCAGGCTGCTCGAACACCGCGAACACCCGGCGGGAGTCGGGCACCTCGAACTGCGAGTACAGGTAGACCTCGCCGTCCACCGGGTCGACGAAGCGGTGCAGGCCCTCGCCGGTGTTCGTGTAGAGCGCGTCGGCGTCGACGACGAGCTCGTTATCGGCCTCGAGACCGTCGAGGGCGATCCGCGAGTCGGCGAATGCCGTCGCCGGGTCGATCGACCGGCCGTTCAGCGTGATCTCGCGCACCTCGCGCGCGATCAGGTCGATGAAGGTCGAGGTGCCGGCGGTGGCAGGGAAGCGCACGACGGTGCGGGACCCGAAGACCTCCTCGCCCTGTGTCAGGTTCAGGCTGATCTCGTATGAGATCCCGGACCCCGAGGGGTCGATGATCGCGCGGCGCTCCTGCGCTTCGACGCGGGTGAGGTTCTCTCCAGGCACTTCGCTCTGCTCCCGTTTGTGATGGGGGATGGGACGCCTCGCACGGATGCTGCTGGCTCCGGCGACAACCGTCCCAGCCTATGCCAGCGCGCGTCGCGGCACCGCGGTCGCGGGCGGTTCCGTGGACATCGATGCGGGTCTCTCGACCCCGAGTCAAGTGCGCCCTGCGCGCCTGTGCCGATGGAAGGATGGTCGCGTGGTCGAACCGCACGAGAATCAGCATCCGGACAGCACGCGCGAACAGGGAGTGGTCCTCTTCGCCTCGCCCGAGGCGTCCTCCGGCGCCCCGCACGTCGACGTGCCCGTCGCCTACGACGCGATCCTCCTCGCGAGCTTCGGCGGTCCCGAGGGGCAGGACGACGTCATCCCCTTCCTCCGCAACGTCACGCGCGGGCGCGGCATCCCCGACGAGCGCCTCGAGGAGGTGGCCCACCATTACCGTCACTTCGGCGGCGTGAGCCCCATCAACGACCAGAACCGCGCCCTCAAGGCGGCGCTCGAGGATGAGCTCGCACGCCGGTCCATCGACCTCCCCGTGTACTGGGGAAACCGCAACTGGGCCCCGTACCTGGATGAGGCGGTGACGGATGCCGCGGCATCCGGTCACACGAAGCTGATCGCGATCGCGACCAGCGCCTACAGCTCGTTCTCGAGCTGCCGCCAGTACCGCGAGGACTTCGCGCGCGTCCTGACCGACACGGAGCTCGCCGGCACGGTCACGATCGACAAGGTCCGCCAGTTCTTCGACCACCCGGGATTCGTGACGCCCTTCGCGGAGGGCGTCCGCGACGCCGTGAAGGGATACCTCTCCCAGGGCATCGCGCCCGAGGCGATCCGCGTGCTCTTCTCGACCCACAGCGTGCCGATGGACGACGCGCGGCGCTCCGGGCCACGCGACGTCGACTGGGGAGAGGGCGGCGCGTACGCGACCCAGCACCTCGCCGTCGCGGAGCGCATCATGGCCGACCTCGCCGCCGAGGAGCCGGTGGCGGCGCGGATCGGGTGGGAGCTCGTCTACCAGTCGCGCTCCGGCCCGCCCTCGCAGCCGTGGCTCGAGCCCGACATCAACGATGTCATCGAGGCCCTCCCCGCAGCGGGCGTCGAGGCGATCGCGATCGTGCCCCTCGGCTTCGTGAGCGACCACATGGAAGTGCTGTGGGACCTCGACACGGAGGCGATGGAGGCCGCGCAGGAGGCGGGGATCCAGGCGGTCCGCACACCGACGCCCGGCATCGACCCCGCGTTCGTGTCGGGACTCATCGACCTCGTGCTCGAGCGCGTCCAGGGAACGCCCACCGCGGACCGGCCTCACGAGACGACCCTCGGCCCGTGGTTCGACGTCTGCCGGCCCGGGTGCTGCGAGAACATCCGCGCCGGGTTCAAGCCCGCCGCGGCGGGCGTCGCGCCCTGACCGGCGCAGGATCCCTCACCCCTCCGCGTCCCTAGGATTGGCCCATGCGCATCCACATCGCGACCGATCACGCCGGCCTCGAGTTCTCCACGCAGCTGCAGCATCATCTCGCCGAGCAGGGACACGAGGTCGTGGATCACGGTCCCCTCGACTACGAGCCGCTCGACGATTACCCGGCCTTCTGCATCCGCGCCGCTCAGGCGGTCGTGCGCGACCAGGCCGCAGGCATCGAGACGCTCGGCATCGTCTTCGGCGGCTCGGGCAACGGCGAGCAGATCGCGGCGAACAAGGTCGAGGGCATCCGGGCCGCCCTCGTCTGGAGCATCGCGACCGCTGAGCTCGCCCGCGAGCACAATGACGCCAACGTGATCGCGATCGGCGCGCGTCAGCACACGTTCGGCGAGGCGACGACCTTCATCGACCGCTTCATCTCGACCCCGTTCTCGAACGAGGAGCGCCACATCCGCCGCATCCGCCAGATCGCCGACTTCGAGAGGGACGGCAGCCTCGTGTCCGACCCCCGTACCCCGCGCGGCGGCGCGCTGCACGCGCCGACCGGCGGCGAGTCGTCCGACGCGATGGACCCCGAAGCAGGCTGATGCCCGAGGGCCATTCCGTCCACCGCATCGCGCGCCAGTTCGACCGCAACATCGTCGGGCGCGCTGTGCGCGCGTCGAGCCCGCAGGGCCGGTTCGCCGAGGGGGCCGCGGTGCTCGACGGCCGCGTCGCCGAGCGGGTGCAGGCGGTCGGCAAGCAGATGTTCCTCGGCTTCGAGGGCGACGCGTGGCTGCGCGTGCACCTCGGGATGTACGGCGCGTGGGATTTCGCCGGCGAGGTCCTCGTGGATGCCACGATCGCCTCGGCGAACGGGCGGATGGGGCAGACGAACCAGCGCGGGACGGCCCTGGAGGCGGATGAGCCCGTCCTCGACAGCGCCGGCGAGAACTCGCTGACCTCGATCGGGGCCCCGCGTCGGGCGCGCGTGCACGTGCGCATGTCCGAGCAGACGACCGGCCTTCCCGAGGAGGACGGCCAGTGGCCGCCGCCGGTCGTGGGGCAGGTCCGCCTGCGCCTGCTGACCGACGTGACGTGCGCCGACCTGCGCGGCCCGACGGCGTGCCAGATCCAGACGCCCGATGAGGTCGTGGCGACGATCGCCAAGCTCGGACCGGACCCGCTCGTGGACGACGTGGGGGAAGGGGAGGAGCGCTTCACGGCTGTCGTCCGTCGCAAGCCGACGGCGATCGGGCTGCTCCTCATGGACCAGTCCGTCGTGAGCGGGATCGGCAACGTCTACCGCGCGGAACTCCTCTACCGTGCCCGTCTCAATCCGCACACCCCTGGCCGCGAGGTGCCGGAGGAGCTCGTGCGCGCGATCTGGCGGGACTGGGTGAACCTGCTCGCCATCGGCGTCGAGACCGGCCAGATGATGACGATGGACGGGCTCGATCCCGATCGCTGGCGTGCCGCGATGGCCAGCCGCGACGACCGGCACTGGGTGTACCGGCGACAGGGCCTGCCGTGTCGCACGTGCGGGACGGCGATCCTCGTCGAGGAGATGGCCGCCCGCAAGCTCTACTGGTGCCCCTACTGCCAAGCCTGATCCCTGCGACCGGAGGTCGCGAGCCGCGCTGCGGCGAGGCATCCGGCTCCTAATCTGGATCCATGCGACAGAACCCGAGCTTCGCGATGACCGACGTCGGTGAGCTGCGTCGTCTCATCGAGGGCAACCCCTGGATGACGCTCGTGAGCGCGACCGACGACGGGCTCGTCGCGTCGCACTACGCCGTGCTTCTCGACGAGGAGCGCGACGACCTCACGATCGTGGGCCACGTCGGCAAGCCGGACGACCTGATCCACGGACTCGGGGCTCGCGAGCTCCTGGTCGTCGTCCAAGGTCCGCACGGGTACATCTCTCCCGGCTGGTACGGGGACGCCGCCGGCGTGCCGACGTGGAACTTCGTGTCGGCGCATCTCTCCGGAGTCCCCGAGATCCTCACTCCCGACGAGAATCTGCGCGTGCTCGACCGTCTCGTCGCCCGCTTCGAGGGACGGATGCCGCAGCCGCGCCTGCTCTGGGAGCCCCCGAACGACCCGGCCTACGTGGAGCGGCTCGAGAAGGGCACGGTGGGGTTCCGGCTCACGCCCACCCGGGTCGTGGCCAAGCGCAAGCTGAGCCAGAACCGGACGCCGGAGGTCGTCGAGACGATCATCGCCGAGTTGAGCGGCGACGGCGCCTTCGCGAACCCCGCCCTCGCGGCGGAGATGCGCCGCGCACACGACGCGCGCCGGGGCGCCCGGTGACGGGACTCGGCGAGTCGATCGCCACCATCACGGACGTCCGCATCGTGGGGCCCGGCAGCGAGCTGCTCCCGGTCGACGGCCCCTTCGACGTCTTCCTCGAGGGAGGGCTCATCTCCGACATCGCACCGCGGGGCGCCCTCCGGGCCCGCGGTCCCGTGCTCGACGGCGAAGGAGGCTGGCTGATCCCCGGCCTGTGGGATCACCACGTGCACACGATGCAGTGGGCGCTGGAGTCGCAGCGGGCGTCCCTTGGACAGGCCGTCTCCGCGACCCACGCCGCGACGCTGATCGCGGCGGCCCCGATCGTCGACGGCCGCCGAGTCGGGGCGGGCTTCCGCGATGCCTTCTGGCCGGACCGGCCCACGCTCGCCCTCCTCGACGCCGCGACGGGAGAGACCCCCGCCTATCTCATCAACGCGGACGTCCACAGTGTCTGGCTGAACTCGGCGGCGCTGCGTCGCGAGGGATTCGAGGCCGATGATTCCGGCGTCCTCCGCGAAGAGCCGGCGTTCGAGATCTCCCGGCGGCTCAACGCGGTCGACCCCGCGACCGGCGATCGGGTCATCCGCCGGATGGCGGCGGATGCCGCGGCCCGCGGCGTGGTGGGCCTCGTCGATCTCGACATGGCCTGGAACGAGGATGCGTGGGCCCGCCGCACGCTCGACGGCTTCGACGCGCTGCGCGTCGAGTTCGGCATCTATCCGGACCACCTGTCCCGGGCCCTCGCGGAGGGCCTTCGCACCGGCGATGTCGCCCGCGGCGCGGCATCCGATCTGGCTCGTGTAGGCCCGCTCAAGGTGATCACCGACGGGTCGCTCGGCACCCGCACGGCCGCCTGCTCCCAGCCCTACCCGGGCGACCCGCACAATCACGGGGTGCTGACCGTCTCTCGCGAGAGTCTTGTCGAGCTCATGACCGCGGCGACGGCGGGCGGACTCTCGTGCGCCATCCACGCGATCGGCGACGTGGCGAACTCGCACGCCCTCGACGCCTACGCCTTCACTCAGGCGACGGGCACGATCGAGCATGCGCAGCTCGTGGCGCACGCCGACATCCCGCGCTTCGCGCGACTCGGCGTGAGCGCGAGCGTCCAGCCCGAGCATGCGATCGACGACCGCGACCTCACCGACACGATCTGGGCGGGGCAGACGGCGCAGCCCTACCCGCTCGCGGCGCTGGCCGCCTCCGGCGCGAACCTCCTCCTCGGGTCCGACGCGCCGGTGACTCCTCTCGACCCGTGGGCCTCGCTGGCGTCGGCGGTCTTCCGCACGCGAGACGGGCGCGAGCCGTGGCAGCCCGAGCAGGCCCTCGACGCGGTAACCGCCCTCGCGGCGTCGACCCACGCCGGCTCGGCCGCGCCCGCTCTCGTGGCACCGGGCGCGCCCGCCGACCTCGCGCTCTGCGCGGCCGATCCCCTGGCCGGCGACGAAGGGGCGCTCCGCTCGATGCGCGTCGTCGCCACGCTGCTCGGCGGCCGGATCACGCACCGGGCCTGATCCAGCATCGGCGCGTCCCGGGTCGGGGAGCGGATGGCTGAGCCGCGGCCGCGCCGGAGACGACGAAGCCCCGGATCTCTCCGGGGCTCCGTGCGGCGCGTCGGCGCTCAGCCGGCGAGGTGCGCGAAAAGGAACCAGCGGTCCTTCTCGATGCTCGCCTTGATGCCGATCGCGATGTCCTGGCTGGTGAGGTCCACCTCGTCCAGCCCGTCGATCGCCGCCTGCACGTCGGCGATCACGACGTCCATGTCGGAGATCACGGCACGGATCGTGTCCTCCCACTGCGAGAAGCCGGCGGCGAGCGTGGTCGGCCGCGTCTTCTCCGCGATGGTGGCGAGCCGCGCGTCGATGGGAAGACCCAGTGCGACGATCCGCTCCGCAGCCTGATCGGCGGCGTCCTGCGCGTGCTCGACGATGGTGTCGAGAAGCTCGTGGATCGCGATGAAGTTCGCACCGCGGACGTTCCAGTGCGCCTGCTTGCCGTTGACGGCGAGGGCCTGGAGTCCGAGCGCGACCGGGGTAAGGAACTGGGCAGAGCCGGCTGCGGCCTCGGGATCCGCAGCGGTCGCCGGGGTGGTCTGGATGTCGGTCATATCGCACGCCTCCGTCTCGACGGGATGTCGTCGTCGGGTGCAACGCTACTCAGCCGGATGCATTCCGCAAGGAAGCCAAGCCTGCGCTCACCTGCGCATCGCGCTCGCGTAGGGTCGGCACATGACGATCGCCGACGATGCCTCCGTCCTCTCGCTCCCCGGCAAGACCCCGTCGATCGCCCCCTCGGCATTCGTCGCTTCCGGAGCGCGCGTGATCGGCGCGGTGACCCTGGCTGACGGCGCGAGCGTCTGGTACAACGCCGTCCTCCGCGGCGACAGCGACGCCATCCGCATCGGGGCCGGGAGCAACCTGCAGGACAACGTCTCCGTCCACGTCGATGCGGGGCATCCCACGGTCATCGGCGAGAACGTGTCGGTCGGGCACAACGCTGTCGTCCACGGCTGCACCATCGGCGACGGGTCGCTGATCGGGATGGGAAGCGTCGTCCTCTCCGGGGCGGTGATCGGAGACGGATGCCTCGTCGCCGGCGGCGCGGTCGTGCTGGAGGGTGCCGTCATCCCGCCGGGGTCGCTCGTGGCCGGCGTACCCGCCAAGGTGCGCCGAGAGCTCACCCACGAGGAGCGCGCAGCCATCCTTCGCAACGCCGACACCTACCGCGCGCACCTCTCCGCACATGCCGGCGCCGCGCCGGTGGAGCGCTGACATGCGCATCGACTCGCTGGGCCCGGGTGAGGTCTTCGTCTTCGGCTCGAACGCCGCGGGCGCGCACGGCGGGGGAGCGGCGCGCTTCGCCTACGACCGCTTCGGCGCGGTGTGGGGCCAGGCGGAGGGGCTTCAGGGCCGGTCGTACGGCATCGACACGATGTCCGGGCGCGCCGTCTTCGAGGAGCAGGCCGGCCGGTTCGTCGCGTTCGCCGCGGCGAACACTGATCTCCGCTTCCTCGTGACGGAGGTGGGCTGCGGCATCGCGGGATACACGCCGGAGCAGGTCGCCGGCTTCTTCCGCGGGGCTCCCGGCAACGTCGTTCTGCCCGAGTCGTTCGTCGCCGTGCTGGAAGCATCCGCAAGCGCATAGGGCGCGATCGCGCAACCCCTTCCGCAACCGCGTACGCCCGACTTACGGTGACGGTTCCCCTCGCGGATCTGCAGTGCAGTTAGGGGGCGCCGATGTCTCTTCGCGCCAGCACCACCGTCACCAAGCGCGGGACGACGGCCGCCACGATAGCCGTCAGCGTCGTCGCCTTCGTCGCCGCGGTGGTCTTCGTCTTCCTCGCGGTCCTGTGGAGCGAAGCGGCTTCCCAGATGTGGGGCATCGCCCTCGGCGTCCTGCTGCCGATCGCGATGACACTCCTCGCAGCGGTCGTCCTGACGGCTCAGCTGATTCGCTCACGCCGCCCCAGTTCGACCGCGATCCGTCACGCGGTGAAGCGGGAGCTGAAGGCGATGTTCAAGACCGACGTGAACTGACGGGCGGCAGAGTCGGCTGCCGGCGTGTAATACACTCGTCGAGTGCGCTTTCGCGCGCTCCGGGGATGTAGCTCAATGGTAGAGCCTCAGTCTTCCAAACTGATGGTGCGGGTTCGATTCCCGTCATCCCCTCCATGCCGTGACGCTTCCCTGCGACGCGTCCCTCTCACTCGGCTTTCGGCTCGGGATGCAGCGCACCCCGGTGCACCTCGACGATGCGCGTGTGCCTGTGCCCCTCCGCGTGATCGCGGATGGGCTTGTCCTCCATGAAGAGGCGGATGACGTGCGCGAGCTCCTCAGGGTGGCTGAAGTTGATCGCGTGCGCCGCGCTCGCCATCTCGACGACGAGGACGTGATTGTCGGTCTGCCGCGCGACCTCCTGGATGCGGGCGGCGTTCGGCAGGAGGGGATCGCGCTCGCCGAGCACGACGAGCGTCGGCACGTGCATGCCGAGCAGCCGCTGCAGCGAGGGGTACTGAGTGAGCGCCTTGAACATCTTGAAGGTGCTCGGCACGCCGAACCTCAGATAGTCCGGTGTCGCGACGCCGACCATCTTCCGCGGCTCGCGGCCGCCGTCCTTTGCGAGCTGGCCGACCGCGCGGCTGAGGGGCTGATTGTGCACCCCGCCCGCCGGCGACACGAGAACCGCCCGCTCGAGCCGCTCGGGGTAGTGGTACGCGAACTCGCAGATGACGGGGCATCCCATCGAATTGCCCACGAGCGTCGCCTTCTCGATGCCCCGGTCATCGAGGAATCGCGCAGCCGCCCGGGCGAGATCGGGCACATCGAGCTGCCCCGGGGCCTTGCCGCTGCGGCCGAACCCGGGGAGGTCGGGCACGAGCGTGTGGAACTCGTCCGAGAGCCGTTCGGCCGTCGGCAGAAGGTAGCGCCCCGACAGTCCGAAACCGTGCACGTGCATCATCACCGGCGCATCCGGCGTATTGACCGACTCCCGGTAGAAGACGTCGATGCCGTCGACGAGCGTCCAGCGCTCCGCCAGCGTCGTCTGCGGCCGGCGCGGGTGCATCCGCCGCCGGTGCTGATAGTTCGGAGCCGTACCCGTTCCAGCCATCCCGTCCACCCCTTCGGATCCGTCGAGGGGAACGTCCCACTCCGCGCGGAGCACTGTCAACACCGGGGACCCCGGAATCGCCCCGCACAGGTGACCCCCTCCCACGTCGGCTAGACTTCTCGGGGCCGAATCGGCGTACGCGCGCGTGCGCACCCGCCCGGGGCGTAGCTCAGCTTGGTAGAGCGCCCGCTTTGGGAGCGGGAGGCCGCAGGTTCAAATCCTGTCGCCCCGACGTCACGGCCTCCTCATCTCAGAGACCCGGACCTTCAGCTGCCGCGCATGTGCGCGGTTCACACAAGGAGAACGAACAGGCATGGTCAACAGCACCGTCGAGAAGCTCAGCCCCACGCGGGTCAAGCTGCACATCACGGTCACCCCGGACGAGCTCAAGCCGAGCATCACCCACGCCTACGAGCACATCGCTCAGGACGTGCAGATCCCCGGCTTCAGGAAGGGCAAGGTGCCGGCTCCGATCATCGACCAGCGCATCGGCCGCACGGCGGTGCTCGAGCACGCCGTCAGCGAGGGCCTCGACAGCTTCTACCGTGAGGCCGTGCAGGCTCAGGAGCTCCGCGTCCTCGGCCGTCCGAGCGCCGAGGTCACCGAGTGGCCGAACGAGAAGGACTTCTCCGGGGACCTCCAGGTCGAGGTCGAGGTCGACGTCCGTCCCGAGTTCGATCTCCCCGAGTTCGAGGGCACGACGATCACCGTCGACGCGACGGAGGTCGACGAGGCCGCGATCGACGAGGAGCTGGACCGCCTGCGCGGCCGCTTCGGCACGCTCGTGACGGTAGACCGCCCCGCCGCGACCGGCGACTTCGTCGAGCTCGACCTCGTCGCGACGATCGACGGCGAGGAGATCGACCGCGCCGAGGGCGTGTCGTACGAGGTCGGCTCGGGCGAGCTGCTCGAGGGCATCGACGAGGCCATCGACTCGCTCACCGCCGGTGAGGACACGACCTTCCGCTCCAAGCTCATCGGCGGCGACCACGCCGGCGAAGAGGCCGAGGTCTCGGTCACCGTCAACGCCGTCAAGGAACGCGAGCTCCCCGAGGCCGACGACGACTTCGCCCAGATCGCGAGCGAGTTCGACACCATCGCCGAGCTGCGCGACAGCCTCAAGGAGCGCGTCGGGCAGCAGTCCGTGTTCACGCAGGGCTCCGCGGCCCGCGACAAGCTCGTCGAGCAGCTCCTCGAGCAGGTCGACATCCCGGTTCCCGCGCAGCTGGTCGAGGACGAGGTGCACAACCACCTCGAGGGCGAGGGTCGCCTGGAGGACGACGTGCACCGCGCCGAGGTGACCGAGGCGAGCGAGAAGCAGTTCCGCACGCAGATGCTGCTCGACGCGATCGCCGAGAAGCTTCAGGTCCAGGTCTCGCAGGAGGAGCTCACGCAGTACCTCGTGCAGTCCGCCGCGCAGTACGGGATGGCCCCGCAGGAGTTCGTCGACGCGCTGCAGCAGAACAACCAGCTGCCCGCCATCGTCGGCGAGGTGGCCCGGAACAAGGCCCTCGCGATCGCTCTCGGCAAGGTGTCGGTCGTCGACTCCAACGGTGCCCCGGTCGACCTGACCGGCTTCGTCGCCCTCGATGACGAGACCGACGCCGAGGAGGAGGTCGTCGAGGAGGCGGAGGAGATCGTGGATGCCGCGGCCGAGGCCGACGCCATCATCGAGGCCGAAGAGGCCGACGCGAAGCCCGCGAAGCCCGTGAAGAAGGCGGCCAAGAAGAAGTAGGGCGCGCATGCGTTCGAGGGGGTGGATGCCGCGGCATCCACCCCCTCTTCTTTCGCAGGCGCGCCCCTTCTCTGCCCAGGGCGAACACGGCCGGGTCGCCGTGGAGCCGCCGGTAGATTCGTTGGCACGACCACCCGAAACAGGAGTGAACATGGCCGAACCCCTTGTCGCGACGAGCGTCTTCGACAGGCTGCTGAAGGACCGCATCATCTGGCTGGGCTCGGAGGTGCGCGACGAGAACGCCAACGAGATCTGCGCGAAGATCCTCCTCCTCGCCGCAGAGGACTCCGAGAAGGACATCTACCTCTACGTCAACTCGCCCGGCGGCTCGATCACCGCGGGCATGGCGATCTACGACACGATGCAGTTCGTACCGAACGACATCGTCACCGTCGGCATCGGCATGGCCGCCTCGATGGGCCAGCTGCTGCTCACCGCCGGCACGAAGGGCAAGCGGTACATCACGCCGAACGCGCGCGTCCTGCTGCACCAGCCGCATGGCGGGTTCGGCGGCACCGCAAGCGACATCCAGACGCAGGCTCAGCTCATCCTCGACATGAAGAAGCGCCTCGCCGAGATCACGGCGGCCCAGACCGGGAAGTCCGTCGAGCAGATCAACGCCGACGGCGACCGCGACCGCTGGTTCACGGCGCAGGAGGCCCTCGAGTACGGCTTCGTCGACCACATCCGCGAATCCGCAGCCGACGTCATCGGCGGCGGCGGGACCGCGGCCTGAGACTGCGGCGAAAGAGAGAGAAAACGTCAATGATCACCCCCTCTCCAGGATTCCCCGTCCCGCAGGGTCTGCAGGTTCCGAACAGCCGCTACGTCCTGCCGCAGTTCGAGGAGCGCACGGCCTACGGCTACAAGCGCCAGGATCCCTACAACAAGCTGTTCGAAGACCGCGTCATCTTCCTCGGCGTGCAGGTCGACGATGCTTCGGCCGATGACGTCATGGCCCAGCTCCTCGTGCTCGAGAGCCAGGACCCCGACCGCGACATCATCATGTACATCAACTCGCCCGGCGGCTCGTTCACGGCGATGACGGCGATCTACGACACCATGCAGTACGTGTCGCCGCAGATCCAGACCGTCGTGCTGGGTCAGGCCGCCTCGGCGGCGGCGGTGCTCCTCGCCGCCGGCGCCCCCGGCAAGCGCCTCGCTCTGCCGAACGCCCGGATCCTGATCCACCAGCCCGCGATGGGCGAAGCCGGTCACGGCCAGGCGTCGGACATCGAGATCCAGGCGGCCGAGATCCTCCGCATGCGGACATGGCTCGAAGAGACGCTCGCGAGGCATTCGAACAAGTCCAAGGACGAGGTCAACAAG
Source organism: Microbacterium sp. BK668 (assembly GCF_004362195.1). Classification (NCBI taxonomy): domain Bacteria; kingdom Bacillati; phylum Actinomycetota; class Actinomycetes; order Micrococcales; family Microbacteriaceae; genus Microbacterium; species Microbacterium sp. BK668. The sequence goes on from NZ_SNWG01000001.1 coordinate 2,537,074, forward strand.
GACATCGATCGCGACAAGATCCTGTCGGCCGAGGAGGCCGTCGCCTACGGCCTCGTCGACCAGGTGCTGACCACCCGCAAGAGGACTCCCGCGGCGCTGACCAAGTAGCCTTCGCCGGACCAGCCCCGTCGCCCTGCTCACGCGGGCGGCGGGGCTTCTTCGTGCGGATGGTTCCGCCGCGGGCGGAACACGGCGGATCGTGCTCCACATTGCGTGTCGCAATGCCGCCGCTTGTCGGCCGCAACGGTTAGGCTCGACATCAGCCGGCATCGGCCGGCCCGCAAGGAGGAGAGCCAGATGGCCCGCATCGGTGAGAGCGCCGACCTGTTCAAGTGCTCCTTCTGCGGAAAGAGCCAGAAGCAGGTCCAGCAGCTCATCGCGGGCCCGGGCGTCTACATCTGCGACGAGTGCGTCGAGCTGTGCAACGAGATCATCGAGGAGCGTGCGGCAGAGCAGGGCGCGGGGGTCGTGTCGGACTTCGACCTCCCCAAGCCGCGGGAGATCTTCTCCTTCCTCGAGGAGTACGTCGTCGGCCAGGAGCCTGCGAAGCGGGCGCTCTCGGTCGCGGTGTACAACCACTACAAGCGCATCCGCGCGCACGGCACCCTTCAGCCCGCCGAGCAGCGCGCCGACGAGGTGGAGATCGCCAAGAGCAACATCCTGCTGATCGGCCCCACCGGCTGCGGCAAGACCTACCTCGCGCAGACCCTCGCGAAGCGCCTCAACGTCCCGTTCGCCGTGGCCGACGCGACGGCGCTCACGGAGGCCGGCTACGTAGGCGAGGACGTCGAGAACATCCTCCTCAAGCTCATCCAGGCAGCCGACTTCGACACCAAGCGCGCCGAGACGGGCATCATCTACATCGACGAGGTCGACAAGATCGCGCGCAAGGCCGAGAACCCCTCCATCACGCGTGACGTGTCGGGCGAGGGAGTGCAGCAGGCGCTGCTGAAGATCCTCGAGGGCACGGTCGCCTCGGTCCCGCCCCAGGGCGGCCGCAAGCACCCGCATCAGGAGTTCATCCAGATCGACACGACGAATGTCCTGTTCATCGTCGCCGGCGCCTTCGCGGGCCTCGAAGACATCGTCTCGACCCGTGTCGGCAAGCACGGCATCGGGTTCGGCGCCCCGCTGCACGACAAGGGCCAGGATCTCGACCTGTTCAGTGAGGTCCAGCCGGAGGACCTGCACAAGTTCGGTCTCATCCCCGAGTTCATCGGGCGGCTTCCCGTCGTGGCATCCGTGTCGCCACTCGATCAGCAGGCTCTGATGGAGATCCTCGTCGAGCCCAAGAACGCGCTCGTGAAGCAGTACCAGCGCATGTTCGAGCTCGATGGCGTCGAGCTCGAGTTCGAGCGCGACGCGCTCGAGGCGATCGCCGACCTCGCCGTCGCGCGCAAGACGGGCGCGCGAGGTCTGCGCGCGATCCTCGAGGACGTCCTCGGACCGATCATGTTCGAGATCCCCTCCGCCGAAGACGTCGACAAGGTCATCGTCACGCGTGCCGCCGTCGACGAGGGCGCCGCGCCCACGCTCGTGCTCAGGCACAAGCGCAAGAGCGCCTGACGGCAACCCGCCCCGCATCGGGGCCGATAGGGTCGCGATATGGAGCACCCCGAGCCGACCTGTCCGACTTCTGCGGTGTGTTCAGCGTGCGGCAGGGCGACGCCGTCCTGGGGGAGTGGGCGGTCGGCCTCGCCGATCGCGTCGCCGGTGCGCCGAACACGCCTCGCACCAGGTTCGGCCTGGCGAGCGGAACCAAGACGTTCACGGCCGTCACGGTGCTCTCGCTCGTCGGCGATGGATCGCTGAGCTTGGACGACCGTGTCCGTCACTGGCTGCGCGATGACCTGTCGCTGATCGCGGATGACGTGACCGTCGATCACCTCCTCACGCACACATCGGGCATCGGCGACTACCTGGACGAAGAGGTCGACGCACTCGCGCCCATGACGGTGCCCGTGCAGGAGCTGGAGTCGACTCCCGCATACCTCGCCGTGCTGGACGGCTTCCCGACGAAGTTCGCCGCGGGGGAGCGTTCTCGTACTGCAACGGCGGGTACGTGGTGCTCGCGCTTCTCGCCGAGCGTGCATCAGGCGTCCCGTTCGCCGAGCTCGTGGACCAGCGGGTCTTCCAGCCGGCGGGGATGACGGCATCCGGATTCGCGCGCTCCGATCTGCTCCCGCCCGGCACCGCGACGGGGTACAAGGACGACGGGCGCTCGAACGTCTTCGCGCTCCCGGTCCTCGGCTCAGGAGATGGCGGAGCCCACTCGACGGCCGGCGACATTCACCGCTTCTGGCGCGCGCTCGTCGACGGTCGCCTCGTGGAGGAACGTCTCGTCGCGCTCGCCACCGAGCGCGCGACGGAGGATGCGGGCGACGGGCTGGGCTACGGGCGCGGCATCTGGCTCGAAGACGACACACTGGTGATGGCGGGCGGGGATCACGGCGTCGCCTTCACGAGCCGCCACGACCGCGCCACGGGAACCACCGTGAGCGCCCTGGCGAACATCGAGGTGCGCACGTTCGCGCGGACGCGGGATGCCCTGGCCGCCGTGCGTGGAGGAAGGGAGTCCGCACAGCCTCCGAACGCGACGGGAGGGGCGTAGCCCTTCCCGTCCGCCACCCGGTACGAGCTCGCCGAGGGCGGTCGTCAGGCGGCGAGACCTCGGCGCTCGAGAAGCGGCTGTATCTCGGCATCCCGCCCGCGGAAGTCGCGGTAGGCCTCGAGCGGATCCTTCGAGCCGCCGACGCCGAGCAGCCGCTCGCGGAAGCGGTCGCCGTTGGCCCGGCGCAGGCCCCCGTTCTCGCGGAACCACTCGACGGTGTCGGCGTCGAGCACCTCGCTCCAGATGTAGGAGTAGTAGCCGGCGCTGTACCCGCCGGAGAAGACGTGGGCGAAGTACGTCGACGAGTACCGCGTCGGGACGACGGGGTTGTCGAGGCCGATGTCGGCGAGGGCGGATGCCTCGAACCGCGCGACGTCGAGCTTCTGAGCGGCTTCGTCCTGGCCGAGCGAATGCCACGCCTGGTCGATCCATGACGCGGCGAGGTACTCGCTCGTCGCGAAGCCCTGGTTGAAGGTTTCTGAGGCCTCGAGCTTCTTGATGACTTCCGCCGGCAGCGGCTCGTCGGTGTCGATGTGGCGTGCATACTTCGACAGCACCTCCGGCCAGTAGATCCACATCTCGTTGACCTGACTGGGGAACTCGACGAAGTCACGGAACACGTTCGTGCCCGCGAAGTGGGGATACGTGACGGTCGCGAAGAGTCCGTGCAGAGCGTGACCGAACTCATGGAAGAGCGTCGTCACCTCATCGAGGCTCAGGAGCGTCGGCTTGCCGGAAGCGGGCTTGGGCACGTTGAGGTTGTTGACGACGACGGGGCTCGTGCCGCGTAGGCGCGACTGCGAGACGATCGAGTTCATCCAGGCGCCGCCGCGCTTCGTGTCCCGCGTGTAGAGGTCGAGGACGTACAGTCCCAGCGCCGACCCGTCGGCGTTGTGGACCTCGAAGACGCGCGCCTCCGGGTGGTAGGCGCCGAGATCCGTGCGCTCGGTGAAAGTGACGCCGTAGAGCTCGGTCGCCGCGTGGAAGACGCCGTCGCGCAGGACGCGCTCGGCCTCGAACCACGGACGGAGGGCCGCGCGGTCGAGGTCGTACTCGGCCTGGCGGACCTTCTCGGTGTAGAACGCCCAGTCGTGGGCTTCGAGCTCGAACGGCTCCGCCTCGCTGTCGATGATCGCCTGAAGTGCCTCCTGCTCGCGCCTGGCGTTGCGGGCGGCGGGGACGGCGAGCCTCCGCAGGAGATCGTGCACGGCCTCGGGCGAGCCCGCGGTCTCGTCCGCCGTGACGAAGGCGGCGTGCGACGCATAGCCCAGGAGCGCTGCGCGCTCGGCCCGCAGCCGGACGATCTCGCGCAGGACATCGCGGTTGTCGTGCTGGTTGCCGCGGGATCCACGTGAGCGCGAGGCATCCATGATCCGCTTGCGGCTCTCGCGATTCGTGAGGCTGGCGAGGTACGGATGCCCCGTGAACAGCGTGAGGGTCACCACGTACTTGCCCTCGAGGCCCCGGTCGGCTGCGGCCTGCGCGGCGGCCGACAGCTCGCCTTCCTGCAGTCCGTCGAGGTCGGCGGCCTCGTCGAAGACCACTGCGAGGTCGTTCGTGTCGTTGAGCAGGTTCTTCTCGAAGGTCGTCGTCAGCGTCGACAGGCGCTGGTTGATCTCCGTGAGGCGCGCCTTCGCCTCGTCGTCGAGGCCTGCGCCGGCCTGCGTCATCTCGCGGTAGTGCCGCTCGACGAGGTAGCGCTGCTCGGGCTCGAGACCGAGGCCGTCGAGCTGCTCGTGCAGCGTCTTGATCCGCCAGTAGAGCCGGCTGTCGAGTTGGATCGAGTCGTGGTGAGCCGACATCAGCGGCGCGAGCGTCTCTTCGATCTCCTGTATCTCAGGCGTCGCATCCGCCGACGACACCGTGTAGAAGGTGCGCGAGGTCTGCCCGAGGAGCTGTCCGCTGGACTCGAGCGGGACCATGGTGTTCTCGAAGGTCGGCATCGAGCGCACGCGCGTGATGGCGGAGATCTCGGCGCGCTGCTGAGCGAAGGCCTCCTCGAACGCCGGGAGGTAGTGCTCAGGTCGGATCGCCGCGTAGTCGGGAAGCTGATAGGGGAGCGTGCTGGAGGACAGGAGCGGGTTCGCCATGCACTCAGCCTAGTGATCGGCGGTGCCCGTGCCCAGGATCGTTTGCAAACAAGGTTATGCAAAACAAGTGTTGCAAACATCTCTTTGCGGTTGTACCGTGCAGGTATGGACGAGACGGAGCGCACCCCCTCGACGGCCGAGCGCGTGGAGGACCGCCACGCTCAGGATCGCGTGCTCGACAGCGGCGCACTGCGGGCGCTGGCGCACCCGCTCCGGGTCCGCATCTACGACATCCTCAGCCAGTACGGTCCGCAGACGGCCAGTTCGCTCGCGGAGCGTCTGGGCGAGTCGAGCGGGTCGACGAGCTACCACTTGAGGGCCCTGGCCAAGCACGACCTCATCCGCGAGGTGAGCGGGCGCGGATCGGCGCGCGAACGCTGGTGGGAGCGGCCGGTCGGGGGCGTGTCCTTCGCCAACGGCGAAGCGGTCAAGACGCCGGCCGGACGGGCGGCGACCCAGATCGTCATGAACGAGTTCTTCCAGCTCCGCCAGGAGCAGCTCCTGCGCTTCATGGACCGGAGCCTGGGAGAGGAGAAGGGTCCCTGGCAGGAGGCCAGCATGATCTCCACCGCGACCGCCCGCCTCACTCCGGAGCAGAGCGCCGAGCTGACCCGCAGCATCATGGCCTTGATCGACGAGGCCGTGGACAAGTACCGAAATCAGACCGGGGACGAGGTCCGGCCCGTGACCATCCGTGCCGACGTCTTCCCCCTCCCCGACTTGGAGGATCAGTCATGACCGCCGTGACCTCGCACCGGATTCCCACCACGCCGATCGACCGGGCGCTGCTGCGCGCGGCATCCGCTCTCGACGCGTTCGTGGCCCACCGCGTACAGCGCCGCTCGGTCGCGGTGCCCGTTGCGGCCACCGCGCACGACGCCGCCCGCAGCCGCGCGCAGGCACTCGGCGCGATCGGCATCATGCCGCGATGACCATCCATTCCGAGGCGACGGAAGAGTCGGCCGCCGAGCGGGGACGCACGCCCCCGCTCGGTCGCGACTTCGGGAAGCTGTGGACCGCCGCCGCGTTCAGCAATCTCGCCGACGGCCTGGGACGCACGGCGGTTCCCCTCATCGCGACGACGCTGACCCGGGATCCCCTCGCCATCTCGGTGATCGGGGCTCTCGCCTTCCTGCCGTGGCTCGTGTTCGGGCTGCCGGCGGGGATGATCGTCGACCGGTTCGACCGCCGCATCGTGATGGCCGTCGCGAACACCATCCGGGGCGGTGTCGCGCTGTGGCTGGCGATCCTGACGGTCACCGGGGGTCTCGAGCTCTGGGCGCTCTTCCTCGGCACGCTGATCTTCGGCCTCGGCGAGACGCTCTTCGACAACGCGACGAACGCCGTCATCCCGGGCGTCGTCCGGCGATCGCAGCTCGATCGCGCGAACGGCCGGATGCAGGCGGCGCAGGTGACCATCGACATGTTCATCGCGCAGCCGATCGCCGGCGTGCTGTTCGCCGTCTCGCTCGCGCTGCCGCTCTGGATCGGATCGGCCGGATACATCGTGCCCATCGTGCTCGCGCTGCTGCTGCCGCTCTCGGCGGCGCGTGCGCTGAACGAAGAGCGAGTGCAGGATGCCGGGGCTCCGGATGTCGCGTCGGCCGGACCGATCGCCGAACCCGTGCCCGCCCCGCCGTCGCGCTCCGCGACGAGCGCGGGCGAGGCCGTCGCCTACCTGTGGCACCACCGGTACCTGCGGGCGATGACGATCTACACGGCACTCGTCGGCAGCGCGCTGTCGTTCGCCCAGGCCGCCACCATCCTCTACTTCCTCGACGAGCTGGGTGTGCAGCCCTATGCGATCGGCTTCGTCACCGCGGGGATCGGCGTCGGCGCGCTCGGCGGTTCGCTCGTCGCCCCGCGGCTCGTCGCGCGGTTCGGCCGCGGCGGCGTCATGCTGGGCGCCAACATCGGGGCGGCGGTGGGCCTCGGACTGACGGGCGTCATGCCCGAGGTGTGGTCGGCCGCCATCGCCTATGCGTTCGGCGCCTTCTCGATCTCGGTGTGGAATGTGCCGTGGGGCGCGCTGCGTCAGCAGATCGTGCCGCCTCGACTCTTCGGCCGCGTGCTCGGCATCATCCGCACGTGCACGTGGGGGATGTTCTCGGTGGCGACGATCCTGGGCGGCTGGGTGGCCCAGACCTCGCTCCGGCTGCCGTTCGTGACGGCAGGCGTCTTCATCCTTCTCGCGACGGTCTGCGGCGCGCACCTTCTCCTCGTCGGCACGCGCAGGGCCGGCGCGGAAGCCGGCGACCCGTACACCGACTGACGCCGCAGGCGCCCTCCCGATCGTGCGAGGCGCCCAGCAGGAGACGCGCGGTCAGTGGCCGCCGAAGCTCGTGTCGTCGTCGTGGCGCACGACGGGTTCGCCGTCAGCGTCGAGCGTCACGATGACCCCGGTGTCCAGTTCCGCGATCGGCCGCCCCTCGAGCCAGGTGAGGGTCCAGCGCGGCCGGGGCTGACCGAGCTCGTCGTTCGGCGTCGCCCCGTCGACGCCGCGCACGCCGCGCGCGAGCGCCTCCGGCACGGCGGCCGGCGGCTCGTCGCCCGAAGTCCAACGTGTTCCCAGCTGCATCTCATGCCTCCTGTTCGGCGAACTCGACGTCGTCGACAGCCAGTTCGTTCGATCCGTCGCGCAGCTCCAGGCGCTCGATGCGGCCGACCGCCTTCAGATCGCCCTCCGCAAGACGCAGCGCGGCGAGCGTGCGGTCGTCGGCCCGCAGCGTCAGCGATGCGACGGGGGTCTTCTGCGAGGCCTTCGCCTCCGTCTTGGCTCGGCGGATGCCAATGAGCGCCTCGCTGGCCGCCGCGAGCACGTCCGGGTCGCCGTCGATGCCGGACGGCTCCGGCCAGTCGGCGACGTGCACCGAGTCGTCGTGGAACCACGACCACGCCTCCTCCGCAGCGAAGGCGAGGACGGGCGCGAACAGCCGCAGGAGCGTCTCGAGCGCGATCCGCAGCGCCAGCGCCGCCGAGGCCTGCCCCACATCCGCCTGGTTGTAGGCGCGCTCCTTCACGAGCTCGAGGTAGTCGTCGCAGAACGTCCAGAAGAACGACTCCGCGATCTCGAGGGCCCGGGCGTGATCGTAGGCATCGAGGGCCTTGGTCGCATCGCGCACGACGCCGTCGAGGGTGGCGAGCATCGAGGCATCCAGCGCGTGCGTCACCTCCGCACCCTCGGGCACGGGGAAGGACAGCACGAACTTCGCCGCGTTCAGCACCTTGATCGCGAGCCGGCGGCCGATCTTGATCTGCGTCGGGTTCTGGGGGTCGAAGGCGGCGTCCGTGCCGAGGCGGCTGGAGGCCGCCCAGTAGCGGACGGCGTCCGAGCCGTGCTGGACGAGGATGTCGGCGGGCGTCACGACGTTGCCCTTCGACTTCGACATTTTCTTGCGGTCGGGGTCGACGATGAAGCCCGAGATCGCGGCATCCGTCCATGGCGCGGTCCCGTCCTCGAGCGCGCTGCGCAGGAGCGTCGAGAACAGCCACGTGCGGATGATGTCCTGCCCCTGGGGGCGCAGGTCGAAGGGAGCGACCAGCCTCCACAGCTCCTCGTCGCGCTCCCAGCCTCCCGCGAGCTGGGGCGTGAGCGAGGAGGTCGCCCACGTGTCGAAGATGTCCTTCTCGCCCTCGAAGCCACCCGGCGCACCACGCTGATCGGATCCGTACCCCGGTGGCACGTCGGTCGTCGGATCGACCGGCAGCTGCTCGGGCGACGGCACGAGCACGCGGTCGTAGTCGCGCTCGCCGTTCTCGTCGAGGCCGTACCAGACGGGGATCGGCACGCCGAAGAAGCGCTGTCGGGAGACGAGCCAGTCGCCGGTGAGGCCGTTCGTCCAGTTCTCGAAACGCACGCGCATGAAGTCGGGATGCCACGACATGCTCCGTCCGAGCGCGATCAGCCGCTCGCGCAGAGCCTCGTCGCGGGCGCCGTTGCGGATGTACCACTGACGCGTGGACACGATCTCGAGCGGACGGTCGCCCTTCTCGTAGAACTTCACCGTGTGCGTGAACGGCTTCGGGTCGCCCACGAGCTCGCCCGACTCCTGCAGCAGCTCGACGATCCGCTTCTTGGCGCTGAAGACGGTCTTGCCGACGATCTCGGCATACGCCGCCTTCGCGGCATCCGTCACGATCACATCAGGCGCATCGGCGAGCACCCGGCCGTCCTGTCCGAGGATGGTGCGGTTGGGAAGACCGAGCTCGCGCCACCAGACGATGTCGGTCACATCGCCGAAGGTGCAGATCATCGCGATGCCGGAGCCCTTGTCCTGCTGGGCCAGGGCGTGCGCGAGGACCGGGACCTCCACGTCGAAGATCGGGGTGCGCACGGTCGTCCCGAAGAGCTCCTGGTAGCGCTCGTCGTCGGGGTGGGCCACGAGGGCCACGCAGGCGGCGAGCAGTTCCGGACGCGTCGTCTCGATGTGCACGTCGCCGGAGCCGTCGGACTTGTGGAACGCCACGCGGTGGAACGCCGCGGGCTGGTCGCGATCCTCGAGTTCGGCCTGCGCGACGGCGGTGCGGAAGTCGATGTCCCACAGGGTGGGCGCGAGATCCTGGAACGCCTCTCCGCGCTCCAGGTTGCGCAGGAAGGCCAGCTGGCTCGTGCGGATCGTGTCGTCGGAGATCGTGCGGTACGTCTGCGTCCAGTCGACGCTCAGGCCGAGCCTGCGCCACAGCTCCTCGAAGTGCTTCTCGTCCTCGACCGTGAGCCTCTCGCACAGCTCGATGAAGTTGCGGCGGCTGATCGGCACCTGGTCGGAGGCCTTGCTGCTCTTGTTGTCGCCGCCCTCGTAGGGAGGCGTGAAGTCGGGGACATACGGAAGGCTCGGGTCGCAGCGCACGCCGTAGTAGTTCTGGACGCGGCGCTCCGTGGGCAGGCCGTTGTCGTCCCAGCCCATCGGGTAGAAGACGGTCTTGCCGCGCATGCGCTCGAAACGCACCTTGACGTCGGTGTGCGTGTAGCTGAAGACGTGTCCGATGTGGAGGCTGCCCGAGGCCGTCGGCGGGGGAGTGTCGACCGAGTAGATCCCCTCACGACCCACCTGGGCGGCCCGGGCGCGATCGAACAGGTAGGTTCCGCGCTCCCGCCACGAGGCATCCCACTTGTCTTCGAGACCCTCGAGTGCGGGCTTGTCCGGAATCAGCGCGTCGGCCATGGGGGTCTCCTCGGGCGATATGTGCGGCACTGTGTGAGCGTGCCTGAGTGTGGGATGTGGGTCGATTCTACCGGCCGCCCGCAACCCGTTCCCCGCGCGTCCGGCGTGGTCGGTCGATCCGCGCGGCCCCCGGGCGTCCTCCCTGTCCTGCGCCCGGGCCAGGGGAGGAGCGTCGCGTCCTCCGTGCCCCGGAGCGAGGGGAGGAGCGTCGCGTCCTCCGTGCGCCTGTGCGAGGGGAGGAGCGCCGCGTCCTCCGTGCCCCCGAGCGAGGGGAGGAGCGTCGCGTCCTCCCTACCCCGGAGCGGGGGGAGGAGCGTCGCGTCCTCCGTGCCCCGGAGCGGGGGGAGGAGATTCGGCCGGGGGAGGAGCCGATGGCTGTTCGGAGGCATCCGACCGTCGGTTCTCCTCCGTACGCCTGTGCGAGGGGAGGAGCGCCGCGTCCTCCGTGCGCCCGGGCGGGGTGGGGGGGAGGAGGAGCGCCGCGTCCTACCCAGGTGGCCGATCCGGGCCCGAGACCCCGGGAGTTGCCGTGCCGCCTGTTGCGTGCCGCGGCCACCAGGAGCATGGGCGGATGAAGCTCGACAACCGAGTGCAATTCCTCCTGGCAGCGGTGAGCGCGGCGGGCGGCATCCTTCGAAGCTCGACCGCCCGCGCGCAGGGGCATTCGCAGTGGGTCATCGACGCCGCCGTCCACGCCCAGCTGCTCACGCGCGTGCGACGGTATTGGCTGGTCACCCCGGATGCCGACCAGACCGTCGTGCGCGCGGCGAAGGGAGGCGTCGTCCTCACCTGCGTGACGCAGGCGCAGCGGCTGGGGCTGTGGGTGCTTCGTGCCGGAGAAGTCCACGTCGGCGCGCCGTCATCACGAGGCCGCGTCGACGTTCCCGACGGCACCGTCGTGCACTGGGGAAAGCCGCTTGTTCCACGTTCGCCGGAGGCGCTGGTCGATCCGATAGAGAACACGCTCGCGCTGATCGCCACGTGCCGGCCCCACGACGAGGCGCTTGCTGTGTGGGAGTCCGCCCTCCGCAAGGGTCTGGTCGACAAGCCGACCCTCTCGCGGATGCGCCTGTCCTCGACCGCCAGGGCCCTGCTCGACGAGGCGAACCCGTTCGCGGACTCCGGTCTCGAGACGTTCGTCCCACCGCGGCTCCGGTGGCTGGGCCTCCCCATCATCCCGCAGGCATGGATCGCCGGCCATCGCGTCGACTTCCTGATCGGTGAGCGACTCGTCCTCCAGATCGACGGCGGTCACCACGTCGGCGAGCAGCGCACGAGCGACATCGCACACGACGCGGCCCTCATGCTGGCGGGATTCCACCCCATCAGGGTCGGCTACGACCAGGTCGTCAACCGGTGGCCCGAGGTCCAAGACCTCATCATGCGGGCGGTCGCTCAGGGACTCCACAAGGCAGCGTGACGTGCGGGCGTCCTGGTCCGTTCACTCCTCCCGTCGGCCCGAGCAGGGGAGGAGAAACGAGGAGGGGATGCCTCGGGGCCGGCGAAAGTCCCTCCCCTTGGTGAATCTCCTCCGCTCGTCCGGGGGGATGCAGGGACGAGGGGAAGGGACGAGGGGAAGGGACGAGGGGAAGGGACGAGGGGAAGCGCTGAGGGGAGGGGACGAGGGGAAGGGTCGAGAGCCGGCGCGGGTCAGTCCTGCACCTCGATGCCGAGGGCGGCCGCGAAGGCGGAGGCGAACAGCTCCGCCTGGCGCGAGGACAGCGTGGCGCCACGCAGCGACTCGGGACGGGTGAAGGCCAGCGCCTCGAGGCCCCGCAGGTCGAGGTGCTCGGCGCGGAGCCCGTCGGTCTCGACTTCATCGGCTCGGGAGTCGGCGAACGCCGTGCGCGACACCGTCGCGAGAGGCAGGTCGAGCGTGCCGATCGAGCAGCCAGTGAGGAGAACGTCGGCCAGACGCGCCCCGCGCAGCGAGAGGTAGTCGATGCGCAGGCCGCGCAGCTCGACACTGTCGAGCTCCGCCCCGGAGAGGTCGAGCGTGCCGATGCGGCCCTCCGTCACCAGGACGTTCCGCCAGCGCGCGTCCCGGGCGACGACCTCCGTCGCCCGAAGGCCGTCGAAGAGGACGTCCGTCAGCGACGCGCCGGTCAGGTCGAGGCGGGAGACGGATGCCTCGGCCACGGCGCACTCCGAGAGGCGCGCGTGCGCGGCATCCACCTCCTCCGCGAGGTCCTCGACCCGCGCGCCGAGCAGGTCGGCGTGACGTGCGAGGCCGCGTACGGCCTCGAGCGGGTCCGGAAGGTCGGGCGCCGAGATGCGAGGCGGCAGCGGCCCGCGGGGCCTCGCCATCACCCCTGCTCCGGTTCCGGCCGGCGGCGCGCCGCCGCCCAGGCCGATACCAGGGTGAGCGCGGAGAGGATCGCGAGCACGATGCCGGGGTGCCACCATGCGAAGTCCGTCTCGGCGCCGAGCCAGGCGGTCACGAGCGGCACGAAGCCGCTCACGGTCGCGGCGAGGGCGTACGCGATCGACAGCGCCGAGTAGCGGAAGTGGTCGGGGAAGAGGTCGTTCATGAGTCCGCCGAGCGCCGCCCACGACATCGTCGGGAGGATGCCGCCGATGATCATCGTCGCGATGAGGATGGGGAACGTCGCGAACTGCAGCAGCCAGTACATCGGGAAGGTGATGAGGAGCGTTCCGAGGGCGCCCCACAGCACGACCCTGGCCGAGCCGATCCGCGTCGCCCATGCCCCGAAGAGCGGGATCGTCACGAGCTGCAGGAGCGCGCCGATCGTCGTCGCGATCAGCAGCGCCTGGAAGCTGAAGCCCAGCTGCTCCGCGCCGTAGTTGATCGTGTAGGTGTTCATGAGGGAGTACGACCCGATGCCGAGGAGGGCCGCGCCGATCGCGATGACGATCGCGACCGGTCGCAGGCGGAACATCGTGAGGAACGGCACGCGGTCGCGGCGTCCGGTCGCCACGACGTTCTCGAACACCGGCGTCTCGTCGATCGACAGCCGCAGGTACAGGGAGACCAGCAGGAGCGGGAAGGCGATCAGGAACGGGATGCGCCAGCCCCACGCCGCGAGCTCCTCGGGAGGCAGCACGCTCACCATCACGAGGAAGACGGTTGCCGAGAGGATCGAGCCGACGGGAGAGCCGAGCTGCGGGATCGCGGCGTAGAACGCCCGCTTGACCGGACCGGAGTGCTCGGTGGCGAGAAGGATCGAGCCGCCCCACTCGCCGCCCAGCGACAGGCCCTGCGCGATGCGCAGGACGAGAAGGAGCGCCGCGCCTATCCAGCCGGCCTGCGCGTACGTCGGAAGCACTCCGATGAGGCCCGTCGCCACGCCCATGATCGCGATGGTCCACAGGAGCGTCGCGCGGCGGCCGAGGCGGTCGCCCATGTGCCCGAAGATGACGGCGCCGATGGGACGCACGACGAACGCGAGGGCGATCGTGGCGAGGGCGGCGAGCGTCTTGCCGACATCGCCCAACGGGTCGAAGAACAGCGGCCCGACGAAGAACGCGGCGAAGTACGCGTAGACGTAGAAGTCGAAGGACTCCAGCGATGTGCCGATCATGGACGCCCAGGCGACGCGGCGCGCGGGCGTGACGGAGTCGGGGACAGGGGTGGGAGCGGGGGGAGCGGAAGTCACGGACATAGATCTTGGCACGAGTCCAGAAACCGGGACCGGCGCTGCGGCATTCCCCGCCCCGCGCCGTCTCCGCCCGGGCTTGCGCGCGCCCGGTAGAATCGAGCCATCAGCATCGATCCGGCCATCACCGGGGAGCTCTCGGAAGAACGGGACCCACGTCCTCACTAGAACCGAGCGGGTCAGGCCCGTCACAGCCGCTGTGAGAGGGGATGGATGCCGAGGCATCCGTCAATGCAGGGTGGTACCGCGGTGCGACCGGACCAGGGGTCCGGGGAGTGTCGTCCCGGCAGAAGCCGACAAGACGAGACCCTGCGAGACGAGACGATGGCCTACCCCCGCCCCTCCGCGTTCGGACCTGCCGCTGACGCTTCGACGTCCTCGGGCCAGGTGCCGGTCACCCCGAGCCCGCGCTTTCCCGACATCGAGCGCGAGACGCTCGCGTTCTGGGCGCGGGACGACACGTTCCGGGCCTCCATCGCTCACCGCGAGGGCGCCGAGGAGTGGGTCTTCTACGACGGCCCGCCGTTCGCCAACGGACTCCCGCACTACGGTCACCTGCTCACCGGCTACGCGAAGGACCTGTTCCCGCGCTTCCAGACGATGCGCGGCAAGAAGGTCGACCGCGTCTTCGGCTGGGACACGCACGGCCTTCCGGCGGAGCTCGAGGCTATGAAGCAGCTCGGCATCACGGAGAAGGACGAGATCGAGGCGATGGGCGTCGCGACCTTCAACGCGAAGGCCCGCGAGTCGGTGCTCGAGTACACGCGCGAGTGGGAGGACTACGTCACCCGCCAGGCACGCTGGGTCGACTTCGAGCGCGGGTACAGGACGCTCGACACGAACTACATGGAGTCGGTGCTGTGGGCGTTCAAGACGCTCCACGAAAAGGGTCTCGCCTACGAGGGATACCGTGTGCTGCCGTACTGCTGGCGCGACCAGACCCCGCTGTCCAGCCACGAGCTGCGCATGGACGACGACGTCTACAAGATGCGCCAGGACCCGTCGGTCACCGTCACCTTCCCGCTCACCGGTGCGAAGGCCGAGGCGCTCGGCCTCACCGCCGTCCGGGCGCTGGCCTGGACGACGACGCCCTGGACCCTCCCGACGAACCTCGCGCTCGCCGTCGGTCCCGACATCCGGTACGTCGTCGTACCCGGCGGACCGAACGGCGCCGCCGACATCCGTCCCGGCGACGACCCTCTCGAGGCGACCGCCCACCGGTACCTCCTCGCGGAGGAGCTGCTCGCCGGCTACGCGAAGGACCTCGGCTACGAGACGGCCGAGTTCGCGAGGGAGGCCGTCGTGCAGACGGTCCTGGGCAGCGAGCTCGCCGACGTCACCTACGACCGGCTGTTCGACCACTACGCGGATGCTGCGACCTGGGGCACCCAGAACGCCTGGCGCATCCTGGTCGACGACTACGTCACCACGGCCGACGGCACCGGCATCGTGCACCAGGCTCCGGCGTACGGCGAGGACGACCAGCGGATCACCGAGGCCGCCGGCATCCCTCTCATCATGAGCCTCGACGACGGAGGCCGGTTCCTGCCGCAGGTGACGGAGGTCGCGGGCGAGCTCTGGATGGATGCCAACCGGCCGCTCATCCGCCTGCTGCGCGACGCGGGGCGGCTCCTGCGGGAGGCGAGCTACGAGCACTCGTATCCGCACTGCTGGCGCTGCCGGAATCCCCTCATCTACAAGGCCGTCTCGAGCTGGTTCGTCCGTGTCACGGCGATCAAGGACCGGATGCTCGCCGGCAACGAGCAGATCACGTGGGTGCCCGAGAACGTCAAGCACGGCCAGTTCGGCAAGTGGCTCGAGGGCGCGCGGGACTGGTCGATCAGCCGCAACCGCTACTGGGGCTCGCCCATCCCGGTGTGGAAGAGCGACAACCCCGAATACCCGCGCGTCGACGTGTACGGGTCGCTCGAGGAGCTGGAGCGCGACTTCGGCCGCCTGCCGCGCAACGCCGAGGGCGCCGTCGACCTGCACCGGCCCTTCATCGACGACCTGACCCGCCCGAACCCCGACGATCCGTCGGGGCTCTCGACGATGCGCCGCATCGACGACGTCCTCGACGTCTGGTTCGACTCGGCATCCATGCCCTATGCGCAGGTGCACTACCCGTTCGAGAACCACGAGTGGTTCGAGGCGCACGCCCCGGCCGACTTCATCGTGGAGTACATCGGCCAGACGCGCGGCTGGTTCTACGTCATGCACGTCCTGTCGACGGCACTCTTCGACCGTCCCGCGTTCACGGGCGTGTCCTGCCACGGCATCGTCCTCGGCAGCGACGGCCTGAAGATGTCGAAGTCCCTGCAGAACTACCCCGACGTGAGCGAGGTGTTCGACCGCGACGGCTCCGACGCCATGCGCTGGTTCCTGATGGCGAGCTCGGTGCTCCGCGGCGGCAATCTCGTCGTGACCGAGGAGGGGATCCGCGCCGGCGTCCGCGAGTTCCTCCTGCCCCTGTGGAACGCGTGGTACTTCTTCGCCACCTACGCGAACGCCGCGCGCGTGCGCACGAGCGGCGTCGGGGCGAGCGGGTACGAGGCATCCTGGCGGACGGATTCCACCGACGTGCTCGACCGGCACATCCTCGCCCTCACGGGCGATCTGGTGCGCGACGTGGCCGCCGACCTCGATGTCCTGGACTCGACGATGGCCGCGGCGAAACTCCGCGATTTCGCGGAGGCGCTGACCAACTGGTACATCCGTCGCTCGCGCGACCGCTTCTGGGTCGGCGTGACCGAGGATCCGCGGTCGACCGAGGCGTTCGACACGCTCTACACGGTGCTCGAGACGCTGACGCGCGTCGCGGCGCCCCTCATCCCGCTCGTGTCGGAGCGCATCTGGCAGGACCTCACCGGCGGGCGGAGCGTGCACCTCGAGGACTGGCCGGATGCCGGCGCCTTCCCCGCCGCGGACGACATCCGATCCGCGATGGACGCCGTGCGCGAGGCATCCAGCGTGGCGAACGCCCTGCGCAAGAAGGTGGGCAAGCGCGTGCGTCTGCCGCTTCCGCGCCTGACCGTGGTGGTTCCGGATGCCGCGTCCCTCGCGCCCTTCGACGACATCCTGCGCGACGAGCTCAACGTGAAGGCGGTGGAGCTCGTCGAGCTGGATGACGACGTGGCCGAGCGCTACGGCATCACACGACGGCTGAGCATCAACGCGCGGGCGGCGGGTCCGAGGCTCGGCAAGCAGGTGCAGCACGTCATCGCCGGGGCGCGCGCTGGGGTCTGGGAAGAGGTCGACGGCTCCGTCGTCGTCGACGGCGTGGCGCTCCAGGAGGGTGAGTACGAGCTCGCGCTCGAGGCGGGCGGGGTCGGCGAGGGAACGGCCATCGCCCTCCTCGCCGACGGCGGCTTCGTGCTGCTCGACACCGAGACGACCGCCGAGCTCGAGGCGGAGGGCCTGGCGCGCGACGTCATCCGCGCCGTGCAGGACACCCGCAAGGCGGCCGGCTTCGACGTGAGCGACCGCATCGATCTGCGGCTCTCCTTCGACGACGAGGCGGACGCGCGCGCGGTGGCCTCCGCGTTCGCCGATGCGGATGTCGCGGGCGAGACCCTGGCGCTGGATTACGCCGTGCTGGGGCCCGACGGCGGGACACTCCTCGCCGACGGAGCGGTGCTTGCGGGCGCGTCGGGGACGAGCGACCTGGTGCGCGAGCATGCGGCGGGAGACTTCGCCAATCGCGGCGGCTTCCGCGTGGCCGTGACGAAGGTCGAGGCATCCGCATGAGTGATCGCGAGCGCGCCGACGCGGTCTACAGCGCCCTCCTGCTGCGTCAGGGGGAGCGGTGGGTGCAGCCGCGCGTCGAGCGCACGCGGCGCGTGCTCGAGCTGCTCGACGACCCGCAGCGCACGTACCGCGTCGTGCACGTCACGGGCACGAACGGCAAGACGTCGACGAGCCGGATGATCGAGAGCCTCGTACGGGCGCACGGACTGAGGACGGGCCTGTTCACGAGTCCGCACCTCGAGCGCTTCACGGAGCGGATCATGATCGACGGAGAGCCCATCGCGGACGCGGCGATCGCGGACGCGTGGGACGAGGTCGAGCCCTTCATCGGACTGGTCGACGCAGAGCTCGAGGCTGCAGGCGATGCGCCTCTGACGTTCTTCGAGCTGCTCACGGTGCTCGCGTTCGTCGCGTTCGCCGACGCGCCGGTGGATGTCGCGGTGGTCGAGGTCGGGATGGGCGGCTCCTGGGATTCGACGAACACCGCCGACGGAGACGTCGCCGTCATCGCGCCCATCGATCTGGACCACGCCGACCGTCTCGGCGAGACGATCGGCGAGATCGCCTCGGTGAAGGCCGGGATCATCAAGGACGGCGCGGCCGTCGTGTCGTCGCGCCAGGACCCCGCGGCGGAGTCGGTGCTGCGCGCCGCGGCGGCGGCGAAGGGTGCGACGATCGCCTTCGAGGGCCAGGACTTCGCGCTCGCCGAGGGCCGGCTGGCCGTCGGCGGCCAGGCGATCACGGTGCGCGGTCTCGCGGGCGTGTACGAGGACGAGTACGTGCCCCTGTACGGCGGGCACCAGGGCTTCAACGCCGCGCTCGCGATCGCCGCCGTCGAGTCGCTCATCGGCGGGGGAGCGCAGCCGATCACCGGCGAGGTCCTCGCCGAGGGCCTCGGGCAGACGACCTCTCCCGGCCGCCTGCAGCTCGTCGGCGTGAGTCCCACGGTGCTCGTCGACGCGGCGCACAACCCGCACGGGGCGCGGGCGCTCGTCGAGGCGCTGCGCGAGTCGTTCGACTTCGACGAGTGGGGCGTCGTGCTCGGCATCCTCGCCGACAAGGATGCCGCGGGGATCGTCGCGGCTCTCGCGCCTCTCGCGACGCACGTCTTCGCGACGGCGCCGGCCTCCGACAGGGCGAACGACGCCGACCGCATCGCGGATCTGGCCGAGGTCGCGGGCCTTCCCGTCACCGTCCACGGGGACATCGCAGACGCCTCCAACGCCGCGCGGGAGTGGGCCGCGGCATCCGACCGGCGCGCCGTCGTCATCGCGGGGTCGGTCGTGCTCGCCGGCGAGGCGCTCGCCCTCGCCGCGGCCGAGGACTGGAAGTCGGGCTGGTCCGCGTGACCGCGTCCGCCGAGGCCCCCCGCCGAGGGCGCCGGCCGCGCGGAGCGGCCGAGTCGCTCGGCTCGATCGTGCTGGTCTTCGAGTCCCTCATCGTCTTCCTCGGGGGCCTGGCCGTCTTCGGGCTGCAGGCGCTCCCGCCGACGATCCCCGCGTGGTGGGGGATCGCCGGCGGCGCGGCGCTTGCCGCCCTCATGCTCGTGACGGCGGGCGTGCTGCGGTACCGCTGGGGCATCGTCCTGGGCTGGGCGCTGCAGGCGGTGCTCCTCCTCGCGGCGTTCGTCCTCCCGGCGCTCGCCCTCATCGCCCTGATTTTCGGCGGCATGTGGGCGTATGCGACGATCAAGGGGGCGTCGCTCGACAGGCGCAACGCCCGTCTGGCCGCCGAGGCCGAGAACGCGAACGGAGACTGACATGGCCACCGAAGAGACCCTCGTCCTCGTCAAGCCGGACGGCGTCGCCCGCGGGCTGACGGGCCAGATCCTCGCCCGCATCGAAGCGAAGGGCTACTCGCTCGTCGACATCCGCTTGGTCGAGCCCGACCGGGAGACGCTCGAGAAGCACTACGCCGAGCACGAGGGCAAGCCGTTCTACGAGCCGCTCCTCGAGTTCATGATGTCGGGGCCGTCGGTGGCGATCCGCCTGGCGGGCAACCGGGTGATCGAGGGCTTCCGCTCGCTCGCGGGCACGACCGATCCGACGACGGCCGCTCCCGGCACGATCCGCGGCGACCTCGGCCGCGACTGGGGCCTCAAGGTGCAGCAGAACCTCGTGCACGGCTCGGACTCCGTCGAGTCGGCGCAGCGCGAGCTCTCCATCTGGTTCTGACGGCCGGCCGCGTTGGTTCTGACGGCCCGGCCACGGCATCCGTGGTCTAGAACAGCGCGCCGAGCACGTCCAGCCGCACCTGCGCCAGGATGGCGACGATCGCGTAGCTGACGATCGCCAGAAGCGGCACCCAGCCCATGAGCTTCGCCGCGCCGCGGCGCACCCGGTCGGAGACCGGAACGATCCCGGCTCGGAACAGGTGGATCGTGACGACGTAGAAGGTCGGGATCGTCACGACCCACGTCACCATGCACCATGGGCAGAGGGTGCCGAGCACGAAGATGCTCTGGCTGATCAGCCAGATGACGAAGCCGAACGCGAACGCGATCCCCACCCAGAAGCAGAGCCAGAACCAGCGTGCGAAGCGCGCGCCCGCGAGGATCGCCATCCCGACGACGATCGGCGCGACCCATCCGGCGAGGCCGAGGATCGGGTTCGGGAAGCCGAAGACGCTGCCCTGGGCCGAGTCGAGGTTCTTGGTGCACTGCACCAGCGGGCTGAAGTCGCACGAGGCCGCCTCGCCCGGGTTCATCAGCGCGTGGAACTTCTCCATCGTGAGCGAGAAGGCGGCCCACCAGCCGATGACTCCGGCGATCACGAGCCAGACGGCCATCGCCGTGGGACGGGTGTGCGACTGGGCCGATGGCATGCTCCGGATTATGGCATCCAGCACTGTGCGGATGCCGCGTCCCGCCGCCGCGGGAGACCCGCGCATCGGGCTGCCACGCAATCGCCGGGGGAAAGTGCGATAATGGTGGTCGATGCGTCGCGGCCGCGCCGCCTGCGCATCACAGAAGACTTCAGGGCGACGAGCGCCCTTCGCAGTGAGAGCCCCCGCCGGCGAGCCGGGTCCCACTGCAGACCGAGTGAGTTCGCGGCACCGCAGGTGCGGCGCCGCACGAGATTTCGCCGGGCGACGCGCGGTGTCGCCCCGCAGGGAGTACGCCGGTGATGGCAGATGAGAACAACGCACCCTTCGACCCCCAGCCCGAGACGGACGCTCCGCTAGCGCCGGAGCCGTCAGAGGCTGCCCGCGACGAGCTGGCGGCCGCGATCGAGTCGGTCGAGCTCGTCGAGGTCGAGGGCGGCGAAGAGCCCCAGGGCACGGAAGACGACGCGAGCGAGCCGGAGCCCGCTCCGGCCGGCGAACCGGTTCAGGATGCTGCGGCCCCGGCCGAGCCCGCCGGTGACGAGCCGACGGACTCCGCCGCGCCCGCGGTCCCGGAGCGCGTCGGAGGGTCGGACGCCGAGCCCGAGACCCTCACGGCGGTGAGCCTCGGTCTCCTGCCGGAGGTGTTCGTGTCGGCCGTCTCGACCCAGCTCCACTTCTACGCGCCCGAGATCACGGTGCTGCCCCCGCGTGCGGGTCAGCAGCAGCAGCCCGTCGCGGAGGAGGGCGCCGGCACCTCGTCCCGCCGACGCAGCCGCCGGCGCGGCGGAGAAGGCCGGGACGAGGCATCCGACACCGGTTCGGACACCGCCCCCGAGAAGCCCTCGCACCCGCGTCAGCGGGCAGTGGAGCTCATCACCGAGCCGCAGCGCATCAAGGGCTCGACGCGCCTCGAGGCGAAGAAGCAGCGCCGCCGTGACGGCCGCGAGGCGGGCCGGCGACGCGCCGTCGTCACCGAAGCCGAGTTCCTCGCCCGTCGTGAGGCCGTCGACCGCGTCATGATCGTCCGGTCGAAGAACGGGCGCATCCAGATCGCCGTGCTGGAGGACAACGTGCTCGTCGAGCACTACGTCGCACGCAATCAGGACGCCTCGCTCATCGGGAACGTGTATCTCGGGCGCGTGCAGAACGTCCTGCCGAGCATGGAGGCCGCGTTCGTCGACATCGGGCGGGGCCGCAACGCCGTGCTCTACTCGGGCGAGGTGGACTGGGACGCCGTCGAGACCGGCAACCAGCCCCGGCGCATCGAGCTCGCGCTGAAGACCGGCGACAGGGTCCTCGTCCAGGTGACGAAGGACCCCGTCGGCCACAAGGGCGCCCGGCTCACGAGCCAGATCTCACTGCCCGGCCGCTATCTGGTGTACGTTCCGGGCGGCGCGATGAACGGCATCTCGCGCAAGCTCCCCGACACAGAGCGCGCGCGCCTCAAGCGCATCCTCAAGGAGGTGCTCCCGGAATCGTCGGGCGTCATCGTGCGCACGGCCGCCGAGGGCGCCACCGAGGATCAGCTGACCCGCGACGTGCATCGGCTCACCAACCAGTGGGAGCACATCTCCAAGCAGGTGGAGACGATCCAGGCGCCGTCGCTGCTGCACTCCGAGCCGGACCTTCTCGTCAAGATCGTCCGGGACGTCTTCAACGAGGACTTCTCGAAGATGCTCATCCAGGGCGAGGACGCGCACCACACGATCTCGAGCTACCTCGCGAGCGTCGCCCCCGACCTCCTCGAGCGCGTCGAGGCCTACGAGAACGACGGCGACCCGTTCGACGATTTCCGGATCACCGAGCAGATCGAGAAGGCACTGGACCGCAAGGTGTGGCTCCCCTCGGGCGGCTCTCTGGTCATCGACCGCACCGAGGCAATGACGGTGATCGACGTCAACACGGGCAAGTTCGTCGGCTCCGGCGGCAACCTCGAGGAGACGGTGACGAAGAACAACCTCGAGGCCGCCGAGGAGATCGTGCGGCAGCTGCGCCTGCGTGACATCGGCGGCATCATCGTCGTCGACTTCATCGACATGGTGCTCGAGTCCAACCGCGACCTCGTGCTGCGTCGCCTGGTCGAGTGCCTGAGCCGAGACCGCACCAAGCACCAGGTCGCCGAGGTGACGTCGCTCGGCCTCGTGCAGATGACGCGCAAGAAGCTCGGCCTCGGCCTCCTCGAGACGTTCAGCGAGGCGTGCGAGGTCTGCGCCGGTCGCGGCGTCATCGTGCACCACGACCCCGTCGTGAAGCACCGCGGTGCCGCTGCGGCCGGACCGCAGGGCGGCCGCCGGCCGCGGGCGAGCTCATCGCCGGCACCCGCCAACGGAACCCACGTCATCACGGAGGGCGTGAAGTCCGCGCTCGCCCAGATCGCGGCATCCACGATCCACCATCATGAAGAGGTGCCGGCGGACGCCCAGCCGGAGGCTCCCGCGGCGGTCGAGCTGCCGCTCGAGCAGCCGGCCGAGCGGCCGAAGAAGCCCCGCACGAAGCGCGGCGAGTCGAAGAAGCCGAAGACCGAGAAGGACATCCTCCTCGACTCGGTGCTGAACGCCCTCCCCGAGCCGAAGGCGCCGGGCCAGGGCCGGTCGCGGCGCCGCGTGACGACGGCGGCGCTCACCGGGACGCCCGTGCCGCACCTGCCCGCGCAGGGCGAGTAGGCCGAGTGATCGGCGCCGCCTGCCCTCGGGGCCCGGGGCGTTCGTTCCCGAGCCCTCAGGGGCGGCGGCGCTGACGTCCCGTGACGCGCAGTCCGGAGGCGATGAGCGCGCGAACGAGCGTGCGGCCGTCGACGTGACGCGCGCCGGCGGCGACGAGCCGTGCATGCGCGTCTTCCGGCACGTCGTAGTGGTCCAGATCGAAGCCGCGGCGGGGGATGCCGTTCGCCGCAGCGAACGCGTGGAGCTCATCGAGGTTGTCGTCTGACACCAGATGGGCCCAGAGTCGACCGTGCGCCGGCCAGCGCGGATCGTCGATGAGGATCGCCACGTCCCGATCCTATGCACGCCCGGCGGCGACACGACCCTCCGCGCTTTTGGGGTTTGCCGCGGCATCCGGTAAAGTAGTCCTTTGGTGCGTCGAGACATCCGCACCGCGTCTTTCGTGACATCCGAGCGCGTGCGCTCCAAGAAGAAACAAGGTGTGAAGTGGTTTACGCAGTTGTGCGCGCCGGCGGCCGGCAGGAGAAGGTCCAGGTCGGCACGGTCGTCGTCCTCGACCGCCAGGCGGCCAAGGTCGGCGACAAGATCGAGCTCCCCGCGGTGCTGCTCGTCGACGGCGACGCCGTGACGACGGACGCCGACAAGCTCTCGCAGGTCGTCGTCACCGCCGAGGTCCTCGGTGAGGAGCGCGGCCCGAAGATCGTGATCCAGAAGTTCAAGAACAAGACCGGCTACAAGAAGCGCCAGGGTCACCGTCAGGACCTCACGCGCGTCAAGATCACCGGCATCAAGTAAGTCCAGGAAGAGGCGCAGAGATGGCACACAAAAAGGGCGCAAGCTCCACTCGTAACGGTCGTGACTCCAACGCCCAGCGACTCGGCGTGAAGCGCTTCGGCGGCCAGGTCGTCAGCGCGGGCGAGATCCTCGTCCGCCAGCGCGGCACGCACTTCCACCCCGGCGCCAACGTCGGCCGCGGTGGCGACGACACGCTGTTCGCGCTGTCGGCCGGCGCCGTCCAATTCGGCCAGAAGGGCGGCCGCAAGGTCGTCAACATCGTCGCGGCCGCGGAGTAGGCTTCCACCGGCTCAGCCACCGGCTCAGCAGGCGGTCTTTCGCGAGGGGCGGGCTTCGGCTCGCCCCTCGCTGTCTTTCCCCCGCACGAACCAGGAGAGGATCCCATGGTCACCTTCGTCGACCGGGTCACACTGCACCTCCGTGCGGGCAAAGGCGGCAACGGCTGCGTCTCGGTGCGCCGTGAGAAGTTCAAGCCGCTCGCCGGACCAGACGGCGGCAACGGCGGACACGGCGGCGATGTCGTGCTCGTCGCCGACCCCCAGGTGACGACGCTCCTCTCGTACCACCACTCACCTCACCGCCACGCGGGAAACGGCGGCTTCGGCATGGGCGACAACCGCTCGGGTGCCGCGGGGGAGTCCCTCGAGCTGCCCGTCCCGGTGGGCACCGTCGTGAAGGACGCGGACGGCGAGACGCTCGTCGATCTCATCGAGCCCGGCATGCGCTTCGTCGTCGCGCCGGGCGGCCTCGGCGGCCTCGGCAACGCGGCGCTCGCATCGCCCAAGCGCAAAGCCCCGGGCTTCGCGCTGCTCGGCACGCCGGGCTGGGAGGGCGACGTCCAGCTCGAGCTCAAGACCGTCGCGGACGTGGCCCTCGTCGGCTACCCCTCGGCCGGCAAGTCCAGCCTCATCGCCGCGATCTCCGCCGCGCGTCCGAAGATCGCCGACTATCCGTTCACGACGCTGCATCCGAACCTCGGGGTGGTGCAGGCCGGCGACGTCCGGTTCACCGTCGCCGATGTCCCCGGCCTCATCGAAGGCGCGAGCGAGGGCCGCGGGCTCGGCCTCGAGTTCCTCCGTCACGTCGAGCGGTGCACGGCGCTCGTGCACGTCCTCGACTGCGCGACCCTCGACCCGGGGCGCGATCCCCTCAGCGACCTCGAGGTGATCCTCGCCGAGCTCGCGGCCTACCCGGTGCCCGACGGACAGGTCCCGCTCCTCGAGCGCCCGCAGCTCGTCGCGCTCAACAAGGTCGACGTGCCCGAGGCCAAGGACCTCGCCGACCTCGTGCGCCCCGACCTGGAGGCCCGCGGCTTCCGCGTGTTCGATATCTCGACAGTGAGCCACGAGGGCCTGCGCCCGCTCACCTTCGCGCTGGGCGACATCGTCACGCGTCACCGCGCCGATGAGGCCGTCAAACCGGCGCCCGAGCGCATCGTCATCCGGCCCAAGGGCTCCGAGAAGGAGTTCTGGGTCCGCGTCGAGGGGGGCACCTACGGCGATGTCTTCCGCATCCTCGGCGAGAAGCCGCTCCGCTGGGTGCAGCAGACCGACTTCCAGAACGACGAGGCCGTCGGCTACCTCGCCGACCGCCTCAACAAGCTCGGCGTCGAGGACGAGCTCTTCCGCGCCGGCGCGACCCCGGGCGCCACCGTCGTGATCGGCGAGGGCGACGGCGTCGTCTTCGACTGGGACCCGTCGCTCACCTCGACCGCCGAGCTGATCACCGCTCCGCGCGGCACGGATGCGCGACTGGATGCCTCGGGCCGCCGCACGACGTCCGAGCGCCGCGAGCAGTACCACGAGCGGATGGATGCCAAGGCCGACGCACGCGCCGAGCTCGAGGCAGAGCGGCTCGCGGGCGCGTCGTGGGCCGAGGAGGACGACGAGTGACCGCTCGGGTCCGCGCCGACCTGCCCTCCGCCCGGCGCGTCGTGGTGAAGGTGGGCTCGTCGTCCATCAGCGGCGACAACGCCGGCAAGATCCAGCCGATCGTGGAAGCACTCGCGGCCGCCCACGGGCGAGGCACCGAGGTCGTCCTGGTGTCGTCGGGGGCCATCGCGACGGGCATGCCCTACCTCGCGCTCGACGAGCGGCCGAGCGATCTGGCCACCCAGCAGGCGGCGGCCGCGGTCGGTCAGAACGTGCTCATCTACCGCTACCAGGACGCGCTCCGGCCCTTCCGCATCGTCGCCGGTCAGGTGCTGCTCACCGCAGGCGACCTCGAGAACGCGACCCACCGCTCCAACGCGCGCCGCGCCATGGAGCGCCTGCTGAGCCTGCGCATCCTCCCCGTCGTCAACGAGAACGACACCGTCGCGACCCACGAGATCCGCTTCGGCGACAACGACCGCCTCGCGGCCCTCGTCGCCGAGCTCATCGGCGCGGACGCCCTCGTGCTCCTGAGCGACATCGAGGCGCTCTACACCCGTCCGCCCGACCAGCCCGGCGCCCGGCCCATCGACCGCGTCGAGCACGGCGACGACCTGCACGGCTTCGAGTTCGGCTCTGTCGTGGTCAACAGCGTCGGGACCGGGGGCGCTGCGACGAAGGTCTCCGCCGCACGGCTGGCAGCCGCGTCGGGCGTCGGCGTGCTGGTGACGAGCGCGGATCTCGTCGACGAGGCGCTCGCGGGGGCGGAGATCGGAACCTGGTTCGCGCCGAACCCGGAGCCGGCCGCACCCGCCCCGACGGGGCCGGTGCGCACAGCCGGCGCACGCACCCGCCGATAAACTGGCGGGATGACGACGACCGCGACCACGCCGCGCGAGCGCATGCTGCTCGCGAAAGAGGCGGCACGCCGCATCGGGCTGCTCTCCGACGACGACAAGCGCGCCGCACTTCTCGCGATCGCCGACGCCATCGAGGCCTCCACGCCCGACATCGTCGCGGCCAACGCCGAGGATCTGCAGCGCGGTCGGACGACCGGCCTGTCCGAGGCGCTGCAGGATCGCCTGCGGCTGGACGAGCCGCGCGTCGCGTCGCTCGCGGCCGCCGTCCGCGACATCGCGGCGCTGCCCGATCCGGTCGGCCGGGTGCTCGACGAGCGCGTCCTGCCCAACGGCGTGAAGCTCACGAAGGTTTCGGTCCCCTTCGGGGTGGTCGGATCGATCTACGAGGCGCGCCCCAACGTCACGGTCGACATCGCCGCGCTCGCGCTGCGCTCCGGCAACGCCGTGGTCCTTCGCGGCGGCACGGCGGCGGAGCTCACCAACGCGGCGCTCGTCCGCGCCATGCGAGGTGCCCTCGCCGAGCACGGCATCGATCCCGAGGCGATCCAGACGGTGGATGAGTTCGGGCGTGACGGCGCGCGCGCCCTGATGCAGGCCCGCGGGATCGTCGACGTCCTGGTGCCTCGCGGCAGCGCGCAGCTCATCGAGACGGTCGTGACCGAGTCATCCGTTCCCGTGATCGAGACGGGGGCCGGTGTCGTGCACATCGTCCTGGACGCCACGGCGCCTCTGGACTGGGCGCGCGACATCGTGGTCAACGCGAAGGTGCAGCGGCCGAGCGTCTGCAACGCGGTCGAGACGGTCCTCGTGCATCGCGACGCGGCGGACCGGCTCGTGCCTCCGCTGGTGGACGCCCTCCAGGCGCGTGGCGTCACGGTGCACGGCGACGCCGTCGTCGCCGGCCTCGCGGACGGCGTCGTCGACGCGACCGAGCAGGACTGGCAGAGCGAGTACCTGTCGCTCGATGTGGCGATGCGCGTGGTGGACGACCTCGACGACGCGCTCGGTCACATCCGCACGTACTCGACGCATCACACCGAGTCGATCGTCACGGAGGACGAAGCGAACGCCGAGCGCTTCCTCACCGAGGTCGACTCCGCGGTCGTCATGGTCAACACCTCGACGCGCTTCACCGACGGGGGAGAGTTCGGCTTCGGTGCCGAAGTGGGGATCTCGACGCAGAAGCTGCACGCCCGGGGACCCAT
Organism: Microbacterium sp. BK668; assembly: GCF_004362195.1. Lineage (NCBI taxonomy): Bacteria > Bacillati > Actinomycetota > Actinomycetes > Micrococcales > Microbacteriaceae > Microbacterium > Microbacterium sp. BK668. Next base: position 2,564,521 of record NZ_SNWG01000001.1, read on the forward strand.
GGGGCTGTCCGAGCTGACGAGCACGAAGTGGCTCGCGCGGGGCTCCGGGCAGGTCCGCGACTGACGGCATAGACTGGACGAGCGCCCGCGACCGGGGGCGCGACCCGAAACGGAGATCGAATGACCGCCGCCACGCTGATCGCCTTCGCCGCTGAAGAGGCCGAGCATCACAACGTCGCCCTCGAGACCGTGGGTTACGGCATCATCGCGATCGTGGTCTTCCTCGCCCTGGCCTTCGTGACCCTGTCCTACCGCAACGTCGCCAACCGCCATGCGCACAAGGCCGAGGCGTACGCGCGAGCCCACGCGAACGACGTCCAGCAGACGGGTCACGGCCACTAGGGCACCGCATGACGGTGGCACGAGCCCCGAGGATCGGGGTCATGGGTGGGACGTTCGATCCCATCCACCACGGTCACCTCGTTGCCGCCAGCGAAGTCGCGCAGCATTTCGATCTCGACGAAGTCGTGTTCGTCCCCACGGGCCAGCCGTGGCAGAAGCACGAGGTGAGCTTCAGCGAGCACCGCTATCTCATGACGGTCATCGCCACGGCATCCAATCCCCGCTTCACCGTCAGCCGGGTCGACATCGAGCGCGGCGGTCTCACCTACACGATCGACACCCTGCGCGACCTCAAGGCGGAGCGCCCGGACGCCGAGCTCTTCTTCATCACGGGCGCCGACGCGATAGCGCAGATTCTCAGCTGGAGGGACCATGATGAACTGTGGGAGCTCGCCCACTTCGTCGCCGTCTCTCGTCCCGGGCACGTCCTGACCACGGACGGGCTGCCCACTGACGACGTCAGCCAGCTCGAGGTGCCTGCCCTTGCCATCTCGTCGACGGACTGCCGTGACCGGGTCCGTCGAGGCCACCCCGTGTGGTACCTCGTTCCGGACGGCGTCGTCCAATACATTGCGAAGCATCATCTCTACCGGAGCAAGGAATGAGCACACCCGAGCACCCCGACACTCCACCGCTGACCCGCAAGCAGTTGCGAGAGATCCGCAACACCGGAGCGAACCCCGTCATCGATACCGGCGCCCTGACAGTCGCCACCGCGGACGAGCCGCCGGTCACGACGGAAGAGACGGATGCCGCGCCGGTCCCACCTCCTCCCGTCGAGGTCGCACTGGCACCGGTGGCCCATCTGCCGCGCCCCGCCGAGCCGATCGTTCTCCCCGAGCCGCCCGGTCCCGACCGGTCGGTCGACCTGGGCGTGTCGCCCCTGACGCGACGCCAGGCCCGCCAGCAGGAGCGCATCCGCACCGCCTCGGTGCCGGTCATCACGCCTGATGTCGCGGCCGCCTACGCGACGCAGTCTGCGACGACACCTGCGGTCGACCCGGTGCCGCCCGTGTTCCCCTCGCTCGCCGACCGGTCCCTGTCGTCGGGTCCCGACGACCAGGAGAACCCCTTCGCGGTCCTCGGAGTCGAGTCGGGGCCTACACCCGTGATCGAAGAGGTCGCGTCGGGACCCACGCCGGTGGTCGACGAGACCGAGTCGGGGCCCACGCCGGTGGTCGACGAGACCGAGTCGGGGCCCACGCCGGTTGTCGACGACGTCGAGTCGGGGTCCGCCCCCGTGATCGACGAGGTCGTCGAGGCTGAGGCGATCGAGGCGGAGCCGGTCGAGGACGAGCCCGCGGAGGCGGCCGGCGAACCGTCCGCCGACGCCGGCGAGGTGGAACTCGTGGCGGAGGCTGCGCCCGCTCGGGACGCCGTCGAGCCGGGATCCGCCGACGCGAAGGGCGAGGAGGAGCATGAGGCGCCCCGCGTGGTCGATCCGGGCTTCGGCGCGGCGCTTCTGGCGGGGGAGACCCCGGCCGGCGAGACCCTGCCGCCGTCGTTCGACGACCTCATCGCGCGCTCTTCGAGCGGGTCGGTCGCGACCCCGAACGCGCTGATCCTCTCCCAGCCGCCCGACGGCGGTCCGATCGTGGCGCCGGTCACGGCCACCGGTGAGGTGCTCATCACGGGCACCCTGAACCTCCCCGAGGGTCTCGGGTCGACCGGTCATGCCCCGGGAACCGCCGACGGGAAAGAGGTCGATACCGTGCTCGTGGACGGGGAGCTTCCCGCCCATTCGTCCCCGACGCCGATCGCCGCGAGTGCGGCGGTCAGCACGACCAAGACCCCCGGCGAGATCATCAAGCCGCCGGCACCGGAGAAGGGCGGACGCCTCATGCTGACGCTCGCGATCACGGCCGGCGTTCTCGCCCTCGCCTTGGTGGGCGTTCTCATCCTCGCCTTCGTGACGGGAGTGTTCTGATGGCGGCGACTGACAACGGACGACGGATGCTGCAGATCGCTGCAGCCGCGGCCGACGCGAAGGGCGGTGAGGATCTTCTCGGACTGGATGTCTCGGAGCCGCTTCCGCTCGTGGACATCTTCCTGCTCGTGACCGGCCGCAGTGAGCGCAACGTCGCAGCGATCGCCGACGAGATCGAGGAGAAGCTCCTCGAGGCGGGCTACAGGCGCCTCCGCCGTGAAGGCCGCCAGGAGGCCCGTTGGGTGCTCCTGGACTTCGGAGACCTCGTCGTTCACGTGTTCCACGAGCAGGAGCGCGTGTACTACGGCCTCGAGCGCCTTTGGAAGGACTGCCCGGTGCTGCCGATCGACGTGCCGGAGCACGTGACGCCGGGGCAGTGACGCGCCGCTGACCTCACTGGAGGCAGAACTCGTTGCCCTCCGGGTCCTGCATCTGCCAGTAGCGCTCGCTCCACGGGCCGTAGTCCTGCTCGACCAGCCGTACGACCCTCGCCCCGAGCGCGACGAGCCGATCCTTCTCGGCGTCGAGCACAGTGTGATCGCTGGGCGGGTCGTCGGGACCGCGGGCCACATTGACGTCGATGTGCAGACGATTGCGGCCCTCCTTCGGCCCGTCCGCGTGGTGGAAGTAGAAGCGGGGCCCCTTTCCTTGGGGGTCCTCAGCGAGAGCCCGCCGCGACAAGTCGTCTTCGCTGAGGCCGCTCTCCAGCAGCTGCGACTTCACGGGGTCCTCCCACTCCTGCCGCGGATAGCCGAAGACGGCAGCCCAGAAGTGGGCCAGCCGACGCGGATCGTCCGCGTAGAAGGTGATGTTCCCGAGTGTGGGCATGGGGCCCCTTTCCCTCGCGTCGAGATTAGGCCGAGCCGCCGACAGGGCGCATGGTTCAAGGCATCCGCTTCGATGTTGTAAGCTGAATGGGTTGCCCCGGCCGCGCCGGGGTCGCATCCGGGCCTGTGGCGCAGCTGGTAGCGCACCTGCATGGCATGCAGGGGGTCAGGGGTTCGAGTCCCCTCAGGTCCACCATGTGATGAGTCGCGACATAGGTCTCTCCTGAGTCGCGTGATATGTCTCTTTTCAGGAGCCCGGCCATCGGCCGGGCTCTTGTTGTGTGTTGCGCCAGTAGCTTCGGTCGGGGTTGATGGTGTGCTCGCTGAGGATCTCGCCGGTGTCGAGGTGGACGACGGTGACGGTGGTGTCGTCGGCGAGGGCGAGGACGCGTTTGCCGCGGTGTCGGTAGCCGATTCCGAGGTGGTGAATGCGCCCGGCTCGGCGGAAGCTGATCTTCCCGTCGTTGCCGACGTGGTCGTAGCGGAGGCGGTAGTGGCCGGCGTCGCGCCGGGATCCGGTGGGGGCGCTGCGCGGCGTGGCGGAGTAGGTCTGGTCCGGCGTGCGGCCCTCCAGGGCGCGGTGCGGGCGATGCGTGTTGTAGTGGTCGCGGAAGGTGTCCAGCTGGTGTTGCAGCTCGGGGATGGTGCGCGCGTGAGGGCGTGCGCTGAGCCAGCGTTTCAGGGTTTGGTGGAACCTCTCGATCTTCCCTTGGGTTTGCGGATGGTTCGGGGCGCCGTTCTTCTGCACGATGTTCAGCGCTGCCAGGACGTACTCGAACGCATTACGTGCGCGCGAGTGGCGGGCGGTGTAGACGCGGCCGTTATCGGTCAGTGTTGACGCGGGCGGCCCGAACTGGTCGATGCAGGCCAGGAACGTGGTCACCACGTCGTCGCCGGTGACGGGCTGGTGGGCGGTGCAGGACAGCAACTTGCGGGAGTGGTCGTCGAGCCAGTTCAGGATCTCTACGTCCGACCCGTCAGCCAAGCGCCAATGCGTGAAGTCGGACTGCCAGGTCTCGTTCGGCTGCGCCGCTTCGAACCGGATGTAGGAGGAGCGGGGTCGTTTCCGCGGCTCGGGGACGATCAGGCCCGCCTGATGCAGGATCCGCCGGATCGTCGAGATCGACGGCGGGTTAAGTCCCTGCTGCTGCAGGTGCCAGGCGATCGTGACCGGACCGGCATCCAACCCCGCCGCGGTCAACGCCACCCGCAGCCGCACGATCCGTTCCCGCACCCGATCGGTGACCGCCTGCGGCGACGACAGCGGCGCACGGGAGCGCGGCTCGAGGCCGTCCAGGCCATCCTCCCGGTAGCGAGCGAGCAGACGATGCAGATGTCGCCGCGAGATCCCGTACTCGAGGGCCGCCTCGGTCACGGTGAGCTGCCCAGACACGATCTTCAACACGACGACGCGATGCTTCGACACCCCGCCGACTGTGACCTATGACCCGACTCACCAGAGACCTATCACCTGAGACCTATGTCGTGACCCCAGGCACCCTCAGGTCCACCAAAACTCCCGGTAAAGCACCGAAACTTCACTCCCTGATTAGGGAGTTCGAATGTTTGGTAGTCGTTTACTGGACACTTCGCCACGTCGCCGCCGGGCGCTTTCGAGCGTTCTCGAAGTATCTGGAAGGTACGCGGCAACGCCCGTGCACCTTCGCTGTATGGACAACGCGAGCACCTCAGATGCAGGGCACGGAAACTACGTGTCGCTGGCGGAGCTTGCCGCCGAGTTGAAGGTTTCCGTTCAGACGATCTACGACCTGCGGAGCAAGGGTCGTGGACCGTTCGGACCGTGCCTGCGGAGGAACTCTGCGTGCACCCGCTCGCACGCGAGGCACAACGTCGTGGACCAGCCGATGACCTCGCCCTGAGACCTCGCACGGGACCGGACGTCGGTGGCAGTCACGCGGCGGATCTCGATGCTGCCGTACACGCGGTCGTACCCGTCGAGCAAGCTTCACGTTCCGGTTGGACCTTCCTGTGCTGCGAGCAGGGGGTGCCATCGCCTCGGTTCGACCACTGGGCTTCCTCCTCCGGCCGAACACGCATGAGCATAGAGCGGACCCCGGACACCGACGAGCCGCTATTGGGCACGGAGCGCGCACCTTCCTGCCATGAGCGATCGTGAGCGGGCTTGACGCCGTCCTGGAGCACGTGGCTGTGCTCGCCTTCCTGTACTACCCCGGTATCGAGGCGGATGATCCGAGCTACGACCTCGCCGACGGCATCGAGTGGTGTCTGGTGCGGCTTGGCGACGTGTCCGACGCCGAACGGAACCGAATGAGTGCTCTCTTCGAGCGCGCGATCACCGACCCCACCGCGACGCGCGAAGAGCTGTTCACCGCGCTCGTCGAGCTCGACGACGTGCTCGCCGTGGACCACCATGAGTGACGCCCACCCGAGCGACGACGAGCGCGCAGCACGCCTGGCCGCACAGCGGAAGGCGTGGAACGACGCGCACCCGAACTACTACGCCGAGTACCGGGAGCGGAATCGCGAGGACATCCGTCGCAAGAACCGCGACCGTGAACGCCAGCGGACTCAGCGTGCGCGGGAGGAGAAGGCGCAGCGCCAGAAGGGAATCGATCGCGCCAAAGCGTGGGCGAAGGAGCACCCGGAGGAGCGTCAGCAGGCGCGGGAGCGTCACAAGCAGAAGCACCCCGACGCGTACAAGCAGGCTCAGCGGGACTACTACTACCGGAACCGCGACGCAATCACCGAACGCCGCCGCGCCCGCGAGGCTGCAGACCCCGAGAAGGCGAACGAGGCCCGCCGCCGCGCCGTCGACCGTGCCAGGGCCGCCGGCCGCGACTCGGCGTGGTCACCCACTGAAGCTCAGCGTGCGACGTACCGTGAACGCGAGAATGAGGCGAAGCGCCTCCCGCGTCGCCGCGCACGCGCTGGGCTCCCTGAGCGGCAGCTGCACCGGGTGCACGCTCCGGAGCGACGCCACAACGACGCCACAGCGGACGCCTTCTTCGCGAAGAAGCGCAGCGGTCACGATGTCGCCCGAATCCGAGAGCAGGATGAACCGACTCCTCCCGAACTGGTGCATGCCCTGCAGGAGCGTTCTGATAGCCGTCGCGTCGTCCGGGAGATCCTCGCGGTCGCCGACGAGTACTTCGCGGATCATGAAGTAGAGCTGCGTGCGCGGGTCGCCGAGGTCTCTCGCGCGAGGTTCCGGGGCGGGATGCTTCCTCTCGACGTGTACACGGAGCCACGCCGTCACGCGCCGAAGTTCGCGAGCCGCGGCTACCTCGGCGCCAACGCCGCGTCGCCGACGTCGTCGCTAGAGGTCTTCCGCTGGCTCACGACCGACCTCGCAAAGCGGAGACCCTACCTGTCGCTCTGATCGATCCCCTTGCGGGCATCACACTGTTACGCCGGGATCGCGCGCGATTGTCCTCTTCTCGACCGCATCTGGGAAGCCCCTGAGCCGTTCCACCCTCGCCGCGCAGTATGGCCGCGCGGGAGGGCTGGACGCTTCATAAGGGAGAAGAGATGGGTGTGAAGACCGCCGTGGCCGCGGGCGCAGTAGGCGTGGCCGCAGGACTCGTCGCGAGGTCGCTGGTGCGAGCGAAGACCGATTCGCAGGGCGACAGTCGGCATCCCGAGGGATGGAAGTCGGTGACCATTCTCGGGGATGCCGCAGCCTTCGACCAGGGCGGCTATCCCGCCCCGTTGCAGCGCCTCGCGGAACTGATCGAGGTCCGCGTCAACCCGGCACCGGGCGACAAGGGATTCGAAGTGCACGCGCGTCTGCGCGAGGACGCGGAAGCAGGAGACGCCGTCGGGGACGACGATCCCGAGCAGGCGCTGCGGGCCGCGTTGCGCGACGCCAAGCAGCTGTTCGAGACGGGAGAGGTGCTCCGCGCAAAGCCGCGTCCGCATGGCAAGCGACCGGCAACGTTGCTCGGCGGTGTCGTCGACAAGGCCGAAGACGATGCGAAGGGCGAGGGTGTGCTGTGAAAGCCCTCTGCTGGACCGGGGTGAACAAGCTCGCGGTGGAAAACGTCGACGACCCCGCAATCCTCAACGACCAGGACATCATCGTCCGGGTCGCCCTCACCACTTCTTGCGGCTCCGACCTGCATCTGCTCGGCGGCTACGTCCCCACGATGCGCGCCGGAGATGTCCTCGGCCACGAGTTCCTCGGCGAAGTCGTCGAGACAGGATCTGCCGTGACCAAGCACAAGGTCGGCGATCGGGTGGTGGTGTGCTCCTTCATCAGTTGCGGCAGGTGCTGGTTCTGCAAGAACGACCTGTACTCGCTCTGCGACAACGGCAACCCCAACGCCGGCATCCCCGAGATGCTGTGGGGCCAGGCACCCGGCGGGTGCTACGGCTACTCGCACGCACTCGGCGGATGGGCGGGCAGTCATGCCGAGTACATCCGAGTCCCGTACGCCGACCAGGGCGCCTTCCCAGTGCCCGACGGGGTCAGCAACGAACGTGCGCTGTTCGCTTCGGATGCCGCGCCCACCGGGTGGATGGGAGCCGACCTGGGCGGAGTCAAGCCGGGTGACACCGTGGCTGTGTGGGGCGCGGGCGGAGTAGGGCAGATGGCTGCCAGAGCATCCCTGCTGCTCGGCGCCGAACGCGTCATCGTCATCGACCGCTACCAGGAGCGCCTCGCGCAAGTCTCAGAGGTGATCGGCGCCGAGACGATGAACTACGAGACGAGCGAAGTGCTCGCCGAGTTGCGCGAACTCACCGGCGGGCGCGGACCGGATGTGTGCATCGAGGCGGTCGGGATGGAGGCTCACTCCGATCGCATCGACTTCGCATACGACCAGATCAAGCAGCAGCTGAGGCTTCAGACAGACCGGCCCACGGCAGTGCGGGAGGCGATCTTCGCCGCACGCAAGGGTGGAAGTGTCTTCGTGCTCGGTGTCTTCGGCGGGTTCGTCGACAAGTTCCCGCTCGGTCCGCTGATGAACAAAGGTCTGACGCTGCGCTCCGCACAGCAGCACGGTCACCGCTACATCCCGATGCTGCTGGAGCGGATGTCTCGGGACGAACTGGTCACGGAGCATCTCGCCACTCATGTGATGCCGCTCGATGAGGGGCCGAAGGGTTACGAGATGTTTAAGGAGAAGACCGACGGCTGCGTGCGAGCAGTCTTCCAGCCATAGCGCGCCCGGCCCGGGCGTGCGTTCGTCTCGCCGGCTCACTGCCGCGAAGAGAACCGAGGGCCGCATGTCAGCCATCGCCGCGAACTGACGCACCCATTCATCACCCTCGCTGGAAGGCAAGGAAATGAAAGCTGTCGTATACGAAGGTCCTCGCACGGTGAGCGTCCAAGACGTACCCGACGCCCGCATCGAGCGACCGACCGATGTGCTCGTGCGCATCACGACCACGAACATCTGCGGCTCCGACCTGCACATGTACGAAGGAAGAACCGATTTCGAGACTGGCCGATGGTTCGGTCAGGAGAACATGGGCGAGGTCATCGAGGTCGGAGACGGCGTCGACAAAATCCAGGTCGGCGACTACGTCGTCCTCCCGTTCAACGTCGCGTGCGGGCACTGCAAGAACTGCGAGCGCGGCCTGACCAATTACTGCCTCACCGCCCAACCGAACCCCGAGTGGGCCGGCGCAGCCTACGGGTTCGCAGACATGGGGCCGTGGGCAGGCGGTCAAGCAGAACTGCTTCGCGTGCCGTGGGGCGACTTCAACTGCCTCCGACTCGGAGAAGACGCCGAAGAGAAGCAGACCGACTACGTGATGCTCGCCGACATCTTCCCGACGGGCTACCACGCCACCGAGCTCGCGCACGTCAAGCCCGGGGATCAGACCGTCATCTACGGTGCCGGGCCCGTCGGATGGATGGCCGCGTACTCCGCGATCCTGAAGGGGGCCGGGAAGGTCATGGTCGTCGACCGTCACCCCGATCGCCTGCGCAAGATCGAGGAGATCGGCGCCATCCCGATCGACGACTCGGCGGTCGATCCCGTCGAAGCCGTCAACGACATGACGATGGGGCTCGGTGCCGACAACGGCTGCGAGTGCGTCGGGTATCAGGCGCACGACCCCGATGGCAACGAGGACATCAACCTCACCCTGAACCGACTCGTTCAGTCGGTTCGCTTCACCGGCGAGATCGGCGTGGTCGGGGTCTTCATCCCGCAGGACCCGGGCGCTGCCGACCCGTTGGCGAAGCAAGGGAAGGCGGTGTTCGATTTCGGTGAGTTCTGGTTCCGTGGCCAGAAGCTCGGCAGCGGCCAATGTCCCGTCAAGCGCTACAACAGGCAGCTGCGCGACCTGATCGCCGGAGAGAAGGCGACGCCGTCACAGATCGTCAGCCACGAACTCGGTCTCGAAGATGCTCCCCGCGCCTACGAGCACTTCGACAACCGGGATGACGGCTGGACCAAGGTGGTGCTGCACCCGGAGTTCTCTTCCGACGGCTCGTAAACGCCCGCAACTCATCAGCAGACCAGCCGACGCTCAGCAGGAAGGAATGAGGAGTGACGAACGACGACGAACAGCGTCGCTCAGGCCGGCGAAGCGGTTCCCACCGATCCCGGCCGGACCGCGCGATCGCCTTCAGCGACGCCATCATCGCGATCGTCATCACCCTCCTCGTTCTCGACCTGCGGCCCCCCGACACCGAAGAAGGCGACTTGCTGGCCGGTCTGCTGGATGAGTGGCCCACCTACCTCGCCTACGCCGCCTCCTACCTCTACCTCGCAGTGATCTGGATGAACCACAAGGCCGCCTTCACCCGCATCGGTGAGATGGACGTCGGTCTCCAATGGGCGAACCTCGGCATCCTGGCGACTCTCGCACTGGTGCCCTGGCCGACCGCGGTGATCGCCGAAACTGCGCGAACCGGCAACCTCCAAGACGAAAAGGTCGCCGCTGGACTGTACGCACTCATCGGCGCACTGCTGTGCCTGTCGTGGCTGGTCTTCTTCTCGTACCTGGCAAGGCACCCGGAGCTCACGAAGGACGAAGTCGAGGACACCTACTTCGTGCACGAGCGTCCCCGCGCGCTCATCGGGGTCGCGCTTTACCTGGCAGCGGGCGTAGCGGGAGTACTCATCCACCCCCTGGTCGCCTCAGTCGTGTTCCTGCTGCTTCCCGCTTACTACGCCATCACGAGCCACGGGCGCAGCATGCCGCAGAGGATCCTTCGCGGCTGACTACGACCCAAGGGCGTCCGCTCGGCGCCGTCCCGCATGCTTCATCCGCGGTGGAGGTTCCCATGTGTGCAGCACACCTACCGCACCGCGTGCCGTGACCGAGCGGGCCTTGCAGGCGAGGTGGCCGATTGCCCTGCGGGAGAGTGAGGCCGAGAGCGTCAACTAGACCCGGCAGTGGTCAAGAGGATCCTCAAGCGCGCAAGGAACGGAAGCGGCACCATCGGCGCGCATTCGTCCGGTCCACATCCGTGGCCACGTTCCCAGCGCGCTTGAGATGCGCCGACGATCTGTCCCGCTGCCGCGAATATCCGTATACCCGCGGACGCACGAGGGGCCGGCAACGCCCGCTTCAGGATGCGGGTTTAGGTCGCGGCAGTGAGCGAGCTCCGGTACTCGACGGCCGCAGGTTCCACGGCGTATTCGAGCACTTCGACGTTGTGTTCCCGAAGGGCTTCAAGGACCTGCTCGGGTGTCGCGCGGAAGTACTCTCGCCGAAGATTGACCTTGTTCAGGCGTCGGTCCGCGAAGTGCTGATGCAGCATCCCCTCGATTGCGACGGCGGCATCCGCGAAGAACAGCGCGTGGACGTCGAACCGGAATGGCACCGACGCGTCGCCTGGCTCGATCACCCGATCCATCGGGTCCAGTCGGCGGGTGAGTCCGATCTTCACAACATCCGGACCGAAAGCGCCGATGTTGCTGATGACATACACGTACCCTGCGCGGATGTTCGCGGCGCGGTAGTCGACGTTCTCGATTGCGTGGTCGACATCGTCGAGCTTTGCGCGAAGCCGAGCTGCGCCGTCGACGTCTCCGTTGGCTTCGAGCGTGGAAAGCGCGTTGAGATAGTGAGTGCGCTCCTTCTGCAGGCGCTCCTTTTCCCGCACCGCGCCCAGACGATTCACCAAGCGTCCCGCTGCCACGCTTCCCATCAACGACCCGATCGGGCCGCACGCGATCATGAAGCCGAACGTCAGTACTGTGGGGTCGAACCGGTCCTTGAACTCCGGGTATCGCGTCACGATCGTTGCGAACACCAACGCGTTTGCGATGAACAACAACGACACCCCGCGTTGCGCAGACGACACGGTCGCCCTCGAGGTGGATGCGTTCACCCCCGATCCGAGAGCGGCCCGCCGAGCGACCGCGCAGGATCCACCTGGGCGCAGCGTGCCTAGAACTGAGGTCGTCAGGCAGACGAACGCCCCGCGGGGGCCGAGATCGCTGGCGGCCCGCGGCGAGGGTCGGGAACGCGCGATCGCCATCCTCTTATGCCGCCAGCATCGGCATGAGACTCTACGTCAGTGGAGAGCATCGAATGGTGGCCGCTTTTGGACGCGACGACGAAGGACTGGCTGATCGCGCACAACGGCGAGCCATTGCCGTCAGACGTGCTTGGCAAGGTTGTCGCAGCCGGCGGCATCGTCACGTCGAACGCTTGGTGGATCGGCGAAGAAGGACCTGACGGCTTCTTCCTGTCCGACGAGGCCGTGGACTGGATCGAAGCTGTGGGGAACGCCGAAGAGCCCTGAACGCGTGCGCCCAGGGACCGACCATCGCGCATGGGGTGGCATCAGAGTCTCGCCCGACGAAGGGCTGGTACCGGACGGTGCTGGCGAGGGTCCCTCCTGGGCGGCCAGCCACCCGCTTGACCCTGACGCAACGTCAATCCTTCACTCTGGATCGCGTGATCCACCGCGGGACGGAGTCAACATGGCCAGCACTACCCTGAGCGTGACGTGGACCGGCATGGTGCCGGTCGACGATACGGCTCTGGCTGTCACCGATCGGGGTGGCGCCGGGATGCCGGTGGTCTATCTCAACGGCCAGTTCGCGACGCAGGGCTACTGGCGGCGGGTTATCGCCGAGCTCGGGTCGGACTGGCGGCACATCACCTACGACGAGCGGGCTCGAGGGCGCAGGTCGGGACGGTCGTCGGATTACTCGTTCGAGGCCGCGGTCCGCGATGTCGCCGCCGTGCTGGACGCGCGGGGCGTCGACCGCGCGGTGGTGGTCGGATGGTCGTATGGCGCGTTCGTCGCCGCTCACTGGGCGAGCCGCAACCCGGACCGGACGATCGGTGCGGTGCTGATCGACGGGGCGCAGCCGCACGACTGGCTCACCGATGACATGGCGGAAGGGATCCGCACTGCCTTCCGCCGCCTGCGATGGCTGACCGTTCCACTGCGCGTGACGGGTCTGACACCGCGGATGACGGCACGGGAGATGGCCGAATCCAACATCGAGGTCGGCATGCTCGCGCGGGAACGCCAGCTCGGTCCGCTGATGGACAGGATCGTCGTCCCGACTCGGTATGTCCTGGCGTCCGGCACGTCGTTCGGCAGCAAGGGGGATGGTCAGGAAAGGATTCGTGCCAGCGTGCCCGCGGTGACTGAACGCAACCCGCACATCACGATTCACGCCAAGGTCGCCAGCAATCACGGCGCGATCCTCCGCAAGGACTTCCGCACGATCGCCGAGGCGGTCCGCAGCGTTGCCGGTTGAGGCAGTCTGGACCCGATGCTCACCATTGGTCAGCTGGCCTCTTACGCCGGGGTGACGGTGCGGACAGTCCGCCACTACCACCAGATCGGCCTGCTTCCCGAGCCCGAACGCGACCACTCCGGCTACCGCAGCTACGACACCGCCGCGGTGGTGCGGCTGATCCGGATCCGCGTCCTTGCCGAGGCCGGAGTCCCTCTCGCCCGTGTGCAGCAACTCCTCCTCGCCGGCCCCGACGAGTTCGCCCAAGCCGTTCAGGAGATCGATGAGGGCCTTCGCGCCGACATTCGTCGCCTCCAGCGCAACCGCGAGCTGATCGCCAAGCTCGCCGCGGGCGACCACCTGACCCTTCCCCAGACCGTCCCGGACTACCTTGACCGGCTGCGCCGACTCGGCGTCGGCGAGGCCTACATAGAGCTCGAGCGAGACGCCTGGGTCATGCTCGCCGCGCAGGATCCGGGCAGCATCGGCCCCGTTATCGCCGAGAAGAACCGCCACCTCGACGAAGACCCCGATATGACGCGGCTCTACCGGCTCCTCAGCTCCGCGCCGGGATGGGCGCCCCACGATCCCCGAGTTGTCGAACTCGCCGACCTCGTCGAGCACCTCCGCATCCGCGCCCTCCAACGCGGCGAGCTGGAGATCAGCAGCACACACCAGGCGGACCCCGTCACGACCCTGCTCGACGCGGCCATGACCGAATCGGCACCGGTGGCCCGACAGCTGCTGACGATCCTGGAGCAACGCGGGTGGCGCGGCTGGAACCGAATCGAACGCATCCCAGAAGACCGCATCCGCCGTGATGACTAGACACGCTCAGCCCGCGAGGCCCGCACCGGAGACACGCACCCCACACAGCGGCGGCCTGCGCCTCGACTGCCCTTGTTGCGGCCCGGGTCTGATGGAGTGTCGACCGGACGCGGGCGCGGGCGACGATGCCGACGGCGAGGAGCACCAGGCACGGCACGCGTGAGCCGGGGATGTGGTCCCGCAACGACGTCGTCCAGACGCGCTGCGCCTCGCCTCGCGGTCGGCGCAAGGGCTTGTCTCGACTCGGCGCCGTGGGCGAGTCTGAGGCCATGACCGATGTGACGCCCTTCCTCTGGTTCGACGCCGGCGCCGAGGAGGCGATCGGGTTCTACACCGCACTCGTGCCTGACTCGGAGATCGTCTCGCTCACGCACTATCCCGAAGGCGTCCCCGGGATGAGCGGCAAGGTCATGCACGCCCACTTCCGCCTGCGGGGGAGGGACTATCTCGCGATGGATGCCGGACCCCAGTTCCCCTTCACCGAGGCGATCTCGCTCTACGTCTCGTGCGCCGACCAGACCGAGGTCGACCGTTACTGGGACGCGCTCATCGAGGGCGGCGAGGAGCAGCCGTGCGGCTGGCTGAAGGACCGGTGGGGCCTGTCGTGGCAGATCATCCCGGATCGTCTCCTCGAGCTGATCCGCGACCCGGATCCCGACCGCTCGCACCGCGCGGTCCAGGCGATGCTGGCGATGAAGAAGATCGACATCGGCGCCGTCGAGGCGGCGGCAGCGGACGCGTGAGCGCGGCGGTGCGGGCGGTCGCGGCATCCGTCGCCCTCTTCGCGCTGGTCACCATCGCCGGATGCACCGCGGCGCAACCGAGCGACTCGATCCCGCCGCCACCGGCCACACCCCTGGCGCCGTCCAGCACGCCGGTCGAAGCCGACGGCTTCTGGCGGCCCGTCAGAGCACCGGAGACGCTCGCCTCGGGTCTCGAGGCGCCGTGGTCGGTCGTCCCGCTGGACAGTGGCGGCGCCCTCGTCAGTCAGCGCGATGACGGCGCCATCCTCGAGGCATCCGCGGCAGGAGATCTCCGGACCGTCGGAGTGGTCCCGGGCGTCGTCTCCGGAGGCGAATCCGGACTGCACGGCCTCGCCCTGTGGAGCGAGGGCGACGAGCGCTGGCTGTATGCATACCACGGCGCAGCCGACGACAACCGGGTGGTGCGGATGCCGCTGCGCGGCGCGACCGGATCGCTCGAGGTCGGCGATCCCGAGGTCGTCCTCGAGGGCATCGCCCGCAACTCGACCCACAACGGCGGGCGCCTCGCCTTCGGGCCCGACGGCATGTTGTACGTCACGACGGGAGACGCGCAGGACCGCGACGCATCGCAGGATCCCGATGCGCTGAACGGAAAGATCCTTCGCGTCACGCCCGAGGGACGGCCGGCGCCCGGGAACCCCTTCGGCAACGCCGTCTACAGCCTCGGTCACCGCAACGTCCAGGGCATCGCATGGACGAGCGACGGCACGATGTGGGCCAGCGAGTTCGGACAGAACAGGTACGACGAGCTCAACCGCATCCAGCCCGGCGGCAACTACGGCTGGCCGGTCGTCGAGGGCACGGGCGACGACGAGCGGTACATCGATCCCGTGGTCACGTGGGCGACGTCGGATGCGAGTCCGAGCGGAATCGCGGCCGTCGGCGGCACGGTCTTCATGGCGGGACTCCGCGGCGAGCGGCTCTGGATCCTCGACACCTCCGGCGAGGCACTCGCGCGTGAGCCTGTCGCACTGCTCGAGGGGGAGCAGGGGCGCCTGCGGGACGTCGTGGCCGCGCCGGACGGTTCGCTCCGGCTCCTGACGAGCAACACCGACGGCCGGGGCTCCCCCCGCGCCGGCGACGACGTGCTCCTGAGGCTGGACATCGCCCCGGAAGGCTGACCTGGGCCGCCCACCCGTGCTTCCCGGAGGGGCGGACGCTACGTTGATCGAGTGATCTCGCAACCCCGGTGCCCCGCCTGCCGGCACTTCCTCTACCTCGACGCGCTCATCTGCTCGAACTGCGACGCGGAACTCGGCTATCACATCCTCACGCGGCAGTACTACGCCGTCCGGCGGGGGCAGACGGTGATCGGCGATCAGACCTGGTACACGTGCTCCAATCGCGGCTGGGAGTGCAACTGGCTCGTCTGGGAAGGCGCGCCCGCCGGCCGCTGCTTCTCGTGCCGGCTCACCCGTACCCGGCCCGACCCCGACGACACCGTCGCCCTCTCCAAGCTCGCGAAGACCGAGGAGGCCAAACGGCGGCTCCTCCTCCAGCTCGGCGACCTCGGGCTGCCCATCGTCCCGTGGGACGTGCAGCCCGGAGGGCTCGGGTTCGACCTCCTCTCGAGCATCTCGCTCGGACGCCCCGTCATGATCGGGCATGCCAACGGAATCGTCACCATCGACCTCGCCGAGAGCCTCGACGATCGCCGGGAGGCCCTGCGCATCAAGCTCGGCGAGCCGTATCGCACGATGCTCGGGCACCTGCGGCACGAGACGGGCCACTACTATCAGAACGTCCTGCTGCGCACCGACCAGGACTGGGCCCTGTGCCGGGACCTGTTCGGCGACGAACGCGCCAGCTACAAGGACGCCATCAAGCGCCACTACTCCATGGGCGCCCCGGAGAACTGGCACGAGGCCTTCATCTCGGAGTACGCGACCATGCATCCGTGGGAGGACTTCGCCGAGACCTTCGCGCATTACCTGCACATCACGGGCACCCTGCAGACGGCGGCTGCGATCGGCATCCGCCTCGACGCGGCCGCGACGAATCTGCGCGACACCGACGTCGTCCCGCGCGGCTCGTACCGCGACGAGTCGATCGCTCTGCTGCTTTCGGACTGGGAATGGATGTCGGAGGCCTTCAACCGCATCAACCGGGCGATGGGCTTCGGCGACCTGTACCCCTTCCAGATCACGGGCCCCGTCCGCCGGAAGCTCTCGTTCATGCACGACATCGTCACGAGCGCACCGCTGACGACAGAGGAGCAGTACCGCCTGGCGATGCCGTTGGAGACGGAGCTGCCATGACCTCGTACTTGCGCGGCGAGCGGGTGATCGGACCGGCGACGCACTACGTCGAGAATCAGCCTCCGTGGCGGGTGGATGTCGACGAGTACGCGCTGAATACGCCCCTGCGTGATGCCGTGAGCGCCTTCGGCGCCGACTGGGCGGAGCCGGACCTGCACCGCGTCGGCGAGCTCGTGGGCACCCTGGACTTCCAGCGGGATGCGGAACTCGCGAACGTCCATGCGCCGGTCGCCTACTCCCACGACCGCTGGGGCTTCCGTCTCGACGAGGTCGAGTACGACCCGTCATACCACCGCGTGCTCGGAGCGGCGGTGTCCGCCGGCGCTCACACGTCCGCGTGGGCCGATCCCCGGCCGGGTGCGCACGTCGCGCGCGCGGCGACCTTCATGCTCTTCGCACAGGTCGAGCCGGGTCACGCGTGCCCGGTCTCCATGACGCACGCTGCCGTCGCGTCGCTGCGAGAGGCGCCGTGGATCGCACACGACTGGCTGCCGAAGCTCTACTCACGGGACTACGAGCCGCGACTCCTGCCCGCCGAGCAGAAGACGAGCGCCCTCGTCGGCATGGCGATGACCGAGAAGCAGGGTGGCTCGGACGTGCGAGCCGGCACGACCCGCGGAGTGCACCTGAGCGGTCACACCTATCAGCTCACCGGGCACAAGTGGTTCTGCTCGGCGCCGATGTCGGACGGCTTCCTCGTGCTCGCGCACACGCGCCGGGGAAGCGTCGACGAAGGACTCACCTGTCTCTTCGTCCCGCGGATGCTCCCGCACGGCACGCGCAACGTCTTCCGCGTCCAGCGGCTCAAGGACAAGCTCGGCAACCGCTCCAACGCCTCCGCAGAGATCGAGTTCGACGGCACCATCGCCATGATCGTGGGCGAGCCCGGACGCGGCGTCCGGGCGATCATCGAGATGGTTCAGCGCACCCGCCTCGACTGCGTGCTGGGAACGGCAGCGGGGATGCGGCAGTCGGTCGCCGAGGCCGTGTGGCACGCCCGCGGGCGGTCGGCCTTCGGCGCGCTCCTTCTCGAGCAGCCCGCGATGACCGCGGTCCTCGCAGACCTCGGCCTCGAAGCGGAGGCCGCCCTCCTCAGCGGCCTGCGGCTGGCGCAGCTGTTCGAGGACGAGGCATCCGACCGCGACATCGCGCTGCGCCGTCTGGCGACGCCCGTGATCAAGTACTGGGTCTGCAAGCGCGGTCCTCATCACGCCTACGAGGCTCTGGAGTGCCTCGGCGGCAACGGCTACACGGAGTCGTTCCCTCTCGCACGGCGGTTCCGCGAGCAGCCGGTCATGGCCATCTGGGAGGGCTCGGGGAACATCATCGCGCTCGACGTCCTTCGCGCGCTCACGCGGGATCCCGCCTCGGCGGAGGCGTTCGCCGACGAGCTCGCCGCGGTCCGCGGCGCGTCCGCCATGCTCGACGCCCACGCGGCGCGCACGCTCGCGCTCCTCGCGGACGTCGCCGCCCACCCGGAAACGGCCGCGGCGCGAGCCCGGCAGCTCACCGAGGCGCTCGCCCTCGCGTTCCAGGCCGCCCTCATGCTCCGGCACGCGCCGACCGTCGACGCGGAGGCCTTCGTCGCGAGCCGTCTCGGCGACGACCGCGCCTGGCAGTTCGGCGCGCTTCCCCCGGGAACGGATGCCGCAGCCATCGTCGCGCGCCACTGAACCCCAGCCTCCTCCCGGCGGCGCGACCTAGGCTGGCGCTATGACGATTCGACGGCGCGCCCTGGTCGCGGCCGCGATCATCACCCTCACCGCAGGACTGACCAGCGCCCTTCCGGCGACGGCGCTCGGCCCGCGCGCCGGCGATCCCACGCCGGAGGGCGAAGACGCGGCGCCGCGAATCAGCGTCGTGGCCGCGGGGGAGGACGTGTGGCGGTCGCAGGCTGAAGCGCGCGTGGCCGCGATGCCGACCCGCCACCGCGCGGCCGCAGTCGTCATGGGCCACATCCCCTCGGCCGATCCGGCCACCGTGCGGGACTACATGCAGCGCACCGGCATCGGCGGCTTCATCCTCATGGGCGCGAATGTGCCGAGCACCGAGTCCGCGCTCCGCGACGTGACGGCCGCCCTGACGCTCGACCCGGCTCTGCCGCCGCTCCTCGGGATCGATCAGGAGGGCGGAGACGTCTCGCGCCTCCCATGGGACCGGTTCGCCTCCTCCGTGACGCTCAAGTCGGAGGGTGCGGACGCCGCGGCCGCCGCGTTCGCAGCGCGCGCGGCCCTGGTAGGGCGAGCCGGGATCGGCATCAACTTCGGCACGGTCGCGGATGTGACGGACGACCCCGGGATGTTCATCTACCGACGCGCTCTGGGCACGACACCCGAAGCATCCGCCGAGCGCGTCGCGGCCGCCGTGCGGGGGGAGAGCGGCCTCGCGATGTCGACGTTGAAGCACTTCCCGGGGCACGGCGCGGCGCCCGGCGACTCCCACCGCGGCATCCCCTCGACGGACATGTCGAAGGACGCGTGGGCGGCGAGGGATGCCGCGCCGTTCCGGGCGGGCATCGACGCCGGGGCCGACCTGTTGATGTTCGGCCACCTGGCCTACACCGCGGTCGATCCGGTGCCGGCGTCCCTGTCGCCCGAATGGCACCGTATCGCCCGCGACGAGCTGGGGTTCGACGGCGTCATCGTCACCGACGATCTCGGGATGCTCGAGGCATCCGGAGTGCCCGCCTATCGCGATCCCGTCGCCAATGCCGTCGCAGCGCTCGGTGCGGGGAACGACCTCCTGCTCACCGTCCTCGGGTCGCGCTCCGACACCGCACCCCGCATCGTCGACGGGATCGCGGCGGCCGTCGACTCCGGCGCCGTACCGGCGGAGCGACTCCAGGACGCCGCGACGCGTGTGACGGCCCTGCGACTCCGGCTCGCCGCCGAAGGGCGCGGCCTCCTGCCGTGCGTCGACTGCGCGCCGGCGGGTTAGCCGCCCAGTGCCGCGAGCAGCCTCGCCCGCAGCTCCTGTCCGCGTAGGGAGAAGCCCCGCTGCCGCCGGACGTATTCGGCCTTCCCCTCGGCCGTCTCGATGCGCACGGGCCGGTATCCGTGGTCGGCCAGGTCGTACGGCGATGCCTCCATGTCGAGCACGCGGATGTCGCGCGCGAGCTCGAAGGAGTCCAGGAGAAGCTCGCCCGGCACGAGCGGACCCAGCTTGACGGCCCACTTGTACAGGTCCATCCCCGCGTGCAGGCAGCCGGGCTGCTCGAGCGCGGGCTGCGTGTCTCGGGTGGGCGCCTCGCGGTTACGGGGCGCCGCATCGGCGGTGAAGAACCGGAACGCGTCGAAGTGCGTGCAGCGCAGGTCGTGCTCCTCGACGACGGCGTCCGTCCCGTCCTGCCCCAGGCGCAGGGCGACGGGATGCCGGTGCTCTCCGCGCCGGTAGACCATCGCCCACTCGTGCAGGCCGAAGCAGCCGAACGATCCCGCGCGTCCGGCGGTCGAGCGCAGGATCTTCTCGACTCCGGCGACGAGGAGCGCCCTGTCGTCGCGGAACCCGGCGGCGTCGACGCGGAGCGCGCCGACGGAGTCGCCGGCCACGTACCAGCGCCATCCCGCACGGGACGTCGCGGCGGCCGCGGCGAGCTCCACTCCCGCGCCCGGATGCCAGCGACGAAGGACCGACGGCTTGTACGAGTAGTAGGTGAACAGGAAGTCCTCGACGGGATGCTTCTCCCCGCGCGCCGCGCGAGCCCGGTGCCCAGCCGTCAGCGCGTCGGCTCTCGCGATGTGCGCCGTCTCGCGTGCCCGCCACTCGGCGGCGTCGAGCCGTATGGGTGCGGGAGCGAGGGTGGTCACCCTCCGAGGATAGGCGGGCGGGATGCCGCGACCCCGGTCACTCCACGGGTTCGATGAGCTCCGGGGAGTCGTTGCGGACATTGCCCACGGCCTTGCTCACGACGTGATCGTCGAGCTGGTCCGCGATGGCGGGAGCCGCGTCGATCGCGGCATCCAGCACGTCCCTGACGTTGTCGGTGTCGGGATCGAGCCAGGCGTCGGCGTGGTCGGCATCGAGGAAGAGGGGCATCCGGTCGTGGATGGACCCGAGGCGGCCGATCGAGTCGCGCGTGAGGATCGTGAAGCTCAGCACCCAGCGATCGGGGTCGTCGTCCGGCTTCGCGGCATCCTTCCACCACTCGTACAGCCCCGCGAAGAACATCGGCGAGCCGTCGCCCGGATGGATGTAGTGCGGGATCTTCTGATCGCCCGCCTTCTTCCACTCGTAGTAGCCGGACGCCGGCACCACCGCGCGCCGTTTCTCGAGCGCCTTGCGGAACATCGGCTTGTCCTCGAGCTCCTCAGCGCGGGCGTTGAACGCGCGGGCGCCGATCTTGAGGTCTTTCGCCCAGGCCGGGACGAGCCCCCAGCGAGCGGGTTCGAGGCGGCGTGTGGGGGGCTCGCTCTTGGCGGAGTCGAGGACGATCGCCACCCGAGAGGTCGGCGCGATGTTGTACGACGGCGCGGGCAGGTCGTCCGCCTCGACGTCGACGCGGAGCACTCCCACGAGCTCGGAACCGACGTTGGCGACGACGAATCTTCCGCACATGCGGCCAGCCTACGCGGGGGTTCCGACGCTCGTCCCGGGTCAGCTCTCGAGGACGCCGGCCTCCTCGAGACGCTCCAGCAGGCCCGCGCCGTCGGAGTCGGTCACCCACGGGACGGCGGCCGCGGAGTGGTCGTCGACGACGGTGCGCCCACCGGCGAGCACGGCTTCCGCCGGCGACAGACGCCGCAGGGCGACGGCGGCCACGTGACCCGGGTTCTCGCCCGCGAAGCTGGTGTAGATCGCGTCGTCATGCTGCCCGTCGTCGCCGATCAGGAGCCACTTGACGTCAGGGAACTCCTTCGCCAGGCGGCGCAGGTTCGCACCCTTGTGCGCCTGACCGCTGCGGAACCACCGGTCGTGCGTCGGGCCCCAATCGGTCAGCAGGATCGCCCCGGGAGGGAAGAGGTGGCGGCGCAGGAACCGGATGAGGGTCGGAGCGACGTTCCATGCACCCGTGGAGAGGTAGATCACGGGGGCTCCCGGGTTCTCCCGCGCGATCCGCTCGAGCAGCACCGCCATGCCGGGCACGGGCTGGCGGGCGTGCTCGTCGACGACAAACGAGTTCCAGGCGGCGAGCAAGGGGCGCGGGAGTGCGGTGACCATCACCGTGTCATCGACGTCGGAGACGACGCCGAAAGTGACGTCCGGACCGACCACGAAGACCCGCGTCTCGACGGGTTC
Organism: Microbacterium sp. BK668; assembly: GCF_004362195.1. Taxonomy (NCBI): domain Bacteria; kingdom Bacillati; phylum Actinomycetota; class Actinomycetes; order Micrococcales; family Microbacteriaceae; genus Microbacterium; species Microbacterium sp. BK668. The sequence goes on from NZ_SNWG01000001.1 coordinate 2,586,346, forward strand.
GCCGCCTTCCACGGTCATCTCGAAGGTCTGCCAGCCCGGTTCGAGCCTCGCGGGGAGGACCGTGTCGATGACACCGCCCCGATCGGCCACGACCTCGTGCTTCACGCCGGCGATCGACACGGTCACCTGTGCGAACCCCACCGGGACGGACGCAAAGCTCCGCCAGCCGCGGACGCTCGCGTACTCGCCGGTCTCGACGGGCTTGACAGGCGGCACGATGAGCACGCGACCGAGGACGCGTACCCAGTCGACGCCCGCGTAGCCGGGGAACGGGGTCACCGTCGGCTTCTGGCCCCGAGCGCGCGCGCGGCGCTCGCGCCACGCGTGGAAGCGGTATTCGAGGCGGGCGAGCCACAGCACCTTGGGGGGGTCAGGCTGGTTCGCGGGCATCCCCTCAGTCTTCCATGTCCTCCTCGGAGCGGCCCGACGCGGCGGCTTCCTCTTCGTGCATGTGACGGTGCTCGAGGCGCTCGATGAGCTTCTTCCCGAGGAACACGAGCAGCAGGAACACGGCGATGACGCCGACGAAGAGGTACCCGGCGTAGTGGATCCGGTCGGCCAGCTCGCGGTAGGTGCCCGCCGCCGCGGCCGAGACCGGGATGTACAGCGCCGCCCATACGATGCATGCGGGCGTCGTCCAGGCCAGGAAGCGCCGGTAGGGGTAGCCGCTCATCCCGACCGTGAGGGGTACGAGGGAGTGGAGCACGGGGAGGAACCGCGAGAGGAAGATCGCAGGTCCGCCCCGTCTGCGCAGATACCGCTCCGAGCGCTCCCACTTGTCGTCGCCGAGCCGCTGGCCGAGGCGGGAGGCACGGATCCTCGGTCCGAGGAACCGCCCGAGCCAGAAGCCGATGCTCTCGCCGATGAGAGCCCCGATGACGACGGCGACACCCAGCATGACGCCTTCGGCGAGCGACGCGACGGCCGTGCCGGCGACGATGACCACGGTGTCGCCCGGCACGACGAGGCCGATCAGGATGCTCGTCTCGAGCATGACCGCGACACCGGCCAGCAACGTCCTCACAAGCGGGTCGACGCTCTGAACGGCGTCGAGCAGCCACGTGAGGAACTCGTTCACGACACGAGCCTAGAGCGCGGGCGTCGCCTCTAGCCTGGGAAGATGTCGCATCCCCTCGCCGTCGAGCCCGTGGACGGGTGGGCCGACCCCGAGGCCGTGTATCTCGCCCTTTTCGCCGGGCTGGAGCACTCCTTCTGGCTGGATGCCGGACCGGACGCGGCCGTCGGATGGAGCTGGGTCGGCGCCGGGGAGCGGGCCCCCGATCCATCGGTCGTGCGGGACGTCGTGTGCGCGCCGGACGGCGCGGGCCCCGACCCGCATCGGGCCGGCGTCGGCGGCCCCGAGGGGCGATTCCGCGGCGGCTGGATCGGCTGGCTCGGCTACGAGGACGGGGCTGGGCGCGCCGGCGCGCCGGCGGCGCGGCCGGAGGCGGGCATCCCTCAGCAGCTGTGGCTGCGCGCCGAGCGGTTCGTCGCGTTCGACCACGCGTCGCGGCGGGTATGGGTCTTCGCTTCGAGGGATGTCGCGCACGACCTCGCCCGCACGATCCCGGCCGCGGCGCGGCATCCCGTGCCCCCCGTCCAGCCGGCGCCCTCCCCTCCGCCGGTCGTCTCGCGGCACGAGCCCGACCAGTACGCGGGGCTGATCCAGCGGTGCCGTGACGCGATCCGGGAGGGCGACGCGTACCAGCTCTGCCTCACCACGCGCTTCACCGTCGAATCGGGTGCTGGGGGAGCGGGCCGGGCGGACATCGACCCGCTCGAGACGTATCGGCGCCTGCGGGCACGCACACCTGCCCACCACGGCGGCATGATCCGGTCGGGCGGGGTCGCCCTGCTGAGCGCGAGTCCCGAGCTGTTCCTGGAGGTGCAGGACGGGGTCGTGCGAACGCATCCGATCAAGGGCACCCGACCGCGGGGGACGGATGCCGCAGCCGACGCGGCGCTCGCCGCCGAGCTCGCCGCCAGCGAGAAGGAGCGCGCCGAGAACGTCATGATCGTCGACCTCATGCGCAACGACCTCTCGCGGGTCTGCGACCCCGGCACCGTCGCGGTCGACCGGCTCTTCGCCGTGGAGAGCTACCCCGCGGTGCACCAGCTCGTGTCGACCGTCTCGGGAAGGCTCCGCGCCGGCGTCGGGGTGGGGGAGCTCCTGGATGCCGCATTCCCGGCCGGGAGCATGACGGGGGCCCCCAAGCTCTCGGCGATGACCATCCTGCACGACCTGGAGCGCGGGCCGCGCGGAGTCTTCTCGGGATGCTTCGGCTGGGTCGGCGACGACGGTGCGCTCGACCTCGCGATGGTCATCCGATCCATCGTCGTCCACCCGGGAGGCGCCTACGTCGGAGCGGGCGGAGGGATCACCTGGCGATCGGATGCCGCAGCCGAGGTCGCGGAGGTCGGGGTCAAGGCGCGCGGCCCGCTGGCGGCGGTGGGAGCGGCTCTCCCGCCCGGCTGGTGAGGACGCGGTTCGGGTAACCTGGAGGCTCGCGTTTCGCGCGCTCTCCCGGCCTTCCACGATTGGTGATCCTGCACGTGTCCCGAACGTCCCCTCCCGACACCGCCGCACCTTCCGAGGACGGCGGGTACGACGCGTACGCCATCCAGGAGAAGTGGCAGGCGCGCTGGACGGAGGCCGACCCCTTCCGCGCCGGCGGCGCGGGCGACACGCGTCCGCGGAAGTACGTGCTCGGGATGTTCCCGTACCCCTCGGGCGACCTGCACATGGGCCACGCCGAAAGCTACGCCTACGTCGACATCGTCGCGCGCTTCTGGCGGCACCGCGGCTACAACGTCCTCAACCCGATCGGCTGGGACTCGTTCGGACTGCCCGCCGAGAACGCCGCGATCCAGCGCGGAGCCGACCCGCGCGAGTGGACCTACGCGAATATCGCGCAGCACAAGAAGAGCTTCCGCGAGTACGGGTCGTCGTACGACTGGAGCCGCATCCTCCACACGAGCGACCCCGACTACTACCGCTGGAACCAGTGGCTCTTCCAGCTGCTCTACGAACGGGGCCTGGCGTACCGCAAGGAGAGCCCGGTCAACTGGTGCCCGTTCGACCAGACCGTGCTCGCCAACGAGCAGGTCGTGGACGGACGCTGCGAGCGGTGCGGCACCGAGGTCGTGAAGAAGAAGCTCACGCAGTGGTACTTCAAGATCACGGACTACGCCGACCGGCTCCTTGACGACCTCAACCAGCTCGAGGGCTTCTGGCCGCAGAAGGTCATCCGGATGCAGCGCAACTGGATCGGCCGATCCGTGGGTGCCGACATCGACTTCGAGATCGAGGGGCACCCCGAGAGGGTCACGGTCTTCTCGACACGCCCCGACACGCTGCACGGCGCGACGTTCTTCGTCGTCGCGCCCGACAGCGACCTCGCGGCGGAGCTGGCCGCGGGATCGAGCGCGGAGGTGCGGATGCGCTTCCAGGACTACCTCGAGCGCGTCGGCCGGGAGTCCGAGATCGAACGGCAGAGCACCGACCGCCCCAAGACGGGGGTCTTCCTCGAGCGGTACGCGATCAATCCGATCAACGGGGAGCGCCTGCCGATCTGGGCCGCCGACTACGTGCTCGCCGACTACGGGCACGGCGCGGTCATGGCCGTCCCGGCTCACGACCAGCGCGACCTGGACTTCGCCCGCGCGTTCGACCTGCCCGTGAAGGTCGTCGTCGACACGACGGCCCCCGTCACGGGGGCGATTCCCGTGATCGAGCTCGACGAGAACGGCGAGCCGATCGATCCGGGCGCCGACGCCGATCCCCTCGCGGAGCTCGACCCCGCCCGGACCGGCATCGCCCTGACGGGCGAGGGACGCATGATCAACTCGGGAGCGCTGGATGGGCTGTCCAAGCGCAACGCGATCGCCCGGATCATCGAGCAGCTCCAGGCCGCCGGGACGGGCCGCGCCGCGAAGTCCTTCCGCCTGCGCGACTGGCTCATCTCCCGGCAGCGCTTCTGGGGCACCCCCATCCCGATGATCCACACGGAGGACGGGCGGATCGTGCCGGTCCCGGCCGACCAGCTGCCGCTCACGCTTCCCGACGCACACGGACTGGACCTGACCCCGAAGGGGACCTCCCCGCTGGGCGGGGCGACCGAGTGGATGCGGACGGTGGACCCCGAGACGGGGCAGCCGGCGCTGCGCGACCCCGACACGATGGACACCTTCGTCGACAGCTCGTGGTACTTCCTGCGCTTCCTCTCGCCCGGGGACGAGGCCGAGGCCTTCTCACCGCGCGAGGCCGACAAGTGGGCGCCGGTCGACTCGTACATCGGCGGCGTCGAGCACGCGATCCTGCACCTCCTGTACGCCCGCTTCATCACGAAGGTGCTGTTCGACGCGGGCTTCATCGAGTTCACCGAGCCGTTCACGAGTCTCGTGAACCAGGGCATGGTCCTGCTCGGCGGGTCGAAGATGTCCAAGAGCAAGGGCAACCTCGTCGAGTTCGCCGCAAGCATGGTCGATCCGGGCGCCGATGCGGTGCGCGTCGCGATCGCGTTCGCCGGTCCGGTCGAGGACGACATCAACTGGGAGGACGTGTCGACCGTCGGCGCGCAGAAGTTCCTTTCGCGCGCGTGGCGGATCGCGAAGGACGTCACCAGCGCTCCGGAGGTCGTGTGGGCCGAGGGCGACCAGGCCCTCCGCCGCGTGACGCACCGCCTGCTCGCCGACGCGCCCGGCCTGATCGAGCAGACGAAGTTCAACGTCGTCGTGGCGCGCCTCATGGAGCTCGTGAACGCGACACGCAAGACGATCGATTCAGGCGCCGGCTCCGCCGATCCCGCCGTCCGCGAGGCCGCTGAGGTCGTGGCGATGATCCTCGACCTCTTCGCGCCGCACACCGCGGAGGAGATGTGGGAGACGCTGGGCTACCAGCCCTTCGTCGGTCTCGTGCCGTGGCGGCAGGCCGACCCGATGCTCCTGGTCGAGGAGTCCGTGACGGCTGTCGTGCAGATCGACGGAAAGGTGCGCGCGACCCTCGAGGTGCCCGCGCGCATCGACGCCGACGCGCTCGAGGCGCTCGCCCGCGGCAACGACCGGGTGCAGCGCGCCCTGGGCGAGCGCGAGATCGTCCGGGCCATCGTGCGCCCGCCGAAGGTCGTCAGCTTCAGCACGCGCTGAGCCGTCGGGCGGGTCGGCCGCGTCGGCCGGGTCGGGCGCGCCGGCCGGGTCGGGCGCGTCGGCCGCGTCGGCCGCTGAGCTCTCCTCCCCAGTGCGGGGCTTGTGGCGTGCCGTGCACACCATCCGCGCCCCGGCGACCGCCGGTCGTTCGCGCGGCCTAGCGTCGCCGAGGTGACGACGGGCGACGACACGGGCCGCGACCGTCGGCGCCTCGGCGTCGGCGCCGCCATCGTCGTCGTACTCGTGACGCTGGCGATCACGGTGGGCGTCGGTATCCTGAGGGGTGCCGGTGCCCCCGTCCAGGAGGTTCCGGTCGACAGCCCGGTGGCGACGGATGCCGCCGCCGAGGCATCCGTCTTCGTCCATGTCTCGGGAGCGGTCGCTGCTCCCGGTCTCTACGTGCTGGCCGACCATGCGCGCGTCGTCGATGCGATCGCCGCCGCGGGCGGCTTCACCGACGGAGCGGATGAGGCGGCCGTCAATCTCGCGCGTCCGCTGAGCGACGGCGAGCAGCTGGTCGTACCGGTCGTCGGCGCCGAGCCGGCGCCGGGCGAGGTCGGCACGGGTTCGGTGCCGGCCGGCGACGGACGCGTGAACCTCAACACAGCGGACGCGGGCGAGCTCGACACGCTGCCCCGCATCGGTCCTGCCATGGCGGAGCGGATCATCCAGTGGCGGAAGGCGAACGGCGGATTCACGAGCGTCGAGGACCTGCTCGCCGTGCCGGGGATCGGGGACAGGATGCTCGAGGCGCTGAGGGACCTGGTGACGGTGTGACAGTCTCGCCCGCGGCCCGGCGGAGGCTCAGGCGGCTGCGTCTTCTCGCCGTCGCCGGGTGGGCGTGGAGCGTCGCGATCGTCGCCACGCTGGCACCTGCCATGGCCGGATTCCTCGCGCTGGCCGGCTGGGCGATCACGGCCGGCACCGTCGCACTCATCCCGCGCCGGCACGGGACGGCGCTCGTCGCGCTCGTGCTGGCGCTTGCCGCGGGATCGGCCGTCGCCTCGCATGTCGCGCTGGCCGAGCCCGCGCGCGACGACCTGCGCTCGGTCGTGGGCGGCGGGCGCGCCATCGAGGTGACCGCGACCGTCGTGGGCAAGGTCGAGCAGCGAGCGTCGCGGGAGCTGGCCTTCGACGCCGTCGTGACGATCGTCCGGGCGGGGCGCGCGGATGTCCCCGGACATGACCTCCCGATCGGCATCCGCGTGCATCCGGAAGAGGTCGAGGGCCTCGCGGAGCTCGACGTGGGTGCGATCGTCGTCGCGGCGGGAAGCACACGAGCGACGGATGCCGGCGAGCGGGCCGTCGTGGATCTCCTCGCCGGCCGCGGCGTCGCGGTCGTCCAGCCTCCCGTCGGCCTCCTCGCGGCAGCCGGCGCGCTGCGCCACGGCCTGACCGCCGCCGCGGAGGGGCTGCCGGAACCGGGCGGAGGCCTCCTCCCCGGTCTCGCCGTCGGCGACACGACCCTCGTCGAGCCGTCTCTCGACGAGGCGATGACATCGTCCTCGCTCTCCCACCTCACCGCGGTGTCCGGCGCGAACTGCGCCCTCGTGGTGGGCACCGCGTTCGCCGCAGCCGCCTTGGCGGGAGCGTCGCGCGGCGTCCGCATCGCCGCGTCGATGGCGGCTCTCGGCGGCTTCGTCGTGCTCGTCACACCTGAGCCGAGCGTGTCGCGGGCGGCGGTCATGGCCGCCGTCGCCATGCTCGCCGTCGCCCTCGGACGCCCCGCCGTGGGGATCTCGGTGCTCTCGCTCGCGGTCACGGTGCTGCTCATCGGCGACCCGTGGCTGGCGACCTCGCTGGGATTCGCGCTGTCCGCCGTCGCGACCGCATCGCTTCTCCTGCTCGCACGACCGCTCGCGTCCGGACTGGAGAGGTGGATGCCGCGCTCGCTCGCCCTGGGGCTGTCGGTGCCGATCGCGGCCCAGCTGGCGTGCGGGCCGCTGCTGGTGCTCATCGACCCGACCGTCCCGCTGTACGGCGTGGTGGCCAATCTGCTCGCGGCTCCCGCCGCTCCCGCCGCGACGGTCGTGGGGCTCGCCGCCTGCCTCGCTCTGTCGATCCCGGTCCTCCAATCGGGGCTCGCAGCGATCGCCTGGGTGCCGTCGGCCTGGATCGCCGCAACCGCGCACACGTTCGCCGACGTGCCCGGCGGAGCCTTGCCGTGGCTCGAGGGTTGGCCCGGCGCACTCGCCCTCGCGGGACTCGGCGCGGTGGGCGCCGTTCTCACGCTGCGACGCGTGCCACCGGCGCTGCGCACCGTCTCCGCACTCCTCGCGGCGGCCGTCGTGGGCGTGCTCACCGGCAGCTCTGCGCTCGGCACGGTGGCCGGGCCGCTGACCCTTCCCGCGAACTGGACGATCCTCGCGTGCGACGTGGGGCAGGGGGATGCGGTGCTCATCCGCTCGGCGGGGGAGGTCGCGCTCATCGACACGGGACCGGAGCCGGAGGCCCTGAGCGGATGCCTCGACCGCGCCGGGGTCGGACGGTTGGACCTGCTCGTCCTGACGCACTTCGACCTCGATCACGCGGGCGGCTCGGCCGCCGTGATCGGCCGCGTCGCCCACGTCCGTCACGGACCTCCCACGTCGGCGGCCGACGAGGCCCTGCTGCGGGACTTCGACAGCGCCGGCGCGAGCGTCGCCCCGGCCGTCGCGGGAGAGCACGGCGGTCTCGGTGCCGCGCAGTGGCGGATCCGCTGGCCGCCCGCCGGAAGCAGGGCCTTCCCGGGCGGAAACGACGCGAGCGTGGTGGTCGACATCGCGGGAGGTGGTGTGCCGCACGCGCTGTTCCTCGGCGACCTGTCCGCGTCCCCTCAGCGCGGGCTTGCGGCATCCGGAACCCTTCGACCTCCGTACGAGGTCGTGAAGGTGGCTCATCACGGCAGCGCCGATCAGGCGCCGGAGCTGTACGAGCGCATCGATCCCGCCGTCGCGCTCGTGACGGTGGGGTCGGACAACGGCTACGGCCATCCGAGACGCGAGACGCTCGACCTGCTCGCCGATCTGGGCGCTGTCCTGGCCCGCACCGATGACCAGGGAATGCTGGCGCTGTGGCACGAGAGCAGCGGAGCGGTGGCCGTGTGGCGGGAGCGGGGCGACGTCAGCACCGCTGATTAGGCTGTATGCATGGCGACGAGTTCGAGACGGGCCGCTCCGGCGAAGGTCCGCAGCGCCATCCCTCAGCTGCCGTGGCGGAATCCGCAGCCGGCGCCGATCGTCCTGGTCTCAGGCCCCGAAGAGGTCTGCGCCGAGCGAGCGATCTCGACGCTGCGGGACTACCTCCGGGCGGAGGATCCCAGCCTCGAGGTCTCCGATGTCCGCGCCGACGACTACGCCTCCGGAACCCTGCTGTCGGTCACCTCGCCGTCGCTGTTCGGTGAGCCGCGCCTGGTCCGGGTCTCGGGTGTCGAGAAGTGCTCGGACTCCTTCCTCGCCGAGGCGATCTCATACCTCGCGGCGCCGCAGGAGGGAGCGACCGTCGTGCTCCGACACACCGGAGCGACGGTTCGCGGCAAGAAGCTGCTCGACGCGATCCGCGCCGGCACGGGCGGCGGTGTCGAGATCGCCTGCCCCGCCGTCAAGCGCGACAGCGATCGCTTCGACTTCGCGGCCGGCGAGTTCCAGGCCGCGAAGAAGCGCATCGCGCCCATCGCCCTCCGCACCCTCGTGTCGGCGTTCGCCGATGACCTCACCGAGCTCGCGGCCGCCTGTCAGCAGCTCGTCGCCGACGTGCCCGGTGACATCACCGAGCAGGTCGTCGAGCGCTACTACGGAGGGCGGGTGGAGACCTCGGCCTTCACGGTCGCCGACACGGCCATCGCGGGCCGCTACGGCGACGCCCTCATCGCGCTGAGGCACGCGCTCGCCTCGGGGGCGGATCCGGTGCCGCTCGTGGCGGCGATCGCGATGAAGCTGCGGACGATGGCGCGGGTCGCGGGCAGTCGCGAGTCGTCGGTCGCCGTCGCATCGCGGCTCGGGCTGAAGGACTGGCAGGTCGACCGGGCCCGTCGCGATCTGGTCGGGTGGTCCGAGTACTCGCTGGGCATGGCTATCCAGGCCGCCGCCCGTGCCGACGCGGAGGTGAAGGGCGCCTCGCGCGACCCGGTGTTCTCGCTCGAACGCCTTGTGACGGTCATCGCGACGCGAGCGCCGTACGGCTCCTGACCCGCGATCCGCGGAGCTGCAGCATCCGTTCCCCCCGCAGATCAGCAGGGTCGGGCTCCGGGGCGTGAGACATGGCCTCACAGGGCGCGACTCGGACCCGCGCGCTCGACTCGGACCCGCGCGCTCGACTCGATGCGGCGGCGGCGAACGACGAAGGCCCGCCCCTGACGGGACGGGCCTTCGTGCGACGTGCTCAGCGACTCAGAGCGCCGCGACCTGCTTCGAGATCGCCGACTTGCGGTTCGCCGCCTGGTTCCGGTGGATGACGCCCTTGCTCACGGCCTTGTCGAGCTTGCGGGTCGCCTTCGAGAGCGACTTCTCGGCAGCGGCCTTGTCACCGGCTGCGATCGCCTCGCGGGTCTGGCGGACGAGCGTCTTCAGCTCGCTCTTGACGGCCTTGTTGCGCTCGTGCGCCTTCTCGTTGGTCTTGTTGCGCTTGATCTGCGACTTGATGTTCGCCACGTGTCGACGTTCTTTCGTTCGGAGGAATTCGGATGACTGCCGGCCAGCGGTAGAGGGGCGCCTCCGGCGCGCGCAGGGTGGGACCCACGCGCAAACCAATCACCGAGTCTATCAGGGAAAGCCTCCTCACCCGAACCGCGCCTCAGCCGCCTGCTGACGCGCTCCCCGAAGCCTCGAGCGTCGCCAGCGCCAGCTCGAGGACGGCGTTGAAGACCTCGGGACGCATCACCGTGACGTGATGCGTGGTCCGCGGCACAACGATGAGCTCGGCCTGGGGAGCCACCCGCAGGAAGAGCCGCTCGCTGACGCGGAGCTGGTCGTACTGCCCGTTGACGAACCACAGCGGCACGTCGATCCGACCGAGCGCCGCGAGCAGATCGAGGACCGAGAGGCTGCGAAGGGCCACGTCCTGCGCGTCCAGGGCGTAGCCGCCCGCGCCGAAGTCGGCGCGGGTCTCCGCCGGCAGGATGCGGTCGAGCATCCGATCGGTGAGCCACATCCCGCGGTCAGGGAGCGAATCGAAGCCGCGCGCGAGCATGCGATAGGCGGCGAGGCCCACCCCGCGCGGGACGGCCGTGCAGGAGACCGCGATGAAGCCGGCGACGGGGGGCGGGATCTCGGCGCCGACGTACTCGATGCCCAGCAGTCCGCCCATCGAATGGCCCGACAGCAGCACCGGACCTTGCTCGGCGGCCGCCCGGACGGCCTCGTCGATGGTGGCGAAGGCGCCGTCGAGGGTGAAGTCCTCGGCCCTCCGGCTGCCGTGTCCGGGAAGATCGACCGCCGTCACCGGATTGCCGCGCCGCTCGAGATGCTCCACCTGCGCGCGCCACATGGTCGCCGACGTCCGGATGCCGTGCACGAGCACCACCTGGACTGTCATGGAGCCACACTACGGGCCCTGCGACGTCGGCGCCCGAGACCGGATCGGCACCGGCGGACGAGTTCTGGGATGCCTCTGCCCGAGGCATCCCAGTCGTCGCCGTCGTACGGATCCGGAGCAGCTCACCGCCCGTCCCGGCGCCATAGAGTGGGCCGCATGCCACGCCTCGCGGACCACATCCTCGGCATGCCGGGCTCCGGTGTCCGGCACATCCTCGAGCAGGCGCTGCGACTGGACGACGCGATCATCCTCGCCGTCGGCGAGCCGGGGGAGGAGCCTGCGCCGGCGATCCGGGAAGCAGCGGCGGCGGCCTGGCGGGAGGGGCACGTCCGCTACGGCCCCAACGGGGGCATCGCGCCGCTGCGCCGCGCGATCGTCGACCGGCTCGACCAGGCGAACGGCGTGCGGGTCGACGTGGAGCAGGTCTGGGTGACCGTCGGCGCCACGCAGGCGCTGCACCAGGCGATGAGCCTCACGCTCGCGCCCGGCGACGAGGTGCTCGTGCCGGACCCCGGCTATACGACCTTCACGATGAACGCCCACATGCTGGCCGCCGTGCCCGTTCCCTACGCACTGAGCCCCGAGAGGGGCTTCCAGCCCGACCTGGCCCAGCTCGAGGCCCTCGTCACCGACCGCACGCGGCTGCTCATCGTCAACTCGCCGTCGAATCCGCTCGGGTCGACCTTCGAGCCGTCGACGATCCAGGCACTGCTCGACTTCGCTGCACGGCACGACCTGTGGGTGCTCAGCGACGAGTGCTACGAGGCCTTCACCTACGGCATCCCGCACGTGAGCCCCGCCTCGCTCGACGCCGACGACCGCGTCTTCTCGGTCTTCTCGACGTCGAAGACGTACGCCATGACGGGTGCGCGCGTCGGATGGCTCGTGACGCCGAGAGGCTTCTCGGCGACCATGCTGCGCGTGCAGGAGTCCGCCATCTCGTGCGTCGACATGCCCGCGCAGCACGCGGCGCTGGAAGCGATCACGGGTTCCCAGGACCACGTGCGCGCGGCGGCCGCGCACTACCGCGAGAACCTCGTCGCCGCGACGGCGCTCCTCGACGAGCGCGGGCTGACGTACCTCGCCCCGACGGGGGCCTTCTACCTCTGGATCGACGTCTCGCACGCGACGGACGGGGATGTCGCGGCCTGGGCCGAGCGATTCCTCCACGAGCACCGGGTCGCCGTGGCACCGGGCAGCGCCTTCGGCCGCACGGGTGAGGGATGGATCCGCGTCTGCTGCGCGGCGCGCCGCGACGACCTGCTGGAGGGCCTCGGGCGACTGCCCGCACCCGGGGCATGAACGGCCCGGGCGCAGGGCATGAACGGCCCGGGCGCGGGGCCGCCCGCCGGTAGACTGAGCCGGATATGTCCCCGCGCGCCCTGAAGCCCCTCGAGCCGTCCGCCACGGCTCCCGAGGCGATCCGCAACTTCTGCATCATCGCCCACATCGACCATGGCAAGTCGACCCTCGCCGACCGCATGCTGCAGATCACCGGCGTCGTCGCGGAGCGCGACATGCGCGCCCAGTACCTGGACCGCATGGACATCGAGCGTGAGCGCGGCATCACGATCAAGAGCCAGGCCGTGCGCATGCCGTGGGGCGCCGTCGACCCCGCCACGGGCTCGGCGACCACGTTCGCGCTGAACATGATCGACACCCCCGGCCACGTCGACTTCACGTACGAGGTCTCACGCTCGCTCGCGGCATGCGAGGGCGCCATCCTCCTCGTCGACGCGGCACAGGGCATCGAGGCGCAGACGCTCGCGAACCTCTACCTCGCTCTCGAGAACGACCTGCACATCATCCCGGTCCTCAACAAGATCGACCTCCCCGCCGCCGACCCCGACCGGTTCGCGAAGGAGCTGGCGAACCTCATCGGCGGCGACCCGGACGACGTGCTGCGCGTGAGCGGCAAGACCGGGCAGGGTGTCGAGGAGCTGCTCGACCGGATCGTGCGCGACATCCCGAGCCCGAAGGGGAACGCGGACGCCCCGGCGCGCGCCATGATCTTCGACTCCGTCTACGACGCCTACCGCGGGGTCGTGACCTACGTCCGCATGGTCGACGGCAAGCTCGAGCCGCGCGAGCGCATCCAGATGATGTCGACGAGGGCGACGCACGAGCTGCTCGAGATCGGGGTCTCGAGCCCGGAGCCGACCCCGACGAGGGGCCTCGGCGTCGGCGAGGTGGGCTACCTCATCACCGGCGTCAAGGACGTGCGCCAGTCGAAGGTGGGCGACACGATCACCAACCAGCGGAAGCCGGCGTCGGAGGCTCTCGCCGGCTACACCGACCCCAAGCCGATGGTCTTCTCCGGGATCTACCCGATCGACGGCAGCGACTACGCCGACCTCCGCGAAGCACTCGACAAGCTGAAGCTCTCGGACGCCTCGCTCCAATACGAGCCCGAGACGTCGGTGGCGCTCGGCTTCGGCTTCCGCTGCGGCTTCCTCGGCCTGCTCCACCTCGAGATCATCACCGAGCGCCTCTCGCGAGAGTTCGACCTCGACCTCATCACGACGGCGCCGAGCGTCATCTACGAGGTGCTCACCGACACGGGGGAGCACGTCACCGTGACCAACCCCAGCGAGTACCCGGACGGGCGCGTCGCCTCGGTGTCCGAGCCCGTCGTCAAGGCGGCGATCCTCCTGCCGAAGGACTACGTCGGCACTGTCATGGAGCTCTGCCAGGGCCGGCGCGGCCAGCTGCTGGGCATGGAGTACTTCAGCGAGGAGCGCGTGGAGCTGCGCTACAACATGCCGCTCGGCGAGATCGTGTTCGACTTCTTCGATCAGCTCAAGAGCCGCACCCAGGGCTACGCGAGTCTCGACTACGAGCCCGCAGGCTCGCAGGAAGCGGATCTCGTCAAGGTCGACATCCTGCTCCAGGGCGACAAGGTGGATGCCTTCAGCTCGATCGTCCACCGAGACAAGGCTTACGCCTACGGCACGATGATGACCGAGCGCCTGCGCAAGCTCATCCCGCGCCAGCAGTTCGAAGTGCCGATCCAGGCCGCCATCGGCGCGCGCATCATCGCGCGCGAGAACATCCGGGCCATGCGCAAGGACGTCCTCGCCAAGTGCTACGGCGGCGACATCACGCGGAAGCGGAAGCTCCTCGAGAAGCAGAAGGAGGGCAAGAAGCGCATGAAGATGGTCGGCCGCGTCGAGGTCCCCCAGGAGGCGTTCATCGCCGCCCTCTCAGGGGATGTCGAGGGCAAGCAGAAGTAGCCTGGAACACATGCGCCGCGGAACGTTCAAGGACGAGACCGTCGACTACGCCGCCGTCGGGGCGACGCAGGCGCCGGACCTCATGCAGTACCCGCCGGAGCGCAGCACTCCCGCCGAGGAGTCCTGGCGCCTGGGCAGCGGCGAGACGCGCTTCCGGTCGGCGAGCGAAGCACTGCTGTCGTGGGTGGCCCAGAAGGGCGCCGGTCTCACGGTCAAGGACGTTCGTCCGGCATCCGGTCCCATGTACTCGGGGGTCAGCTTCGACGCGGAGGGGAACCCCGTCGCGCCGAGCAGCAGCGAGGTCGAACAGCGCTTCGATGCCGACGGGACCCCCTTCGTCGCGGCCGGCACGACGATCGTCGTGGAGGGGCGGGTCCAGGGCTGCAACGCCGACGGCGAGCTGCGCGTCATCTTCGCGATCGAGGAGCCGCGCCGCGTCGGCTTCGCGCTCGGGACGGTCGGCGGATCGGTGGTCAGCGGCGAGGAGTCGTTCATGATCGAGTGGCACGAGAACGACGAGGTGTGGTTCACCGTGCGCGCCTTCGACCGTCCGGTCTCGCTCCTGTACCGGGTGCTGCCGGCGCTCGTGCGGCGCCGCCGTCGCGAGCTGTTCACGCGCTACCTGCGGGCCATCTCGCCGCTGTACGCGACCCCCGCCTGATGGGCTCGGCCCTTCCGATCGGCGAGGCCGCTCCCGCGGACGGAGCGCTCCCCGCCGAGGTCCGCGCGGATCCCGACACGCCGTTCGGGGTCTACCTGCACGTGCCCTTCTGCCGCGTGCGCTGCGGCTATTGCGACTTCAACACCTACACCTCCGGCGAGCTGCGCGGCGCGCGGCAGGACGAGTACGCCGACACCCTCCTGCAGGAGGTGGCGCTCGCCGAGCGCGTGCTCGCGGATTCCGGCCCGCTCCGGCCCGCCGCGACCGTGTTCTTCGGCGGCGGGACGCCGACCCTCCTGCCGCCCGGCGATCTCGGGCGCATGCTCGACGGCGTGCGCTCCGCGTTCGGCATCCAGCCGGACGCGGAGGTGACGGTCGAGGCGAATCCCGACACGGTCACCGACTCGGTCGCGGCCGAGCTCGCGGCATCCGGCGTCACGCGCCTGTCGATCGGCATGCAGTCCTCGGTCCCGCATGTCCTCCGCGCGCTCGACCGGACCCACGACCCCCTCAACGTCGCATCCGCCGTCGCCGCTGCGCGCGCGAGCGAGCTGGACGTGAGCCTGGACCTCATCTACGGCGCCCCGGGCGAGTCCCTCGTCGACTGGCGGCGATCGCTCGAGACGGCGATCGCCCTCGAGCCCGACCACGTCTCGGCGTACGCGCTCATCATCGAGGACGGGACCAAGCTCGCCCGCCAGATCCGTCGCGGCGAGGTGCCGGCCCCGGACGACGACCTGCAGGCCGACATGTACGAGCTCGCGGACGAGCTTCTGGCCGCAGGGGGCTACGACTGGTACGAGGTCTCCAACTGGTCCACGCATGCGCGGCACCGTTCCCGCCACAACCTCGCGTACTGGCAGGGTCACGACTGGTGGGGCTTCGGCCCCGGGGCCCACAGTCATGTCGGCGGCGTCCGGTTCTGGAACGTGAAGCACCCGGCTGCCTACGCGCAGCGACTCGCGCTCGGCGAGTCTCCCGCGGCAGGACGGGAGCGACCGGATGCCGCGGCCCGCGCCCTCGAGAGCGTGCTGCTGCGCACCCGCATCCGGGAGGGCATGCCGATCGCCGACCTTCTCGGCGAGGGCCGTCATGCGGTCGCGACCCTCATCGCCGACGGGCTCATCGAAGGCCCCGCCGCGCTCCGCGGGCGGATCGTCCTCACCCGGCGCGGGCGGCTTCTCGCCGACGCCGTCGTGCGCGCGCTGACCGACTGATCCGGCCGGGGCGCGGCATCCCGGTCCGCCCCGTTCGAATCGGATAGAATTGGCACTCCGATCTGGAGAGTGCCAGCCAAGGCGATTCGGCGTGAGGAGGGCGGGATGGTCACGGACCGTGGACTCCAGGTGCTGCGGGCCATCGTGCAGGACTATGTCGACACGCACGAGCCCGTCGGCAGCAAGTCGATCGTCGAGCGGCACTCGTTCGGCGTCTCGGCGGCGACCATCCGCAACGACATGGCTCTGCTCGAGGACGAAGAGCTCATCACCGCGCCGCACACGTCGTCGGGACGCGTCCCCACCGACAAGGGCTATCGCGTCTTCGTCGACCATCTCGCAGAGCTCCGCCCGCTGACCCCGGCGCAGCGCCACGCCATCGCGTCCTTCCTCGACGGGCCCGGGGACCTCGACGATCTGCTCGTGCGCACGGTCCGAGCGCTCACGCAGCTGACGGGGCAGGTCGCGATCGTGCAGTACCCCTCGTTCGCGCAGGCCAGCGTCTCGCATGTCGAGCTCGTTCCCCTCGAAGGCGGTCGGCTCATCGTGATCCTGGTGACCGACACGGGACGGGTCTCGCAGCGGCTCGTCTTCGTCCGCGCGGAACTCGGCGACGACGTCATGACCCGCGCCCGGGTCACCGTCGGCGACCTCATCGTCGGCCGGCACGTCCGGGAGGGGTCTCAGCGCGTCGAGGAGTACCTGACGGCCGCGCAGGACGGCGCGACCACCCGCGACGAGGCGATCCTCGCGATCGTTCGGCACGTCGCCGACGAGCTCGAGGAGTTCCGCCAGGACCGCCTCGTCCTCGCCGGCGCAGCTAACCTCGCGCGCCGCGAGGCGGACTTCCGGGGCAGCATCTACCCCCTCCTCGAAGCCATCGAGGAGCAGGTGACCCTCCTCCGGCTCATGAGCGAGATGGTGGCCGACAGCCACGGCCTCGCGACCAGCATCGGCCGCGAGAACGAGGCGTTCGGGCTGGCCGAGGCATCCGTCCTCGCCAGTGACTACGACGCGACCGGAGCGCGGGCCCGGGTGGGCCTCCTGGGCCCGACGCGCATGGACTATCCGAGCAACCTGGCGACGGTGCGGGCGGTGGCCCGCTACCTGAGCCGCATGCTCGACGACGACGAGAACGCCCGCTGAGGCGCGGCGGAACCAGACGATCCCGTGCACGGCGCGGGCAGGAAGGCGACTGTGGCTGACCACTACGAGGTCCTCGGCGTCTCGCGGGACGCGACGCCGGACGAGATCAAGAAGGCGTACCGCAGGCTCGCGCGCGAGCTGCACCCGGATGTCAACCCCGGCGAGGAGGCCTCGGAGCGCTTCAAGCTCGTGACCCACGCCTACGACGTGCTGAGCGATCCCGATCAGCGCGCGCGCTACGACATGGGAGGCGGCGATTCGCCGTTCGGCGGTGGCGGCGCGAACTTCGGCGGCTTCAGCGACATCTTCGAGACGTTCTTCGGAGCCGCCGCCGGCGGGCGGCAGGGGCGTCCGCGCTCGCGCCGGGAGCGGGGTCAGGACGCTCTCGTCCGGGTGACGCTGGAGCTGAAGGACGTCGTCTTCGGGGTGCACCGCGACCTCGACGTCGACACGGCCGTCCTGTGCGAGACCTGCCAGGGCTCGTGCTGCCAGCCCGGCACGTCGCCCGTCACGTGCGACATCTGCCACGGCACGGGCCAGGTCCAGCGCCAGGTGCGCAGCCTCCTCGGCAACGTCGTCACGAGTCAGCCCTGCAACGTCTGCCAGGGCTACGGCACGACGATCCCGTACCCCTGCGCGACCTGCCAGGGCCAGGGCCGCGTGCGAGCGCGCCGTACCGTGTCGATCGACATCCCCGCCGGCGTCGAGACCGGCCTGCGCCTTCAGCTTCCGGGATCCGGCGAGGTCGGTCCCGCGGGCGGCCCCAACGGCGACCTCTACATCGAGGTCACGGTGCAGCCGCACGAGGTCTTCAGCCGCGAGGGCGACGACCTCCTCGCGACGCTCGAGGTGTCGATGCCCGACGCGATCCTGGGTGCCACCACGACGATCGAGTCCCTCGACGGGCCGGTCGAGCTCGAGGTGCGACCCGGCATCCAGGCCGGCGACGTGCTCACGATCAAGGGCCGCGGCATCACCCCGCTGCGGGGGACTCAACGCGGGGACCTCCGCGTGGGCGTGCATGTCGTGACTCCCACGCGCCTCGACCACAAGGAGCGCAAGCTCATCGAGGACTTCGCCCGCCACTCCAAGGCTCCTGCTCCGCGCCTCTCCGAGTTCCACCAGGGTCTGTTCGCCAAGCTGCGCGATCGGTTCCGGAACGGCTGACGGATGCCGCTGCACTTCCTCCTCGAAGGCTCCGGGACCGCCCGACCGGGCGAGGCGGTGACGCTGCAGGGCCCGGAGGCCCACCACGCCGCCGTCGTCCGGCGGGTGCGGGCGGGCGAGGAGGTGACGGTCGGCGACGGCCGGGGCGCGTGGCTCACCGGCACGTGCGAGGCGGTCTCGCCGAAGGAGGTCGTGGTCCGGATCACGGGGCGCGACCAGATTCCCGCGGCCGTCCCGCGTCTCGTGCTGGTGCAGGCCCTGGCGAAGGGCGACCGCGACGAGCTCGCGGTGCAGGCCGCGACGGAGCTCGGTGTCGACGAGATCGTGCCGTGGCAGGCCGCGCGCAGCGTGTCGCGATGGGATGCGGCCAAGGCGGCGAAGGGCACGGCCCGGTGGGCGAGCATCGCGCGTGAGGCCGCCAAGCAGGCGCATCGCGCGTGGCTGCCCGACGTCGCCGGCCTCGCGACCACGAGCGACCTCGCCCGGCGGGCCGCGGCATCCACCCTCCTCGTCCTCGAGCCGACCGCGACTCAGCCCCTCTCCGGCGCCTCCCTCGACGACGCGGACGGCCGCGACATCGTGCTCGTCGTCGGCCCCGAGGGCGGCATCGCGCCCGATGAGCTCGACCGCCTCGGCGCGGCGGGAGCGACCCTCGTGCGCCTCGGTGACACGGTGCTGCGCACGTCGACGGCGGGTCCGGCCGCGATCGCGGTCGTCAGCGCCACCCTGGGCCGCTGGTGAGGCCCGCCGTTAGACTGACGGGATGAGCGAACCGTCGATCTTCACGCGCATCCTGGAGGGCGAGGTCCCCTCGGAGATCATCGCGGAGACCGAGAACGCGTTCGCGATCCGCGACATCCACCCGCAGGCGCCCGTGCATCTGCTCGTGATCCCGAAGTCCGAGGAGTACCGCAACGTCGTCGAGCTCGCCGCCGGCGACCCTGAGCTGCTCGCCGAGCTGATCGGGCTGGCCAGCTCGCTCGCCACCGAACACGGCGGAGGCGACTTCCGCCTCGTGTTCAACACGGGGCCGAACGCCGGCCAGACCGTCTTCCACGTCCACGCCCACGTCCTTGCCGGAGAACTCGAGGAGAAGACACTCGGTGCCTGACGATACCCCCACGGTCGACCGCGTCTACGCGGACGGCGTCGCGATGGTGCAGCTGCTGGGGCCGCAGGATCGCCTCCTGCGCGTCGTGGAGAGGGAGCACCCCGGAGTCGACGTGCACGTGCGCGGCAACGAGATCACGCTGACGGGGGACGCCGACGCCGTCGCCGCCGCGCGGTCGCTGGTCGACGAGCTGCTCGCCATGACGAAGGCGGGCCATGAGCTCGGTCCCGTCGACGTCGCATCATCGAGCCGGATCCTCCAGACCGAGGGCGGCCCCCGCCCGTCGGAGGTGCTCGGAGAGGCCATCCTGTCCTCCCGAGGCAAGGTGATCCGGCCGAAGACGCTCGGCCAGAAGGCGTACGTCGACGCGATCGACGAGAACACGATCGTGTTCGGCATCGGCCCCGCGGGAACCGGCAAGACGTACCTCGCGATGGCGAAGGCCGTGCAGGCGCTGCAGCGCAAAGAGGTCAGCCGCATCATCCTGACCCGTCCGGCCGTCGAGGCGGGGGAGCGCCTCGGCTTCCTGCCCGGCACGCTCACCGACAAGATCGACCCCTATCTGCGGCCGCTCTACGACGCGCTCAACGAGATGATGGACCCCGAGCTCGTGCCGAAGCTCATGGCGACGGGCACCATCGAGGTCGCGCCGCTCGCCTACATGCGCGGACGCACGCTCAACGACTCCTTCGTCGTGCTCGACGAGGCCCAGAACACCACGCCCGAGCAGATGAAGATGTTCCTGACGCGCCTGGGCTTCGGCACGCGCATGGTCGTCACGGGCGACATCACCCAGATCGACCTGCCGCAGGGCGCCTCGGGCCTTCGGCTGGTGACGCGGGTGCTCGGAGAGGTCGACGACATCCACTTCTCGTACCTCACCAGCGACGACGTCGTGCGGCACACGCTCGTCGGGCGCATCGTCGACGCCTACTCCGAGTACGACGAGCGCCGCCTCGCCGCACGCCGTGAGCGCGACGAGGCGCACGAGTTCGCCAATCGGGCCGAGCGCCGTGCCGCCGCACCGCGCACGTCCGGTCCGCGCGATCATCTTCCGAAGCGAGGGCGCTCATGACGATCGAGATCAACAACGAGTCCGGGATCCCCGTCGACGAGACGGTGCTGCTCCGGCTCACCGAGCACAACCTCGCCGAACTGCACGTGAGCCCCGACGCGGATGTCGCGATCGTGCTCGTCGACGAGGGCGCGATGGAGGCCCTGCACGTGCAGTGGATGGACGAGCCCGGTCCGACCGACGTCCTGAGCTTCCCCATGGACGAGCTGCGGCCGGGGACCGAGGACATGCCCACGCCGGCCGGCCTCCTCGGAGACATCGTGCTGTGCCCCCAGGTCGCCGAGACGCAGGCCGCCGCCGCGAAGCACTCGACGATGGACGAGCTCATCCTCCTGACGACGCACGGACTGCTGCACCTGCTCGGCTTCGACCACGCCGAGCCGGACGAGGAGCGTGAGATGTTCGGTCTGCAGAAGGACCTCATCGTGGGCTTCCAGCATTCCGAACGCCGACGAAACCGCGCATGACCCCAGTCCTGCTGCTTCTCGTCGCGGCGCTGCTCATCGCCTTCGGCGGTCTCATGGCCGCCATCGACGCCGCCCTCGGCGTCACCTCGCGCCAGGGACTCGGCGAACTTGCGATGAACGGGCGCAACGTCACGTCGCTGCGCCGGATCGCCGACGATCCCGAGGTCCATGCCAACGCCGTGGTCTTCATCCGCGTCCTGGCCGAGACGACGGCTGCGGTGCTCGTCACCGTCGCCTTCACGCTCCTGTTCGACAGCATCTGGTGGGCGATGCTCGCCGCCGCCGTCCTCATGACCGGCATCTCGTTCGTCATCGTCGGGGCGAGTCCGCGGACATGGGGCCGTCAGCACGCGAAGGTGCTCGTCGTCGGCACGGCGCCGATCATCCGAGGGGCCCGTCTCATCCTCGGGCCGCTCGCGCACGGCCTCGTCGCCCTCGGCAACCGCGTGACGCCGGGTGTCGCACGCGGCGCGTCGTTCGCGTCGGAGGAGCAGCTGCTCGACATGGTCGACGAAGCGGCGTCGCAGGACCTCATCGAAGAGGACGACCGCGAGCTCATCCACTCGGTGTTCGAGTTCACCGACACGATCGTGCGGGCGGTCATGGTGCCGCGCACCGACATGGTGACGGTGGATGCCTCCGCCTCGACCCGCGACGCGATGAAGATCTTCCTCGACAAGGGCATCTCGCGGGTGCCGATCGTCGACGACGAGGCCGACGACGTCGTGGGGATGCTGTACCTCAAGGACCTCGTGCAGTTCGGCTTCCGAGACGAGACGGGGTGGCGTGACGCGCCCATCAACCGGATCGCCCGGCGGGCCGTCTTCGTGCCCGAGTCCATGAAGGCCGAGACGCTCCTGCAGCAGATGAAGCGGGACGCCGTGCACGTGTGCCTCGTCGTCGACGAGTACGGCGGCGTCTCGGGCCTCGTGACGCTCGAAGACCTCATCGAGGAGCTCGTGGGCGAGATCGCCGACGAGTACGACCCGCGCGCCGAGGAGGTCGTCGAGCTCGACCCGGGCCGGTACCGCGTCAGCGCGCGCCTCGGCCTCGACGAAGTGGGCGACCTCTTCGGCATCGAGCTCGAGGACGAGGACGTCGACTCGATCGGCGGGCTCCTCGGCAAGGCGCTCGGGCGCGTCCCGCAGCCGGGCGCCACTGCCGAGTACGCGGGCCTCGTGCTCACCGGCGGCTCGTCGCGCGGACGCGGGCGCGGCCTCGCGACGGTCTTCGTCGAGCGGGGCGAGGGCCTCGAGGCGGCGGAGCAGACGTTCGGCGCCCGGCCGCGCACCGGCGAGGTGCCCGTGTCTCGTCCGCGGACAGAGCCCATCATGGTGCTGAAGCCCTCGATGGGCGACGTCGTCACGCCGAAGGCGAAGAAGGGGGAGCGCAGTGCCTGAGGAAAAGCCCACGGAGGCGGCGCCCGCGCCCGCCGCCGCCGACACCGCGTCGGCCCCCGAACCCCGGTCGGCCCTCGAGCCTGCACCGGGCCCCGAGCCGGTCGACGGGCGGTCCGGCTTCGTCACCTTCGTCGGCCGCCCCAACGTCGGCAAGTCGACCCTCACCAACGCGCTCGTCGGGGAGAAGGTCGCCATCACCTCCGACAAGCCGCAGACGACGCGGCGCGCGATCCGCGGCATCCTGAACCGCCCCGCGGGACAGCTCGTCATCGTCGACACCCCCGGGCTCCACAAGCCCCGCACGCTGCTCGGGCAGCGCCTCAACGACCTCGTCGAGCAGGTGCTCGGAGACGTCGACGTGATCGGCTTCTGCGTCCCGGCGACCGAGAAGGTCGGTCCCGGCGACCGGCGCATCGCCGAGTCCCTGTCCGGGTACCCGCGAGCGAAGAAGGTCGCGATCGTGACGAAGACGGATGCCGCGTCCCGCGAGCAGGTCACCGAGCGCCTTCTGGAGGTCGACAGCCTGCGCGAGGACTGGGCGGCCGTCATTCCGCTGTCCGCGCTCACGCGAGAGCAGCTGGATGTGCTCACCGACGAGCTGCTCGCGCTCATGCCGGCAGGGCCGGCGCTGTACCCCGACGACGTCGTGACCGACGAGTCGCTCGAGGATCGGATCGCCGAGATCATCCGGGAGTCCGCCCTCGACGGCGTGCGCGACGAGCTGCCGCACTCGATCGCCGTGACGATCGAAGACCTCGAGGAGCGCGACACGGGCTCGCTCACCGATATCTATGCCAACATCGTCGTCGAGCGCGACAGTCAGAAGGCCATCATCATCGGCCGCAAAGGCTCGCGCCTGCGGGATGTCGGTGCCCGCGCCCGCGAGCAGATCGAGCCTCTCGTGGGCACGAAGGTCTTCCTCAAGCTCCACGTGCGTGTCGCCAAGGAGTGGCAGCGCGATCCGAAGCAACTGGGCCGACTCGGGTTCTGAGTCAGGCGTCGCAGCTGCAGATCGTGTTGTACTCGACGACCTGATCGCCCTCCTCCGGGCAC
Organism: Microbacterium sp. BK668; assembly: GCF_004362195.1. Classification (NCBI taxonomy): domain Bacteria; kingdom Bacillati; phylum Actinomycetota; class Actinomycetes; order Micrococcales; family Microbacteriaceae; genus Microbacterium; species Microbacterium sp. BK668. The sequence continues at coordinate 2,609,532 of NZ_SNWG01000001.1, forward strand.
GCCCAGGCCTCCGCTTCCGTACGGCTCTGGAAGCGCCGCGGCGCGAGGCGTCCGTTCGCCATGAGCACGCCGACCTCGATGTCGTCGCGCGGGTCGGTCCACTCGAGCAGTCCTGCCGACATGCCTCGATGGTACGTCGCCCGGCCCGCCGCGTCTCGGGCGCGTTTCGTACCGCTTCGCTCGCTCAACGCGCGGGGGGAGCGGCTGTCCGGCTCCCGCGTCTCCGGCATCGGTCATGTCCGCCGCCGCACTCGATCGAGAAGGCGGCTTCGCGACGTCGTGACGGGTCGCCATCGCAGCGTCGCGTCATACCACTTCGGCGCCTGCACCTCGGGGACTCCGCGGTTCATGCGTATCTTCCAGAGGCCGTCGTCGATGAACCGGTGATGGTGCCAGCAGAGGAGTACGCCGTTGTCGGTGTGGGTCGGGCCGCCGTGTGCGTGGTCAATCACATGATGAATCTCACACCAGGCGGCGGGGATGCCGCAGCCCGGGATGATGCAATTCCCGTCGCGAAGCGCGATCGCCCGACGCTGGTTCTTGTTGAAGAGCCGTTCCTCCGTGCCGATCCGGACGATGCGACCGTTCTCGCCGAGGAGCACGCGCTGAATGACTCCCGCGCAGCCGGCGTGCCGAGCGGCAGCCGTCGAGACCGGCTCATCCACCCCCTCGACGTGCGCCCAGCCGCTGCCCGCGATCACGTCTTCAGCGCGCACCGACACGACGAGGGTCGGCGGCGCGCCTCCGATGGTCGGCAGGAGCCGGCTCGACGCCGCAACCGACAGCGCTGTCGCCAGCATGTCGTGATGACGCTGCGACCTCGTTCGGGCGTCGGGAAGGAAGGGACCGATTCCCGGGTCGGCGTCGGCCCGGAAGGCGACCCCAGGACCCTGCGAGCGCGGGGAGTCGATCGCGTCGCAGATCCGCTGAAGCTGGGCCGCGACCTCCGGCAGCAGCGCGCCGCTGATCGGCACGACCCCATCGCGTACGCGCCCCAGCCGGATCCCGCGACGGGCGAGCGCGCGCTCCTCGCGCGGCTCTGCACCGTCCTGGTCGAGAGCTGCCGACCACGCGAGTGCCTGCACGCGAAGCAGGTCGGCGCACGCCGGGGGAGCGGCATCAGGGCCCTCGCCTTTCGCTTCCGCTGCGAGCACGGCATCCGCCGCCAGGAGGTCGGACGTAGGGACACGCTCGCCCATCGCCTCGAGCGGACCGGCGACAGCAAGCAGGCCGTCGAGGCCGACCTCCCCGTCGATCAGTGCCTCGCGCATCGCGGGAAGTCGAGCGGGGAGCGGCTCGCCGTCGAGACGCTGTTCGACGAGCACCGCCCTCGCACCGCGCTGAAGACGGGCCGCGGATGCTGGGGCCACCCGCGTCAGCCTCTGCAGGAGCTCGCTCACGTCGTGACAGCCCATGCGTGTCGTCAGTCGCTCGTCGCGGAGGGGCGAGCTCGACCGACGGATCACCTCACCCGCGGACTCGACGAGCAGCGCTTCGACAAGCCGTAGCGCCTCGCCCGCGAAGGCGATCTCATCGATCAGGGATGCGTCGGCGGCGCGGCGGATGAAGCCGTCCCGGAGACCGCCGGAGGCCAGGGCGCGCAGCCGCTCGACCGTCTCGCGGAGGTCGTCGAGCAGTGGTCCCATGGCTCCATCATGCTCGGGGGGTCCGACATTCCGGGTGCATTCAGGCTGGTCAGCGAGACTTTCTGCGGTCTCTTCGGCTGGTCGGGCGCGTTTCGTCTCGCTTCGCTCGCTCAACGACCGCGGGGTGGGACCGGAGCGTTTCGTCTCGCTTCGCTCGCTCAACGACCGCGGGGTGGGACCGGAGCGTTTCGTCTCGCTTCGCTCGCTCAACGACCGCGGGGCGGGACCGGCGCGTTTCGTCTCGCCAACCGACCGGGAGGAGCGGTCGTGGTCGGTCAGCGGCCGGCGCGCGCGGCGTTCCAGGCGATCCAGGTCAGTTCCGGGTGGCCGATGTCGTTGTGGGCGCCGCTCGCGCCGTCGAGACGCGCGATGACCCCGCTCGCGTCGATGTTGTACAGCTTCCCCGGTGCGAAGCCGGGGTCCGACCGGGTGCCCTTCGCCAGCGCGGGCAGTTCCACGGCCGCATCCACGCCGTGGATTCCGAACGTGCCGATCCCGCCGTACTTCGGCGCCTTCTCGTCGCCGAGCAGGAACTGTCCGGCGAGCTTGACGGCGAGGGGGTAGAACTTGCCGACCGCGTAGTCCCACGACGACCGGGTGACCACGATCGGTCCTGACACGAACTCGGGTCGCAGGACGTCGGCGAAGTACCCCCTCCCGCCGCCGAAGGCGGCGGGTGCCTCCTCCGCGAACGCCCACAGCGACACCGCGCCCTGCACGAGGAAGAGGGAGTTCACGGGTCGCGGGGGAGGGGTCGGATGCTCGCCCGGACCGCGCACGGCGCCCGCCATCACGATCGTCCCGAAGCTGTGCCCCATGAGGTGGATGCGCACGTCGGCGGTGCGCATGACATCTCGGACGAAGTCGGCAGCCGCTCCTTCGCCGAACTCGCGCGCGTGGTTCTTCCCGCTCCAGAACGTGAGCTGGCGCAGCGGCGTGAGGACCGCCTCGCGAAGGCGGGCGAAGAACCCGTCGCCGAGCAGGCCGTCGTCCTCCGCGGCCGTCAGCGAGTCGTCGAAGACCGCGTCGGGATCCCACCCTCCGCCAAGGAGGCCGTCGTCATCGCCCGACGCGTCGAGGTGCGCGGCGAGCGCGCGATACGCCTCGGACACTTCGGACGGGAGGGAGTCGGCTGCCGAGGCATCCTCGTCCGGTGAGATGGATGCCGCGTACCCGAGTACCTCCCGCAGGGCCCGGCGCGTCTCCGGGTCGTCGCCGAGCTGCGCGGCGAACTCGTCGACGGCCTGGTCGACCGTGACCGACCCCTCACCCGGCTCGTCGCCGAGGAGACCGCTCGGCGTGTCGGTGAGCTCGCGATTGCTCCACGCCTTGCTGGGCCAGTGCAGCCCCACGACGACGGGGCGGATGTCGTCGGTCTCGGTGTCGGGGTCGGCGGCGCCGACCCACCTGTCGTACTGGCTGATCGCGTCCTGGTAGTCGCCCTGCCAGCCGTGGCTCAGAATGAAGACGTCGGTGACGCCCGGCTCGGCGATCGCCGCGAGCGCCGCTTCGCTGGCGACGGTGCCGTCCTCGTCGCGCAGCTCCCGGCCCTTCCGGTCGTAGGCGATCAGGTGGTAGGTCTGCGACCTGTCGGGTACGTGTCGAAGGACCATCTCGGCCTCCTAGTTCGAGCCGCCGGCGGCGGCGAGGGCGGGGTCGACGCGCGTGTCGGTGTCGCAGTGCACGCCGTAGAGCAGGCCGAGAGGATTGCCGTGCTTGTCGAGGAAGTCGCGACGCAGTGACAGTACAGCCTCGCCCAGCGGCTCACCCCCGAAGAAGCGGTCGAAGAACGCGATCGCCCATTCGCTGGCGAATCGACCGGGCGTCTTGCACTCGGTGCCGATGACTCCGCGTGCGCCCTTCGCCAGGAAGTAGGGCACGAAGCCGTCATAGAAGTTGGGGGAGAGGTCGCCGGACTCGCACGCGTTGATGATGACGAGCGGATGACTCGACAGCTGATCCTCGATGGGGGCGTACACCGCGAGCTCGCCGAGGGTGATCCGCTGGTCTCCCGTCATCACGAGGTAGGAGTCGTCCGAGTCCTTGTCGGAGGCCACGGCGTGGCAGTAGAGGTACAGGACCTTGTCCGCCGCGCTCACCGCGAGCGCCGACTTGAGGTCGTCGACCTTCGTCCCCTCGCCGAGCTTCACCCCGCGGCCTCCCCAGTACGTCCGCTGCGCGGCGACGGGGCGCGACGGCATCTGCGCGTCGATGCCGTCGTTGTAGAGGACGCGCACGCTGAGGTCGGGCGTCGACGGGATCGTCGTGACCGGCGGGAGCGCCGAGATCTCCCGCATGGGGATCTGCTCGACGACGTGCCGCATGCCGATGAAGTCGTGCCAGTCCAAGGCGTCGTCGGAGAACCGGTCGGTGAGGTACATCAGGGCCCACGGGACGGGGAAGCCGCGCGAGACCACCTGCAGGGTCGTGACGTCGTCCGCCAGGCTCTCGCGAAGCCAGCGGCCGACCTTCTTCAGCTCGTCGGAGGCGAACGGGCCGCCGAAGATCGCCTGATAGAGCCGGAACCCGGCGAAGGCGAGGGTCTTGAGCGCGGCGGCGCCGAGGTCGGGTGGGATGTCGAGCTCCAGGGCGAACGTCGGATCCTTGACCGTCTTGAGCAGCGCCTCCCGGACGCCCTCGATGCGCGCCGCGAGCTCGTCCTCCGTGATCTGGATGAACACCTCGCTGTCGGTCACGCCCTTCACGAAGAGCTCGTACCCCCCTGTGGCCGGCATGAACTGCATCGAGGCGGTGCGCGGCTCGAGGGTCGTGGCCGCGCCCGCGGGCCGGCCGAAGTTGGTCGACTCGACCGGCTTCGATGAGCCGACGTCGAATTCGAGCTCGAGCCTCTGCAGGAAGTTGCCCGCGACGTCGACGAGCACGCTGAGCTTCGACGGCCCGGAGTGCAGGGGCGTGCAGGGGAAGAGCACCGAACCGACGGATCTTCCGTCGCGTCCCACGCGGATGAGCTGGGGGAGCGGCGGAACCTCGAAGTCGGTGCTCACGAGCTGCACCGAGAGGTCGACCGTCGTCTGGGTCGCCCCGAAGGGGATGACGGTCTGCGCGGCTCCGGCCGCGGTGGCGCTCCGCGCGCCGAAGGAGATGCCGAGGACGTATTGGACGCCCTCCCGAAGACTGTCGTATCCGCCCTGGACCTCGGCATTGAGCCAGGTCTGCACGGTCTCCACGGGCGCCGGCTCCGGCGCACCGGCTCCGCCGTCGGGCGGCCCGGCCGACTCAGCGACCCGGTCGTCGGGCGGCCCGGCCGACTCAGCGACCCGGTCGTCGGGCGGCCCGGCCGCGTCGGCGCCCCGGTCGTCGGGCGGCCCCGCCGCGTCGGCGCCCCGGTGCGCGGGCGGCGTCATCGGCATGGCGGGCGGCGGAAGCGGTACGAGATCGGGGGAGTCCGGGGGTTCGGCCGCACCACCGCCGAGGAGTCCGTCGTCCGCCCCGGGCGCCGTCTGGGCGCCGCCGAGCGACTCCGACACCTCGCTGATGGCGAGGTCGATCGCCTCGTCCTCGCCCGCACCGAAGCCGAGCAGCCCGGCGTCGACGTCCGACTGATACCTCGCCGCGAGGACGGGGTCTGCATCGAGGGCGGCGACCACGACGAGGGCCCTCTCGGTGAGCGTGGCGGCATTCTGCCAGTCGGGCCGCACGACGACCGCGTCGTACAGATCGACCACCGACTGGGGGAAGAACTCGGCGATCGCCTGCCGCCCCCTCTCATGGAGGAAGGTGTTCGCGAGGATCACGGCCTCGAAGGCACGGTCCGGTGTCGTCCCCATCGTCGCCCCACTGCGTCCGATCGTGGGCCCGCGGGCCCTTTCGCCACAGATTAGCCCTCGGCCCGCGCCCGTGCCAGAAGCCCAGCCGCTCACTCCCGCAAGGCCGACCGCACCACCACGACGTCTTCGCCGTAGGTGGCGTCCGCGGCATCCTGGAGCGTCCCGTCGTCCCATACGACGTCGACCCAGACGTACCCGCTCTCGATGCTCGACGACACGAAGCTGCTGCCGAGGCGCTCGGGCAGCTCGGCCTGGACCGCCTCGAGCGTCGCCTGATCGGTCGAGCCGGGTTCTCCTCCGGTCGGGTCCTCGGGTCGGATCGGGTCGTACAGCGCCAGCAGGATCGGCGGACCCGTCACGGTGAGGGTCTCGCCGTCGTACGCGCCCGCGACGGCATAGGCCCCCCACCGCGCATCCCCCGAAGCTTCGCTGCCGTCGACCCCCTCCCACGACCAGCCCTCGAGCGGGATGCCCGAGCACTGAGGCGGATACGACTCGGCGACGGGGCCGAGGCACAGCTCCGCCACGCCGCCCACGTCCATCACCGTCCCCGTGGCGTGAACCTCGCCTGTGGGCAGAGCGGGCTGCGCCGACCCGAACGGCGCGGAGCCGCCGGAAGCGGGAGTCGCACAGGCCGAAAGACAGACGACGGATGCCGCGGCCAGGCCCAGGGCCGCCAGAGCACGAGGAAGGCGCTTCATACCTCCATGGTGTCCGACGCCGGCCGATCGTCTCGGACGTCCGGTTCGACCGATCCCGGGGCCGGGTGTACCCTGAACCCATGCGCTTCGGCGGGCTTCTCCTTCTTAGCCGCCGCGACGAGTCCTCGATCTAGGGCCTTCCTCGTCGCGGCGATTGCTGTTGGCCCGCATCACCTCGGACGAGAGAACAAGCGACATCATCATGGAGAACACCCAGAAGCCCTCGGGCATGCCGATCCACAAGTATCGGCCCTATCACGAGCAGATCGCGGTCGACCTGCCCGATCGCACGTGGCCGGGCAAGCGCATCACGGCGGCACCGCGGTGGTGCGCCGTCGACCTGCGCGACGGCAACCAGGCGCTCATCGACCCGATGAGCCCCGAGCGCAAGCGCATCATGTTCGAGCTCCTCGTGGGCATGGGCTACAAGGAGATCGAGGTCGGGTTCCCGAGCGCGAGCCAGACCGACTTCGACTTCGTGCGACAGCTCATCGAAGAGGACCTCATCCCCGATGATGTGACGATCCAGGTGCTGACGCAGGCTCGCGCCCACCTCATCGGGCGCACCTATGAGTCGATCGCCGGTGCGAAGCAGGCCATCGTCCACCTCTACAACTCGACGAGCGTGCTGCAGCGGGAGGTCGTCTTCCGCACCGACCGCCAGGGCATCATCGATATCGCGCTCGAGGGCGCCCGCCTGTGCCGCGAGTACGAGAAGCGGATCCCCGAGACGAAGGTCTTCTACGAGTACTCGCCCGAGAGCTACACCGGGACCGAGCTCGACTTCGCGCTCGACGTCTGCAACCAGGTCATCGAGATCTTCGAGCCGACGGCGGAGCGCAAGGTCATCATCAACCTTCCCGCGACCGTCGAGATGGCTACGCCCAACGTCTACGCCGATTCGATCGAGTGGATGAGCCGCCACCTGAGCCACCGCGAGAACGTCATCCTGTCGCTGCACCCGCACAACGACCGCGGCACCGCGATCGCGGCCGCCGAGCTCGGCTACATGGCCGGCGCCGACCGCATCGAGGGGTGCCTCTTCGGCAATGGGGAGCGGACGGGCAACGTCGACCTCGTCGCACTCGGCATCAACCTGCTGACGCAGGGCATCGACCCCCAGATCGACTTCAGCGACGTCGACCAGGTCAAGCGGACGGCGGAGTACTGCAATCAGCTGCCCGTGCACGAGCGCAGCCCGTGGGCGGGCGACCTCGTCTTCACCGCCTTCAGCGGCTCCCACCAGGACGCCATCAAGAAGGGCTTCGAGGCCATGGAGGCCCGAGCGCGGGCCGAGGGGGTCTCGGTCGACGAGATCGACTGGGCGGTGCCCTACCTGCCGATCGACCCGAAGGACCTGGGCCGCTCGTACGAGGCGGTCATCCGGGTCAACTCGCAGTCGGGTAAGGGCGGCGTCGCCTACCTTCTGAAGACCGACCACGCGCTGGACCTGCCGCGCAAGCTGCAGATCGAGTTCTCCGGCGTCGTCCAGGCCAAGACGGACGCCGAGGGCGGCGAGGTGACGAGCGACCAGATCTGGTCGATCTTCCAGGACGAGTACCTGCCCTCCGATGTCGCCGACGACCGCTGGGGCCGTTTCGAGCTGCTGAGCACCCGCACGCAGAGCGACATGTCGGGCGACATCTCGCTCGAGGTCACCCTGCGCGACGGCGACGAGCGCGTGCAGGCGTCCGGCCACGGGAACGGGCCGGTCGCCGCGTTCATCGAGATCCTCCGCGGGCACGGCTTCGACGTCACGGTCTACGACTACGTCGAGCACGCGCTCAGCGCGGGAGGCGATGCCCAGGCCGCCGCCTACGTCGAGCTCCAGGTGGACGGGGAGCGGTTGTGGGGCGTCGGCATCGACGGAGACATCTCGACCGCATCGCTCAAGGCGATCGTCTCCGGCGTGAACCGCGCGATCCGCACGCGCGACCGCTCCCGCGAGCTCGCCGGGGTCTGATCCGAGCAGCCCGACGGCTTGTCAAGCCCCCTCCGCCTCGGCGGAGGGGGCACCTAGCGTCGTCTCATGACGAGCTCTGATCCGCTGCAGCGCGCGAAGCGCCCCCGGAGCATCCTGGCAGGCCCCTACGGCCACCCCTTCCACCCGATCGCCGTGACCATCCCGATCGGGGCGTGGACCGCGAGCATCCTGTTCGACCTCATCGGCTTCTTCGTCGACGACCCGACTCCCTACACCATCGGCGCGCAGGTGCTCATCGCGATCGGCGTCGTCGGGGCCCTCATGGCCGCCGTCCTCGGGTTCATGGACTTCTCCCAGATCCCCACCGGGATGCCGGCGCACCGCACGGCGCTGCTGCACATGACCCTCAACCTCGCCGTGACGGTCCTGTTCGCGGTCAACTGGTTCCTCCGCGCGGGCGCCGATCACGACGAGGTCAACGTGCCGGGGTTCATCCTGAGCATCGTGGGGCTCGCGCTGCTGGGGATATCCGGGTGGCTCGGCGGCAAGCTGTCGTACCACTACGGCGTCCGCGTCGCCGACGAGGAGACCCAGCGCCAGGGCTTCGTGTGACCCGCGACGTCAGCGCTTGGGCAGCGTGATGGCCGACGTCTCGACCGCGACCTTCCGCCGGTAGAGAGCGCGCTGCTCGGGCAGCGAGATATCGAACATGACGGCGAGCAGCCGGATGATCGTGGTCACAACGACGCCGGCGACCGCGGCGATCACGATGTCGATGCCGAAGGTGTGCAGCGTCGCGAGGACGAGGCATCCCGCGCCCGCAGCCACGGCGTAGAGCGAGCCCACGTGCATGATCGCCGTCGGCAGCCCCATGAGCATGTCCCGGAGGATGCCTCCGCCGACGGCCGCGCAGACGCCGACGAAGACGGCCGGCACGAACGGGAATCCCAGCGTCAGCGCCTTGCTCGTGCCGAAGGCGCCGAACAGGCCGATGACGACGGCGTCGAGGGCGACGATGACGCCGTTGAGCCGCCGGAAGAGATTGGCCAGCAGCATCCCGACGAGCGCCGCGAGGGTCGCGGTGATGAGGTACCAGTTGCTCTGCAGCGTCGCGGGCGGCACGTTGAGCAGCAGATCCCGGATGAGGCCTCCTCCCATCCCCATGACGATCCCGATGATCGCCACGCCGAGGAGGTCCAGGCGGCGCTGACCCTGGAAGCCGGAGGCGAAGAGCGCTCCCTGGACGCCGCCGAGGCCGACGGCGGTGAGGTCCGCCCAGAGCGGAATGACGAAGACCGGCTCGTTCACACCTCCATTGTCGCGGCGTGCCGGGATAATCGAGGAGTGCCCACCTACCGCGACGAGGTCGTGGTCCTGCGCACCCACAAGCTGGGCGAGGCCGACAGGATCGTGACGCTGCTGAGCCGTCGCCACGGCAAGCTCCGCGCCGTCGCCAAGGGCGTCCGTCGCACGTCATCTCGCTTCGGCTCGCGACTCGAGCCGTTCATGGTCGCCGACGTCCAGCTCTACCAGGGCCGGTCGCTCGACATCGTCCAGCAGGCGGAGTCGATCGGCTCCTACGGCGCGGAGATCGCGGTCCACTACGACCGCTACACGTCGGCCAGCGCCATGGTCGAGGCGGCCGACCGCCTCAACGAGGCCGAGGCCACCCCTCAGCAGTACCTTCTGCTCGTGGGCGGGCTGCGCGCCCTCGCGCGCGGCGATCACGCGGCCCGCAGCATCCTCGATTCGTATCTCCTGCGGGCGATGGCGCTCTCGGGCTGGGCGCCGTCGCTCGACGAGTGCGCCCGCTGCAGCCGTCCAGGGCCTCATGACACCTTCGTCGCGCAGCTGGGGGGCATTGTGTGCTCAGCCTGCGCGCCGACGGGCGCCGCCCGCGTCCCGGGCCAGACCGTCGCCCTCCTGCAGTCGCTCATGGCGGGGGAGTGGGACGCGGTGGATGCCGCGTCCCCCGCGGCCACCGCGGCGGCATCCGGACTCATCGCGGCGTACGCCCAGTGGCATCTGGAACGAGGCATCCGGTCGCTCTCGCACGTCGAATCCGCGCCCCGGGAGGCCGCCCGGTGACGCCCAAGCCCTACACGCACCGCGATGCGGTGCCGTACCGCCCTGTCGACTGGACGGGACTCTACCCGCCAGCGTACCCGAAGGGCGGCGTTCCGAACCACGTCGCGATCGTCATGGACGGGAACGGGCGGTGGGCCAATCGCAAAGGGCTGACCCGCGTGGAGGGCCACAAGGCGGGGGAGGCGGCCCTGCTCGATGTCGTCGCGGGCGCGATCCAGGCCGGCGTACGGCATCTCTCGGTCTACGCCTTCTCGACGGAGAACTGGTCGCGATCGCCCGACGAGGTCCGCTTCCTCATGGGCTTCAACCGCGATGTGCTGCACCGCCGCCGAGATCAGCTGAACGAGTGGGGCGTGCGCGTGCGCTGGGCGGGACGGAAGCCGCGCCTGTGGGGCTCGGTCATCAAAGAGCTGCAGTTCGCCGAGCAGCTGACGGCGGGCAACGACGTCCTGACGCTCACGATGTGCGTCAACTACGGCGGGCGGGTCGAGCTCGTCGATGCCGTTCGGTCCATCGCCGACGACGTCGCGGCGGGCCGGCTGCGTCCGAGCGCCGTGACGGAGAAGCTCATCGAACACCGGCTCTACATCCCGGACATGCCCGACGTGGACCTGTTCGTCCGCTCGAGCGGGGAGCAGCGCACCTCGAACTTCCTCCTGTGGGAGTCCGCCTACGCCGAGTTCGTCTTCCTCGACACGCTGTGGCCCGACTTCAGCCGCGCCGACCTGTGGCGCGCGATCGACCTGTACCTGGACCGGGACCGGCGGTTCGGCGGTGCGGTGGACCAGCCGGACGCGCCCGGACTCTGACACGGCACGTCCCGGAGGCGCCGGCGCCGGGCGGATTGCGGACCTCATCCGCCGAGGATGAAAAGCGATCGGGCATCGCCGACGCGCGTTGACACCGCTCCGCGATCGGCGGTAGACCCGGAGGCGAATGTCGCCGACGTCCCCTCGCCACGGGCCCGCCGTCGACCTCCGAGCCGGGGGGCCTCGCGGAGAGCGCGCCCCCTCATCTTGAGGGAGTAGCAGTGTCAGATACCGAAAAGACCACGAGATCGGGCAGCGCCGCGAAGGTCGGAAACGCCGCGCTGTCCTGGACGACGATGGCGATCCTCATCGCCACCGCGGTCGCGAGCGTTCGCGGTCTTCCCGCCATGGCGCCGTACGGATGGGCGTCGATCTTCCTGTACGTCCTGCCCGCCATCGTCTTCATGGTGCCCGTCGCGATGGTCGCGGCCGAGCTGGCCAGCGGCTGGAAGGGCGGCGTCTTCGTCTGGGCCAAGGAGGCGTTCGGCGACCGGATCGGGTTCGTCGCCATCTGGCAGCAGTGGATCCAGAACGTCGTCTGGTACCCCGCGCAGCTGGCGTTCTTCGCGTCCGCGCTCGCCTACGTCTTCAACCCGGCGCTGGCCAACAACGGCCTGTTCACGGGCTTCGTGATCCTCATCGTGTACTGGTTCTCGACCCTCATCGCCTTCCGCGGCGTGAAGGCGTTCGCGGGGGTCAGCAAGTGGGGCTTCCTCGCAGGCACGATCGTCCCGTCGCTCGGCCTCGTCCTCTTCGCGATCCTGTTCCTCACCAGCGGCGGCCAGTCCTCGCTCCCGCCGGTGAGCGAGGCGCAGTGGCTCCCGACGTGGACGGGCCTGGCGAGCATCGTGCTCATCGTCAGCAACTTCCTGTCCTACGCGGGCATGGAGATGAACGCCGTGCACGTCAACGAGATGCAGAACCCGGCCAAGAACTTCCCGAAGGCCATCGTCCTGGCCGCGATCGTCATCCTCATCGTCTTTATCTTCCCGACCCTTGCGATCTCGGTCGGGGTCCCGGCGAACGACGTGAACCTGACGCAGGGGGTGCTGCAGGCATTCGACGTCTTCTTCACGCAGCTCGGCATGCCGTGGGCGACGACCGTCATGTCGCTGCTCATCGTTTTCGGCATCCTCGCCTCCGTCGTCACCTGGATCCCCGGTCCCAGCAAGGGTCTCCTGATGGTCGGGCGCCAGGGCTACCTGCCGCCCTCGCTGCAGAGGACGAACCAGTACGACATGCAGGTGCCGATCATGGTGGTGCAGGGTGTCATCGTGACGATCCTGGCCCTGCTGTTCGCGATCGTGCCGTCGGTGCAGAGCGTGTTCTGGGTCTTCTCCGCGATGGCGGTGCAGCTCTACCTGATCATGTACATGATCATGTTCCTCGCGGCGATGCGGCTGCGCCGCACGCATCCCGACGTGAAGCGCGGCTTCCGCGTGCCGGCGATGCCGCTGTTCGGCTGGGTGGGCTTCTTCGCGAGCCTGCTGGCCTTCCTCATCGGCTTCGTCGAGCCGTCCAGCAGCACGATGGGCCAGCCCTGGTACTCGCTGCTGCTCGTCGCGGGGATCGTCGTGCTCGGCATCTGGCCGTTCATCCTCTATGCGATGCGCAAGCCGAGCTGGAAGATCCACCCCGACGTGTCGCACAAGCACGAGGACGGAGACGCGGATCTGACCAAGACGAAGGCCACGGCATCCTGAGCGCCCTTCGCGCACACCCGCAGAACTGACTCGACACCGGAAAAGGAAGAGAAGAGCACAATGCTGCACCACCGCGACAACATCCGCGACGAGATCCTGGACGAGGTCTTCGCCTCGACCGACCTGTCGGTCTCGATGCCGAAGTACCGCATGCCCGAGAAGGAGCACCTCGCCAGGCACGCCTATCAGGTCGTGTCCGACGAGCTCATGATGGACGGCAACTCGCGGCAGAACCTCGCGACGTTCTGCCAGACCTGGCTCGAGCCCGAGGTGCGCCTCCTCATGGCCGAGACGCTCGACAAGAACATGATCGACAAGGACGAGTACCCGCAGACGGCGGCGATCGAGGAGCGCTGCGTGCACATCCTCGCCGACCTGTGGAACTCGCCCGACGCGGTGAACACCCTCGGCACGTCGACGACGGGCTCGAGCGAAGCGGCGATGCTCGGCGGCATGGCGCTGCTGTGGAACTGGCGCGCACGCCGGCGCGCAGCGGGCAAGCCGACCGACAAGCCGAACCTCATCACGGGTCCGGTCCAGGTCTGCTGGCACAAGTTCGCGCGGTACTGGGACGTCGAGCTCCGCGAGATCCCGATGGACGGCGACCGTTTCCTCATGACGCCGGAGGAGGTCCTCACGCGCGTCGACGAGAACACCATCGGCGTCGTCCCGACCCTCGGGGTCACCTTCACCGGCGGCTACGAGCCGGTGCAGGCCGTGAGCGAGGCGCTGGACCAGCTGCAGGCGGAGAAGGGACTGGACATCCCGATCCACGTCGACGGGGCCAGCGGCGGCTTCCTCGCACCGTTCACGGCGCCCGACATCGTGTGGGACTTCCGCCTGCCGCGCGTCAAGTCGATCAACACCTCCGGGCACAAGTTCGGGCTCGCGCCGCTCGGTGTCGGCTGGGTCGTGTGGCGGGATGCCGCAGACCTGCCGGAGGACCTGATCTTCAACGTGAACTACCTCGGCGGCAACATGCCGACGTTCGCGCTGAACTTCTCCCGCCCCGGCGGGCAGATCGTCGCGCAGTACTACAACTTCCTGCGCCTCGGTCGCGAGGGATACCGCAAGGTCCAGCAGTCCTGCTACGACACCGCGATGTACCTCGCCGACGAGATCGACAAGCTCGGCCACTTCGACATCATCAACGCAGGCCGTCCCGACGAGGGCATTCCGGCGGTGTCGTGGAAGCTCAAGGACGGCGTCGACCACGCGTTCACGCTGTTCGACCTCGCCGACCGGCTCCGCGCCCGCGGCTGGCAGGTGCCCGCCTACACGATGCCGCCGAACCGGGAGGACCTGCCGATCCAGCGCATCCTCGTGCGCGCCGGCTTCAGCCGTGACGAGGCATCCCTCCTCATGGACGACTACCGCGACGCGATCGCCCACTTCGACAAGCACCCCATCACGGTGCCGATGAGCGAGGAGGAGGCGGGAGCCTTCCACCACTGAGCGGGCTCGAGGGGCGGTCCGGGCGGCATTCGGCGGCTCGGACCGCCCCTTCGGCATCGCTACCATCGGAGGGTGACCCGGCCCCCTCGCCCCCTGCGCCTGCGCCGCGAGGCGTGGGGCTTCATGATCGGATCGGCATGCTTCGCGGTCGGCGCCGTGCCCGCCTACGCCGACGCCGTCGGCCCCGTATGGAGTTCGGCGACGTTCTTCCTGGGCTCGATCTTCTTCACCCTCGCCGCCCTCATCCAGCTCGCGCTGAGCGGGAGGCGTCCGCCCGAACGTCCGCTGCAGGGAGCGGATGCCGCGGACTGGTGGAGCGCCGCGATCCAGTTCGTCGGCACGCTCCTGTTCAACCTGAGCACCGCCGCGGTGCTCGTGCAGGCCGTCGCGTCGCCGGCGCAGGAGCTGACCGGATGGCGGCCGGACGCGTGGGGCTCGATCGCCTTCCTCATCTCGAGCACCCTCGCCCTGGTCGCCGCGAACCGCAGCGGTGAGCTGTGGGATCCGCTCGCCCGCACGTGGCACGGCACGTTCCTCAACATGGTCGGCTCGATCGCGTTCGGCTTCTCGGCGGTCGGCGCGTACGTGCTCCCCGCGACGGGCGATCTGCGCAACCTCGAGTGGGCGGATCTCGGCACCTTCCTCGGTGCGATCTGCTTCTTCCTGGCCGCCGCGCTGGCGCGCCGGAATACCGAGCACGACGCTCCGCGTTAGGCCTGACGTGACGGAAGCCATCAAGATCGACGTGTGGAGCGACATCGCCTGCCCCTGGTGCTACATCGGCAAGCGCAATCTCGAGAAGGGACTGGCCGATGCATCCACCGATGACGACGCCCCCGTCGTGGAGGTGACGTACCACTCCTTCGAGCTCTCGCCCGACACGCCGGTCGACTTCGAGGGCGGCGAAGCGGACTACCTCGCGCGGCACAAGGGCATCACGGCGGATCAGGCGAACGCCATGCTCGAGCGCGTCACAGGCGTCGCCGCCGAGGCCGGCCTGGAGTACCGGTTCGACCTCCTGAAGCACACCAACACCGTGAAGGCGCACGAGCTGCTGCACTTCGCGAAGGAGCAGGGCCGTCAGCTCGAGCTCGCCGAGCGGCTGATGTCGGCCTACTTCACCGAGGGCCGTCACCTCGGTCAGGAGGACGAGCTCGTCGCGCTCGCCGCGGAAGCCGGACTCGAGGCCGACGCCGCCCGCGAAGCGCTGCGCAGCGGCCGGTACTTCGCGGCCGTGCGGGCGGATCAGGCGCAGGCGGCCGCGTACGGCATCGGCGGCGTCCCGTTCTTCCTCATCGACGGCAAGTACGGCGTGTCGGGGGCCCAGCCCCCCGTGGCGTTCGCGCAGATCGCGCGCCAGGTCTGGGCCGAGCGCCGCGAGGTCGGGGAGGATGCCGCCTGACCCGCGCCAGCGGGCCTACGCGGGCAGGTTCTTCTCGATGACCTCGACGATCGCGGGGTCGTCGGGCTTCACGTTCGGCCGGAACCGGTGCATCTCGCCGCCGGGCGTCAGCACGAACTTCTCGAAGTTCCACAGCACCGGACCGTGCTTGCCCTCGGCGTCGCGGGCCTTCTTGAGCGCCTTGAAGAGGGGCGCCGCCTTGCCGCCGTTGACCTTCACCTTGTCGAACACGGGGAAGGTGACGCCCCACGTGACGGAGCAGTACTCGAGGATCTCGTCCATCGAACCCGGCTCCTGACCGGCGAACTGATTGCACGGAAAGCCGAGCACCGTGAAGCCGCGGTCGGCGTAGGCACGCTGCAGCTGCTCGAGCTGCTCGTACTGGGGCGTCAGCCCGCACCGCGATGCGACGTTCACCACCATGAGCACCGAGTCGCCGTAGTCGGCGAGGGTCTTGCTCTCGCCGTCTGCGGTCTGGAAGGGGATGTCGCGGAGCGAGACGTCGACGGCCTGGGTCATGTCTCCCAGGCTATGCCGTCCTCCACAGGCGGCGGCTCGATTTCGTCTGGGAGAATGGAGGGATGACGACCGCCCTCGCTCCGGCCCCTGCGCTGCGCATCGGGCCCATCGAGCTCGATGCGCCCGTCGTGCTGGCTCCCATGGCCGGAATCACCAACACCGCCTTCCGGCGCCTGTGCCGCGAATACGGCGCGGGGCTCTACGTGAGCGAGATGATCACGTCCCGCGCACTCGTCGAGCGCAACGCGACGACGATGCGTCTCATCACCCACCACGAGTCCGAGACGCCGCGCTCGATCCAGCTCTACGGCGTCGACCCGAAGACGGTGTCCGAGGCGGTGCGCATCCTCGTCGCCGAGGACCGCGCCGATCACATCGACCTGAACTTCGGATGCCCCGTCCCGAAGGTGACGCGCAAGGGCGGGGGAGCCGCGCTGCCGTGGAAGCGCGACCTGTTCCGCGACATCGTGACCGGCGCCGTCCGCGCCGCCGGAGAGGTCCCGCTCACCATCAAGATGCGCAAAGGCATCGACTCCGATCACCTCACCTATCTCCAAGCGGGGCGCATCGGCGAGGACGCGGGCGTCGCGTCGATCGCGCTGCACGCGCGCACGGCCGCCGAGTTCTACTCGGGGGAGGCGGACTGGTCGGCCATCGCGAAGCTCAAGGAGACCGTCACGAGCGTCCCCGTGCTCGGCAACGGCGACATCTGGTCGGCCGACGACGCCGTGCGCATGATGGCCGAGACCGGCTGCGACGGCGTGGTCGTCGGACGCGGATGCCTGGGGCGGCCCTGGCTCTTCGGCGACCTCGCCCGGGCCCTCGGCGGCCCGGCGAAACGCTCGGGGACCGGGGCATCGGGGCCGGTCGATGCGACGCTCGGCTTCGTCGCCGGGGCCTTCCGCCGTCATGCCGAGCTGCTCGTGGACTTCTTCGACGACGAGGACCGGGGCTGCCGCGACATCCGCAAGCACGTCGCCTGGTACTTCAAGGGGTACCCCGTGGGCGGCGACACCCGCGCTCGGCTCGCGACCGTGTCCAGCCTCGCCGAGATCGACGAGCTCCTGGCGACCCTCGACCTCCAGGCGCCGTACCCGGGGGCCGCGGCCGAGGGGCAGCGGGGACGAGCGGGAAGTCCCAAGCGGCCCGCCCTGCCGGACGGCTGGCTCCAGACGCGCGACCTCGGCGTCGAGGCATCCGCCGCGCTCGCCGAAGCGGAACTCGACCACAGTGGCGGCTGACCGCTCCCCGTCGCCGGCCGTGACCGGTGCGGTGGGTGTCGCGTCGGAGCGGCCGGAGGGCTATGACGACGCGTCTGCCGCGCGCTTCCACGTCGAGCGGCACCGGTCGCAGCGCGACGACTTCGCCCGCGATCGCGCCCGCGTTCTGCACTCCGCGGCGCTTCGGCGTCTCGCCGCCAAGACACAGGTGCTGAGCCCCGCGAGCCCCGCGGACTTCGCCCGCAACCGCCTGACGCACTCGCTCGAGGTGGCCCAGGTGGGGCGCGAGCTCGCGACGGCGCTGCGGCTCGCGCCCGACGTCGTCGATGCGGCGTGCCTGAGCCACGACCTCGGTCACCCGCCCTTCGGGCACAACGGCGAGCGTGCGCTCAACGACTGGGCGGAGGACGTGGGCGGGTTCGAGGGGAACGCGCAGACCCTTCGCATCCTGACGCGCCTGGAGCCCAAGGTCGTCGACGACGACGGCGTGAGCTTCGGGCTGAACCTCACCCGCGCGAGTCTCGACGCGACCTGCAAGTACCCGTGGACGGCGGATCATCCGCTTCCCGACCCGGGCGGTCGCCTGAAGTTCGGGGTGTACCCCGACGACGAGCACGTCTTCCGGTGGATGCGCGCGGATGCGCCGGGGCGCGTCCGGTGCATCGAGGCGGAGGTGATGGATCTCTCCGACGACATCGCCTACTCCGTGCACGACTTCGAGGACGCGATCGTCAACGGCTACCTCGACCCGGCGCTGCTTGCCGACCGGCGCCAGCACGAGTCACTGCTGACCGGCATCCAGGCGTGGGTCGGTTTCGACTTCGCGCGCGACGAACTCGCCGACGCCCTCTTCCGTCTCATGCGGATGCCGGAATGGATCCGCTCGTTCGACGGGACCCGGGCGGACCACGCCCGCCTCAAGAACCTCACGTCCGACCTGATCGGCCGATTCGCGCGCGCGGCGACGACCGCGACCCGCGAGTCGTATGCGCTGCCGGTGCTCACGCGCTACCGCGCCCACGTGGTCGTGCCGCGCGTCGTCGAGGCCGAGATGGCGGTGCTCAAGGGGATCGTCGGCACCGTTGTCGTGTCGATGGAGGGGCGCAAAGAGCTCTACAAAGAGCAGCGGCGCGTGCTCAAGCGGCTCGCGACGGCGCTGTGGGAGCACCCTGACGCGCTCGATCCGCTGTACGCGGCGGACTTCGAGGCGGCGGAGACGGATGCCGCGCGACGGCGCGTCATCGTCGATCAGGTCGCGAGCCTCACCGACCAGCTCGCCATCGCGTGGCACGGCCGGCTCGTCGGCGAGGTCGACGCCGCGTCGATCGGCGTGTGGGCGCCGGGCTCCCCGAAGCCTCCTCGCCCCGCCGCCCGCGAGGGCGCCTGATGCCCGGGCGGATCCGCCAGGCCGATGTCGACGAGGTGAAGGCGCGGACGAACATCGCCGACATCATCGGGGAGCGCGTGGCGCTGAAGCCCGCCGGTGTCGGTGCTCTCAAAGGGCTCTGCCCGTTCCACGACGAGCGCAGCCCGAGCTTCAACGTCCGCCCGCAAGCGGGGTTCTACCACTGCTTCGGGTGCGGCGAGTCGGGCGACGTCTACTCGTTCCTGCGCAACCTCGACCACCTGTCGTTCACCGAGGCCGTGGAGCGCCTGGCGGGCCGGATCGGCTACACGCTGCACTACGAAGACGGCGGAGCGGCTCCCGAGAGCACCGGACGCACGCGCCTGTACGCCGCGAACGCCGCGGCCGCGGACTTCTTCCGCGCTCAGCTCGCGGCGCCCGAGGCCGAGATCGCCCGCCGATTCCTCGGCGAGCGAGGCTTCGACGCGGGCGCGGCCGCCCACTTCGGCGTCGGGTTCGCACCCAAGGGGTGGTCGGGCATGCTCGACGCGCTCACGGCGCAGGGCTTCTCCCGCGACGACCTCACGGCGGCCGGGCTCGTGTCGCAGGGACAGCGGGGCGTGTACGACCGGTTCCGCGGCCGAGTGGTGTGGCCCATCCGCGACGTGACGGGGCAGGTGCTCGGCTTCGGCGCGCGCCGCCTCTTCGATGACGACAACGGTCCGAAGTACCTCAACACGCCGGAGACGACGATCTACAAGAAGGCGCAGGTGCTCTACGGCCTCGACCTCGCCAAACGCGAGATAAGCCGCAGCCACCGGGTGGTCGTCGTCGAGGGCTACACCGACGTCATGGCCTGTCACCTCGCGGGCGTCACGACCGCCATCGCGACATGCGGCACCGCGTTCGGGTCCGACCACATCACCGTGCTCCGGCGCGTCATGGGCGACGACTCCGCGGCCGGCGAGGTGGTCTTCACGTTCGACCCCGACGCGGCGGGTCAGAAGGCCGCCCTTCGCGCCTTCGCCGACGCCAAGCGCTTCAATGCGCAGACCTATGTCGCCGTCGGTCCCGAGGGGCTGGATCCCTGCGACCTGCGGCTGCGGCGCGGCGACGGCGCGGTGAGATCCCTCATCGACACGAAATCGCCGATGGTCGAGTTCGTCCTCGATCAGCGCATCTCGGGGTTCGATCTGGCGAGCGTCGAGGGCCGCGTCGGCGCGCTTCGTGCCGCCGCGCCCGTCGTGGCGGAGCTGCGCGACCCCCTGCTGCAGCCCGAGTACGTGCGCGTCCTCGCACGGCGCCTCGGCATGGACACCGAGGACGTGCGCCGCGAGGTGGAGCGGGCCGGCCGCGCCGGCGACCGGGCTCCGGCCCGCCAGAGTGCCGATCGACCTTCCGACCACGCGGCGGATGCCCCGCCCGTCGTCCGCGTGACACTCGCCTCTCTGCCGCGCACCGCCGATGTCGCCCTCGAGCGGGACGCGCTCATGGGTCTTCTGCAGTTCGGGCACCGGCTGGATGCGCCGCTGCGCGACCGGGCCTTCTCCCTGCCGTTCCGCCACCCCGCGCTCGAGGCCGTCCGCGGCGCCGTCGCCCCGGGTGCCGCCGTGGACCGGCCGGGCTGGGCCGCGGCCGCCGTGGGTGCCGTGCGAGAGCCGTTCCGGTCGCTCGCCGCGGAGCTCCTCACGGCCGACTTCCCGGCCCTGACCGACGACGAGGCGGTGGCCTCGGCATCCTCTCTCTCGCGGCGCCTCATCCAGCGCGCGCTCGACCGCGAGAAGGCCGAGCTCCTCGGTGCCATCCAGCGCGTTCCGCCGGACTCGGAGGAGGGGCGATCCATCCGGCTGCGCCTGCGCGAGCTGGACATCGACCGCCAGCGGCTGACCGCCGAGGACTGAGCGCCGCGCACCGACCCGCGTGCCGTCCACCGCACGCCGAGTCAGCGGGCGAGCCCCCGGTCTCGAGCGGCCGGATGCTGTCTCGCGGCGCACATGACGGCTTGCAGGTCAAGGTCGTTGGCGGGATGGCTCGCCGCACGGCAGGATGAGTCCATGCCCCGTCGCCGACCCGCCGACGTCGCCATCCGCGCGTCCGACCTGTCGCTCGCGCGCTCGACGCGCGGAGGGGTGGACGTGCGCGTCGTCGACGGAGCGTCCTTCGTGCTTCCTCACTCCGGGACCCTGGCGATCATGGGACCGACGGGCGCGGGCAAGTCGAGCCTCGCGGCGATCCTCGCAGGGGTCGAAGAGCCGGGCCTCGCGGTCGTCGGCGGCGAAGCGTGGGTGGAGGGCATCCCGGTGCGCAGCCCCGGTCGCTCCCGCCGGGAATGGACCTACTTCGCCGGGTACCTTCCGCAGTCCGCCGGCGCGAAGCTTCCCGCCCGGCTGACGGTGGCGGACGTCATCGGCGAACCGATCACCAGCCGCGACCGTCGCGTCAATCAGCGCGCGCTCGCCGTGCGCGTCGCGACTCTCCTCGACGAGCTCATGCTCCCGCTCGGCGCGGCGGCGAAGTATCCGTACGAGCTCAGCGCCGGCATGCGGCAGCGCGTGGCATTCGCCCGCACCCTGGTGCTCGAGCCGCGCGTCCTCATCGCCGACGAGCCGTTCGCGAACATGGATGTCGAGGTGCGCCGCGCCGCGCGCGATGCGATCCTCCGCCGACGCGGCCGCGGGATGTCCGCTCTCGTCGTGACCAACGAGGCCGATGTCGTGCGAGACCTCTCGGCGGACGTGCTCGTGCTTCGCGGAGGGCACACGGTGGCATACGGCCGCGGGACGGAGCGCCTGCTGTGGACGCCGAGCTCGGGAGCCGATGAGCGCCTCATCGCGTCATGAGCACCCTCCCGGCTTTGCTAAGATGGTGTGGTTGCCCGCGCGAGAGCGCGAAGCATTCCTCCATAGCTCAATTGGCAGAGCAATCGGCTGTTAACCGATAGGTTCTTGGTTCGAGTCCAAGTGGGGGAGCAGATCGGCCCCGAGCTCCACCTCGGGGCCGTTCGTCATTCCCGGTCCGAGCCGACCGGCACTGGCCGCTCGCGGCGAGCGTCCTCAGCCTCGTGCAGGAGCAGGCGTCGCGCTTCCTCGTACAGGCGCATCGCGCGCTCCGGTGAGTCGCCCACGGCCGTCATCCCCACCCGGCCGTGCTCGGGAAGCGAGCTGATCATGTGGAAGACGATCCCCTCCTGTCGGGAGGGGTCGAAATGGATGCCGTACCGTGCCACGACATCGAACAGGTCGCCGACCGACAGCGCGCGGAGTTCATCGCTTTCGAGGTGATCGGTCGCCACGAGGTGTTTGTCGACGCCCTCGGGCGTGACGAACCTCCCTGAGTCGCCGTCATAGGAGCCGTTCGTGAGGAACTGCAGCGTGAGGAAGGGATGAGTCGTCCCGCCTCTGCGCAGATTGAGCTCGATCGCGTAGGCCGACCACTCGCCGCCATCGCGGACCACGACGAAGTCGACGGCGAACCGTCCGATGACACCCTCCTGGGCGAGTCGTCGGCCGATCGCCATAGCCGGCTCGCTGATGAGACGCGAGTACGCGCGATCCGCCGGGAAGACGCATCCCAGGTAGCTCTGCCCGCTCGCGCCCCCGAGCAGCTGATCGTGGGTGGAGAGCAGCTCCACCTCGCCGTCGGGCCGCACGCGCATCTGAACACTCGGGCTGACCAGCTCCTCGCCGACGATGCGCTCCTCGACGATGCCGCCGCTGCTCTCCAGCGCGCCGAGGAATGCCTCGGCCGACAGCCCGGGCGCCTCGGGGAGGAGCGCGCCGAGCCGATCGCGCACGACGTGGCGTCGGGACCCCGGCGGCGCGGACGCGACCCCCGACAGATCGAGAAGGGCGTTGCCCGCTCCGGAGACGCCCTCGTTCAGCTTGACGATGACCTGCGAGAGCGCCGGCTTCCTGTCGAGCATCGCCTCGATCGCCGTCACGACATCGTCGACCGAATGGAGGTCCTCGGCCCCCAGGGGGTAGAGGATGCCCACCTCCCCGAAGAGCCGTCGGCATCCCGTCTTGGTTCCGAGAGGCGCCAGCCGGGGATCGGGTCCGTACATCGGGATGCCGAGGCTCAGCGCGAGATCGCGCTCGAGCCTCGTCGTGCCGTACGGGACCAGGTGCGACCGCCGCGGATTCGGTATGCACGCCGCGATCTTCTCGAGGAGCCTCGGACGCTCGAGGAGCTTCTGGGTCAGGGGCACCGTCGAGGCATCCCCGACCGGGAGAAGCGTCAATCGCGCCAGCGCGTGGCTGGGGATCACGCCCGGAAGAAGCGCGAGGTAGTACTCGATGATGCGGGGGTCGATGGGCATCGATGTCACGTACACCATGCGCAGCCTCGGCTGGCGAAGAAGGAGCAGAAGGAAGAGGAAACGCTCCTCGAATGCCTGCATGATGCTGCCGCTGCGGCCGGTCGTCGAGGTCGCGACGACGGACGGGACGACGACGACCGACTCGTCGTCGTAGCCCGCCCTCATCGCGCCCCACACGTCGGACATGCGTCGCTGCAGCACGCGGAAGCGCTCGTCCCTCTCCGCCTGGTCCAGGTCCGACAGAAGCGCCGGAGAGGCTTCCGCCGGGCCGGCTTCATGCTCATTCATGGCTTCGTCCCCTTCTCTGCACGTCGGAGCGCCGCGATGTCGAACACCCGCACGGGACGACTGAACCCGCGCAGGTCGAGTTCGCCGACCGGTCGTGCCTCTACGAGAGCCTCGACCGCGGAGAAGACGCGCTGCGCGACGAGGATCTGTCCCGCATCGGCGGCGGCGCACAGGCGCGCCGCGAGATTCGTCACGCTGCCGATGGCGGCGTAGTCCGAGCGCCCGGGGAAGCCGATGCGCCCCAGGGTCGCATACCCTTGCGCGATGCCGACGCCGAACCCGAGCCGGTATCCGCGCCGCTCCCAGCCCGCGATGAGCCCCGCGACGCGCTCGCGCATGGCGACAGCCATCGCGACCGCCCGCTCCGCGGGATCGTCGCACGGCACCGGGTCGTTGAAGAACACCATCAGTCCGTCGCCCGTGAATCGCTCCAGAGTGCCGCCGAAGAGGTCGATGAGCCCGCCGAGTGCGTGGTGGTACTCGGAGAGCACGCCCATCACCTCCTCGGGTTCACTCGATTCCGCGAACGACGTGAACCCGCGCAGATCGCAGAACACCACGACGATCTCGCGCCGATGGCTCGCGAGGAAGTCCTCCTCGTGCGAGTCCATCACCAGGTCCACGAGCTGCGGAGGGAGGAACCGCCGCAGCCGCCCCATCCTCTCGAGGTCCTCCAGCTGCGCGGTCACCCGCCCCTCGAGCTCGGCATTCCATGCCGCCAGCTCTCGGGCCTGCCGCTCGATCGTGTCGTGGTACCGCTTGATCCGTGCGAGCGATGCCACGCGCGCGAGGAGCTCCTCGCGCTGGAACGGCTTGCTGATGAAGTCGTCCGCGCCGGCCTCGATGGCGCGGAGGCGCTCCTGGTCACCGCTGGCCGTGATCATGACGACAGGCAGGAAGCGGGTTGCGGGAGCCAGCCGGATGCGCCGGCAGACCTCGTAGCCGTCGATGTCGGGCATGACGATGTCGAGCAGCACGAGGTCGGCGCGCGAGGCGGGGAGCACATCGAGCGCCTCGGATCCCGATGCGGCGGTGACGACGCGGTAACCGCGCGGACTCAGGGTGGCATCCAGCAGACGCAGGTTCTGCGGCACGTCGTCGACGGCCAGCACGGTGACGGGCTCATCGGCGTCGATCTCCTCGGCGCCCGCTGTTGCGCTCATGACGGCTCCCGCTTCGGGAGCAGGTCGTGGACGTACCGCCGCAGCTCGACGACGCCGATGGGCTTCGTGAGGTAGCCGTCGAAGCCCGCGGCGAGCGCCTTCGCACGGTCCTCGCCCATCGCGAAGGCGGTGAGGGCGACGACTGGCAGGTCGGGCGGCCCCTCGTCGCGGAGCCTGCGCAGCGCTTCGTAGCCGTCGATCCCCGGCAGCTGCAGATCCATGAGCACCAGGTCGGGAGGCTCCGCCAGCGCGCGTGCGACGCCGTCCTCCCCGGTCGACGCCTCGATGACGTCGAAGCCCGACGCCCGAAGAACACCGCGCACGAGCTTCAGGTTGAGGGGGTTGTCCTCGACGACGAGGATCCGCTCCGCAGGCATCGCCCTCACCCTCCCCACGCCGCCGACGGCACGAGGCCGTTGCGCTGCAGAGCGCCGACGATGGCGTCGCGGGCGACGGGCTTCACGAGGTAGTCCGACGCGCCGAGCGTCAGACCCCTGGTCCGCTCGTCGAGCATCGACACGACGATGACCGGGATGTCTCGCGTCATCACGTCCGACTGGAGACGACTCAGCACCTCCCACCCGTCGATGCCGGGCAGCCGGATGTCCAGCAGGACCGCGGCGGGATGGAGAGCCCGGATCATCCCGAGTCCCTCCAGTCCGTCTCGCGAAAGCACCACCTGCAGCCCGAGACCGTCGAGGTATGCGGTGATGAGGTCGAGAGACGCCCGGTCGTCGTCGATGACCACGATCGACGGGGCCTCCGCGTCCACCGCTGCCGGCGCCTGACTCGCCTGGGGCCGGAGGGGGACGGAGAAGCCGAAGGTGCTCCCGACCCCGACTTCGGTCTCGAGCCACATGCGGCCGCCGAGAAGCGCGACGATGCGTCGGCACAGAGCCAGCCCCAGACCCGTGCCCTCCTCGCGCTGCGGCCCACGACGGCCCTGCTGGAACGACTCGAAGATCAGCTCGCGATCGGCCGGAGGGATGCCGACTCCCGTGTCCGTGACCGTCACGGAGAGCTCGTCGTCCGCGCGGGCTGCCGCGAGCACGACTCGGCCGCCGTCGGGAGCGAACTTCACCGCGTTGCTGAGCAGGTTGACGAGCACCTGCCGGAACCGCAGCTCGTCGGCGTGGAGGGTCTCCGGTGCGTCGCCGGCCTCGAGCGACAGGGAGATGCCGTGCGCCGCCGCGCGGGCGCGGACCATGGAGAGGGCGTATTCGAGCGCCGGCCGGAGGGGGAACGTCGACGCATCCACCTCCATGCGGCCCGCCTCCACCTTGGAGAGGTCGAGGATGTCGTTCAGCAGCTGGAGCAGGTGGCGCCCCGAACTCAGGATGTCCCGCACGTACTCGTCCTGGCGCTCGTTGAGCTCGCCGAACATGCGCTCCAGCAGCACTTCCGAGAAGCCGATCACGGCGTTGAGCGGTGTGCGCAGCTCGTGCGACATGCTGGCGAGGAACTCGGACTTGTGCTGGCTCACGACCTGCAGCTCCGCCGTCTTCGTCTCGAGCTCGCGGAAGAGCCGAGCGTTGAGGATCGCGAGCGCCGACTGGCCGGCGAACGCCTCGAGGAACTCCAACGTCTCACGCGAGAAGTCGCCGGCGGCACGGCGGCGGACGACGAGAGCCCCGACGATGCCTTCGCCACTGAGCACGGGAACGGTCACCATCGACCGCCAGCCGTCATCGCGAAGGAGGCGAAGATGCTCGTCGAGCTCGACCGTCGCGAGATCGGGCACGACGAGCGGCCGCCCCTCGCGTGCAGCTCTCCCGACGAGCGTCGTGTCGATCCCGATCTCCACCGCACGGAGCCGGGCGAGGAGCTCGGGGCTCGTCTCGTAAGCCGTGCGCACGAAGAATCGTCGTTCCTCCTCGGCGAACTCGAGCATCGAGCCGCCGTCGCACCCCGAGAATCGCACCGCGTTCATGATGATCGCGGCGAGCACCTGGTCGAGGTCGAGGCTGGAGCTGACGGATGCACCCACCTCGCGCAGCGCCTCGAGCTGCTCCACCTTGCGCGCCAGCTCCGCGCCTCGGGACTCGAGCGCCTTGACGAGGTGAACGTGCCGCACGACGATGGCGGCCTGCGCGGCGAAGGCCTGCAGCGGCGCGATGTCCTGCTCGTCGAACGACTGAGCCTCGTAGCGCCACAGCGACAGCACCCCCACCACCTCGTCGTCGAGCAGCATGGGCGCGGCCAGCAGCGTGCGGTAGTTGCCGATCCGCTGGACGTCCTGCCGGCCGTACGCGGGATCCGCGAGGACGTCGGGGATCTGCTGGATGACGCGATCCTCGGCGACGCGGCCGAGCAGCGTGCGGCGATCCAGCCCGAACGGGTGCTGTTCGATGTAGGCCGTGAACTCCCGGGACAGCCCCACCCACGACTTGAGGACGAAGGTGCCTCCCTCGATCAGGTACACCTGGCCGACGTCGGCGTTGCACAGGCGCCTCGCGCTGGCGACGACGCTGTGCAGGACGGCGTCGGGGTCGGAACCGGATCGTCCGAGGGCGAGGAGGACCTCGTTCATGGCCGCGAACTGCTCGGTGGCGTCGTTCAGGCCCTGCGGCGGGATCCTGTGACCCCCGTCGCCTTCCCCTGCCCCGCGCCGACCGCTGATGACGGCCTCCTCCCGAAGACCCTGCGCCCCACGACAGGCGTCATTGTCCTCGCCGCCACACCCGCGCACAAGACACCTCGAGCGCCAGCGGAGGGGTCACGGCTCCAGGTCGTCGACCCCCGGGGTCCAGGAGGCGCCGGGACGCCCCCAGCCGCGCTTGCGCGCGATCTTCTGGGTCGTCTTCCAGTCGCCGTCGTCGAGCCGGTCGAGATAGAGGATGCCGTCGAGGTGGTCGAACTCGTGCTGCATGATGCGTGCCCGCCAGCCGTCGACCTCGATGCGCACCGGTTCGCCGTCGAGATCGGTGCCCGTCACGAGGACCTCCTCCGAGCGGCGGAGCGGGAACCGCTCGCCCGGGAACGACAGGCAGCCCTCCGACTCGTCGTCCGGATCGGGGTCGCCCGGCACGAGCGGCCGCATCCACAGCTCGGGGTTCACGATCACACCCCGCCACGGACGGCCCTCGTCGTCCTGGTACGAGTACGTGAAGATGCGAAGCGGAACGCCCACCTGGGGAGCGGCCAGACCCACCCCCGGCGCGGTGTCCATGGTCTCGAACATGTCGGCGACGAGCGTGCGGATGTCGTCCGTGATCTGCTCGACCCTCGAGGCCGGCGCGTGCAGGACGGGGTCACCCATGATGCGGATCGGGAGAACGGCCACGCCTTGAGCCTATCGAGGCATCCCTGCCGTTAGTGTCGGAGGGTGCTGTGGGCGGAGCTGACGATCGATGAGGTGACGGACGACCTCATCGGCTTCTTCCGAGATCCGGCCATCCTCATCGGCATCCCGCTGGCGCTCCTGGGCGCCGTCTTCATGTCGTTCGGCGCGCAGTACCAGCACCGCGGCGTCACGAAGGTCGAGCGGCTGAGCGGATCCTCGGGGAAGGCCGGTCTGAGCGGGCGACAGCTTCTCAGCCTGCTCAAGCGACCGTCGTGGGTCGTCGGCACCGTCATGCTCGGCCTCGCCATCATCTGTCAGCTGAGCGCCCTGGCGTTCGCGCCGCTCATCATCGTGCAGCCGATCGGAGCGATCTCGCTCGTCATCACGACGCTGCTCAACTCCCGCGTCACGGGCATCCGACCGACGCGGCGCTCCATCATGGCCATCGTCGCGTGCGTCGGCGGCATCTTCATCTTCGTCACCATCGCGGCGTTCTTCGCGACCGAGAATCGGGTCACGCCCCGCGAGACGATCGTCATCCTGTCGCTCCTCGGCATCGTGCTGCTGGCTCTCGGCGGTCTCTGGTTCTGGCTCCGCAAGCGCGGACAGGCGCTGTTCTACATCGTCGCGTCCGGCATGATCTACGGGTTCGTCGCTACCCTCGCGAAGGTCGTCATCGAGCGCATCAAGGCCAACGACTTCGACTGGCTCACGATCCTGACGATCGTCGCGCTGCTGGCCGCCGTGGCGATCGGCGCCTACTTCGTCCAGACCGCCTACGCCGTCGGCCCGCCCGACCTCGTCATCGCGGGGCTCACCGTCATCGATCCCATCGTGGCCGTGATCATCGGCCTCACGGTGCTTCAGGAGGCGGCCAACGCGCCGCCGTGGGCCTTCGTGGGCTTCGCGGTGGCCGGTGCCATCGCCGTCTTCGGCGTCATCACGCTCGCGCGATTCCATCCGCAGGTGCTCTCCGACAGTCAGGAGCTGCCCATCCAAAGGGGAAGCACGCCTCCGCCGGCGGGGAACGGGCCCGAGGGCAGCCACTGACCGGGGGATGCCGCGCTCAAGCGTCCCCCGGAACCTCGATGACGATACGGCCCTCGTCTACGCGGCCCCTGTCTCCGGGCAGCGGCGCGGGCGCCGGAAGCTCGACGGCAGCCTCCCAGTCGGCGTGCGCGTCTTCGGCCGAGGGACGCCACACGGCGTCAAGCCCCGAGCCGAGCCCGCC
Source organism: Microbacterium sp. BK668 (assembly GCF_004362195.1). NCBI lineage: Bacteria > Bacillati > Actinomycetota > Actinomycetes > Micrococcales > Microbacteriaceae > Microbacterium > Microbacterium sp. BK668. Next base: position 2,638,415 of record NZ_SNWG01000001.1, read on the forward strand.
CGACGGCGCCCTGCCCGCGAGCTGGCGACGCAGCTGGTCGCGCTTGAGCACGGGCGCCAGCACGACGAGGACGACGGTCGCGAGCAGTGCGACGCCGACGACGATCCATACGCCTTCGTCCATGATGCTCGGAGTCTAGACGCGACTGAGCAGGCGGTTCTCCTCGACGGCCTCGAGAGCGAGCACCTTGTAGCCCTGGTCCTCGAAGAACACCGTGATCCGATCGCTCTCGACGTCGACGACGCTTCCTCGGCCCCATTCGACGTGCTCGACGCTGACGCCGGCCGGATAGGGCAGCTCCGCCTCGTCGGCCTCGTCGTTCTTCGCGGTGCCGGCGCGGCAGGTGTCGCAGTGCCCGCAGGGGTCGGGCAGGTCCTCGCCGAAGTACCCCAGCAGCACGCGGCGGCGGCAGTCGCGCGTCTCGGCGTAACGCCGCATGACCTCCAGCCGGGACTGCTCGATCCGCTCGCGACGCTCGGACGCCTCCTCCGCGGCCTCTGCGGCCTCCCGCGGCGAGAACCCCGCCCGAGCCTTTGCACCTGCTCGGGTCATGCTCACCGCGCCCCCCTCGGCGAGCAGGTTGAGCAGACCGGTCGCCGACCGTGATGAGATGCCGAGCTCGCCCGCCAGATCCTTCGCGCGCACGGGGGAAGAGGATGCCTCGATCGCCGCGAAGGCCGCGGCGGCGCGCTCCTTGTCGACACTGCGTGCCACGAAGTACTTCCGCAGGCCCAGGTCCTCCGAGCGGTAGAACAGCACCGCCGACGACGCGTCGCCGTCACGGCCGGCCCTTCCCACCTCCTGGTAGTACGCGTCGAGGGAGTCGGGCACGCTGGCGTGGACCACGAACCGGACGTTGGGCTTGTCGATGCCCATCCCGAAGGCGTTCGTCGCCACGACGACATCCACCTCATCCTCGAGGAAGGCATCGTGGACCTCGGATCGCTTCCGTGCTCCGAGTCCTGCGTGATACGCCGCCGCCCGCAGGCCGCGCTGCTCGAGGTCGCCGGCGAGCTCCTCCGTCTCGCGACGGGTCGCGGTGTACACCAGTCCCGGACGGGGGAGTGCGAGCACCTCGTCGATGACGCGATCGCGCTTGTCGTCCGACGAGACGCTCCGGTGCGAGACGAGGTCGATGTTCGGGCGATCGACGCCCCGCACCACGACGACGGGGTCGTCCAGACGGAGGCGGGCGGTGATCTCGGTGCGGACCGGCTCGGCAGCGGTCGCGGTGAGGGCGACGGTGACCGGACGCCCCAGCCGCGCGCGGACATCGCCGAGCCGGAGGTAGTCCGGCCGGAAGTCATGTCCCCAGCTCGCCACGCAGTGCGCTTCGTCGACGGCGAGGAGACCGACCTTCAGACGCCGGAGACGCTCCACGACGTCGTCCTTCGCGAGCTGCTCGGGAGCGACGAACACGAACTCCGCGTCGCCCTCGCCGAGGGCCTGCCACGCTTCCTCGACCGCACGCTCACCGATCGACGAGTTGATCGCGACGCCTCGGGGTGCGTGCGGAGTCTCGTCGAGCTGATTCAGCTGGTCGCGCTGGAGCGCGATGAGGGGCGACACGACGACGGTGATGCCGTCACGGAGCGATCCGGCCAGCTGATACACCGCGGACTTGCCCGCGCCCGTCGGCAGGACCGTGATGACGTCGCGCTCCTCCAGGAGGGCGGAGACGGCCTCCTCCTGACCGTCGCGCAGGTTCTCCCACCCGAAGAGTTCCCGAGCCGCCTGCGCGATCGATGGCTTCGTCATCCTCGTCTCCTTTCGACGCCGGACCATCCTCGCAATCGGGGGCATGCCCGAAGCAGGGATTGACACGGAGCTGTGGAGAAGTGGGACTGTAGGGCGGGTGGGACTTGTCCCTACCGCCACTCCACCCGCCGCTCCGCGGCGCGCGGAGCCTCCGGCGGCAGGGGCCCGCCCACAAGCGCGTCCGCATCAACACCCGCCCTACGTGACGAGCCGCCGACCTGCGGCCGGCGGCTCGTCACGTAGGGCGGGTGGGACTTGAACCCACGATCGTCGGGTTATGAGCCCGCTGCCTTGACCAGCTTGGCCACCGCCCCTCGCGCCCTGCGGACGCGCAACGAGCCTACAACGGTCGGGAATGACACGCTTGTCATTCCGCCCGGCCGTGGGCGATAATGGGGCAGCACAACCGAAGAGCCGTCGCGGTTCCGTTCAGGTCGTTGGGGAAGACGTACCTGGCGAAACGGAGAGACCATGGCGACACCACAAGCGCGTGGAGTGATCTACATCCACTCCGCGCCGCGCGCGTTGTGCCCCCACCTCGAGTGGGCCGTCGGGCGCGCCCTCGGGCGCCCCGTGAGCTTCGACTGGGACGACCAGCCCGTGCTGTCGGGCAGTCGCCGCACCGAGTTCTACTGGGAAGGACCCGGCGGGACCGGGGCGGCTCTGGCCACGGCGATCCGCGGCTGGGAGCACCTCCGGTTCGAGGTGAGCGAGGACCCCACGCCGCGCAGCGACGGCGGGCGCTGGATGCACACGCCGGGGCTCGGCATCCACTATGCGCAGACGGACACCGCGGGCAACGTCGTGATCGGCGAGGACCGCGTGCGCTACGCGATGGAGGTTGCGGCCGGGGATCCGGTCGAGCTGCAGCGCGAGCTGGAAGTCGCGCTCGGAGCGGCGTGGGACGAGGAGCTGGAGCCGTTCCGGCATGCGAGCGACGATGCCCCGGTGGTGTGGCTGCACAAGGTGGGATGACCGCACCGCGCGCACGAGGGCGGGTGAGGCGCCACTACCGGTGATCGGAGGCCAGAAACCCGGAGGCTGGGAACGCGAATCGCCGCCCGTCACGAGAGAGGCCCCGGGAACCGTCGGGTTCCCGGGGCCTCTCCGCGCGGAGACGCAGATCAGACGGAGGCGAACGCGGCGACCGCGTTGTGCCCGCCGAATCCGAACGAGTTGCTGATCGCGAGCTGCTGGCCGTCGCCGAGCGGCTGGCCGTCGCCCGAGATCCGGAAGGGCACCTCGGGGTCCTGCGTCGTGATGTTGATCGTCGGCGGCGCGGTGCGCTCGCGCAGCGCGAGAACCGTGAAGATCGCTTCGAGCGCCCCCGTCCCGCCGAGGAGGTGCCCCGTCGAGGCCTTGGTGGCCGAGACGGGGATGTCGTCGATGCGCGCTCCGAAGACCGACTTCAAGGCGACGTACTCGTTCGGATCGCCGACCGGGGTCGAGGTCGCGTGCGCGTTGATGTGCGTCACGTCGTCGGGGGAGGCATCCGCCATCTCGAGCGCGAGTCGCACCGCGCGTGCGGCTCCCGTGCCCTCCGGGTCGTTGGCGGTGATGTGGTAGGAGTCGGCTGTCACGCCGCCGCCGACGACGGCGGCGTAGATCTTCGCGCCCCGCGCTTTGGCGTGTTCCTCGGTCTCGAGGATGAGAACCGCCGCACCCTCGCCCATGACGAAGCCATCGCGGTCGACACTGCCGGGTCGCGACGCCGTCTCCGGAGAGTCGTTGCGCCGCGACAGAGCCTGCATCGACGAGAACGCGGCGATCGTGACGGGATGGATCACCGACTCCGTGCCGCCCGCGATCACCACGTCGGCAAGGCCCGAGCGCAGATGCTCGATCGCGTTCACGATCGACTCCGTGCTCGAGGCGCACGCGCTGGCAACGGTGCGCGCGTAGGCGCGGGCGTTGAAGTGCAGCGACAGGTTGCCGGCCGCGGCGTTGGGCATGAGCATCGGCACCGTCATCGGGAGGACCCGGCGCGGCCCCTTCTCCCGGAGCGTGTCCCAGCCGTCGAGGAGCGTCCAGAGACCTCCGATGCCGGTGGCGAAATCGACGCCGAGGCGCTCCGGCTCGACGTCGGGAGCTCCGGCGTCCTCCCAGGCCTCGATCGCCGCGACGAGCGCGAACTGCGACGACGGGTCGAGACGCTTGGCCACCGGCCGGTCGAGGACCGTGTCGGGACGGACCTTGGCCTCGGCGGCGAAGGAGACGGGGAGGCCGTACCGCTCGGCCCAGTCGTTCTCCAGCGTGTGCGCACCGGATTCGCCGGCGAGGAGCGCGGACCAGCTCTCGGGAGCCGTGCCGCCGAGGGGCGACGACGCGCCGATGCCGGTCACGACGATGCGGGAGTTGCTCATGTCGTTTTGAATCCTCGTATGTGAGCCGGTGGGGGCCGCAGCCCCCACCGGGGCCTCGCGTCAGCGAGCCGGGGGTATGGGGCGCAGCCCCGCGCCGGGATGGCTACGCCTGGTTGGACGTGATGAACGTGACGGCGTCGCCGACGGTCTTGAGGTTCTTCACCTCGTCGTCGGGGATGGTGACGCCGAACTTCTCCTCCGCATTGACGACGATGGTCATCATCGAGATGGAGTCGATGTCGAGGTCGTCGGTGAACGACTTGTCGAGCGCGACCTCGTCGGCCGAGATGCCGGTCTCGTCGGTGATGAGTTCTGCGAGCCCTGCGAGGACCTCGTCGTTGGTGAATGCCATGGGTTGTCTCCTGTTTCTGAGGGGGTTCTCGGGTCCGGGGGCGGACCGTGGTTCAGTCTATGGTCGGGTTGCCGCGCGTCACGGGAGGCGGACGACCTGGGCGCCGAAGACGAGCCCGGCGCCGAAGCCGATCTGCAGCGCCAGTCCGCCGCTCAGCTCCGGGTGCTCCTCGAGCAGCCGGTGGGTGGCGAGAGGGATGGATGCCGCCGAGGTGTTGCCGGTCGTCTCGATGTCGCGTCCGATCACGACGGTCTCGGGAAGGCCGAGCTGCTTGGCGAACTCGTCGATGATGCGCATGTTGGCCTGGTGGGGAACGAAGGCGGCCAGATCGGATGCCTCGACACCTGCGGCCTCGAGGGCCTGCCGCGCCACCTTCACCATCTCCCACACCGCCCAGCGGAAGACCGTCGGCCCCTCCTGGCGAAGGGTCGGCCACGGCGCCTCGCCGTCGCGGAACTCGGTCAGGGTGTAGTTCATGCCGACGGCGTCGGCCTTCGAGCCGTCGGAGCCCCACACGGTGGGACCGATGCCGGGGGAGTCGCTCGGACCGATCACGACGGCGCCGGCGCCGTCGCCGAGGAGGAACGAGATGCTCCGGTCGGCGGGGTCGACGATGTCGCTGAGCTTCTCGGCTCCCACGACGACGACGTAGTTCGCGATGCCCCCGCGGATGAGCGCGTCCGCCTGCGCGACGCCGTACGCGAACCCTGCGCAGGCCGCGTTCAGGTCGAACGCTGCCGCGGGATTGGCTCCGACCCGGTCGGCGACGATGGCCGAGACCGACGGCGTCTGCTTCGGATTGCTCACGGTCGCGACGATCACGGCATCGACGTCGGATGCCGGCACCCCGGAGCGCTCGATGGCCTCCCGCGCGGCATCCGTCGCCAGCTCGATGGCCGTCGTCTCCTTGACCGCACGCGTACGCGTGACGATGCCGGTGCGCTGGCGGATCCACTCGTCGCTGGAGTCGATCGGTCCGACGAGCTCTTCGTTCGGGACGGCGATCTCGCCGCGCGCCGCGCCGTACGAGTAGATGCGGGTATGCGCCGGCCCCGTGGGCTGGATCAGCGGACGGGTCATGCCGTCTCTCCGTTCAGGAGGGCGTCTGCCGACGCCAGATCGTCGGGCGTCTTCAGCGCCACACCCGGGACGCCGCGCAGGGCGCGCTTGGCGAGACCGACGAGCGTCCCGGCGGGGCTGAGCTCGACCAGGCCTGTGACGCCGGCATCGGCGAAGGAGGTCATGCAGAGGTCCCAGCGGACGGGAGAGGCGACCTGCTCGACGAGGAGGTCGCGATACGCGGCGCCGGACTCCACTACGGACCCGTCGCGATTGGTCCACACGCGCAGCGCCGGGTCGTTGGTCGCGACCTGCGACGCCGCGTCGCGGAGCTTGTCGACCGCCGGCGCCATGTAGCGGGTGTGGAAGGCTCCGGCGACCTGCAGAGGAATGACGCGGGTACCCGCGACCGGGTCGGCGGCGAGCTTCTGCAGCGCGTCGAGGGCTCCCGCCGCGACGAGCTGTCCGCCGCCGTTGTAGTTCGCGGGCGTGAGGTCGAGCTCTTCGAGCCGCGAGACGACGGATGCCTCGTCGCCGCCGATGACGGCGCTCATCCCGGTCTGCTCCGCCGCCGCAGCCTCGGCCATCGCGCGCCCCCGGATACCCACGAGCCGGAGGGCATCCTCTTCGGACAGGACGCCGGCCGCGGCGGCCGCGGCGAACTCGCCCACGGAATGGCCGGCGACACCGGACACTCGGCCGCGCCCGTCCAGTGAGTTCCACGACAGCAGGCTCGCCGCCACGATCAGCGGCTGGGCGACCCGGGTGTCGCGGATGCGGTCGGCATCCCACTCCGTGCCCGCGGCAATGAGGTCGACGTCCGCCCACTCGGAGTACTGGGCAAGCCGTTCGCGAGCGCCGTCGCGCTCGAGCCAGGGGGCGAGAAATCCGGGGGACTGAGAGCCCTGCCCGGGAAAGACCGCGATGATCACCAGTCCATCCTCCCAAGGATCGGATCCGGCCCTCTGGCGAGAAGCGCAAAGAAATGCCGGACTGCTTTGTGTGCGGGGTACAGAGTCATCCGTGCGGACGACGGGATGCCGGAGCCCTTCGCCGCGTCGCGTCGGTGCCGATCGAGCCGAGGATGAGAGCGGTCTGCAGAATGAGAGCCTCGCGCGGGCCCGTGGCATCCCACCCGATGACGTCCGACACGCGCTTGAGCCGGTATCGCACCGTGTTCGGGTGCACGAACAGCTCGCGCGCCGTCGCCTCGAGAGACCGGCCGTTGTCGAGGTAGCTCCACAGCGTCGCGACCAGATCCGCGCTGTGCTGCTGGAGAGGCCGGTAGATCCGCTCGACGAGCGTCTGCTTCGCCAGCGGGTCGCCGGCGAGCGCGCGCTCGGGCAGCAGGTCGTCCGCTTCCACGGGGCGGGGCGCATGACGCCACGCGCGCGCGACGGCGAAGCCGGCGAGGGAGGCACGTGCGCTCTGACTCGCGTCCACGAGCGCCGGGACGGCGGGACCGAGCACGAGGTGCCCCGTGCCGAACCCGGGCTCGAGCCGCCGCGCGATCTCGGGGAAGGGGAGCTCAGCGGTGAGCTCGTCGCTGCGGGCGGGCAGCTCGGCGCGCCCGAGGACGAGCACGAGCCGCGACCCCTGCACGCCGATCAGCACGTCGACCCCCAGCTTGCGCGCCGTGCGGCGCAGCTGATCGACGTCGAGCATCGGGGGGGTGGTGCCGACGAGCACCGCGACCTCACCGTGCCCGTGCCACCCGAGGGCCGCGATGCGGCTGGGCAGCTCCTCGTCCGCCTCACCCGTCAGGATCGAGTCGACGACGAGGGCCTCCAGTCGCGCATCCCACAAGCCCCTCGTCTCGGCGGCACGCGCGTACACGTCGGCGGCCGCGAATGCGACCTCGCGCGAGTAGAGGAGCATCGCCTCGCGCAGATCCTCGCTCTTGCTCGCGACGCGCTCCTCGGTCACCTCGACCGTGACGCGGATGAGCTGGAGCGTCTGCTGCAGGCTGACGCTGCGCAGCAGCTCGCGGGGCGCCGCCGCGAAGATGTCGGCCGCGATCCATGGCGTCGAGTTGGGGTCGTCGTACCACTGGATGAACGACGTGATGCCCGCCTGCGCCACGAGCCCGACGGCGGACCGCCGAGCCGGCGGCATCTCGGCGTACCAGGGGAGCGTGTCCTCCAGGCGCTTCATCGTCACCGTCGCGAGGTCGCCCGAGATGCGGCGCAGCCAGGCGAGCGTCTCCGTCTTGTCCATCGGCGAGGAAGGGGCGGGCATCCGCCGGATCAGCTCTCGCCGCCTGCGTTGCCGCTCGTGCCGGCCGTCACGTCGTGCAGGCGGTACTTCTCGATCGCCTGGGCCGCGAGGCTGCGGTCCACGATGCCGTCCTCGGCGAGAGCCTGGAGCGTGCGGACCACGACGGAGGGGCCGTCGATCTTGAAGAAGCGACGGGCTGCCGGGCGGGTGTCCGAGAAGCCGAAGCCGTCGGCGCCGAGCGTCGCGAAGCGGTGCTGCACCCACGGACGGATCTGGTCCTGGACCGCATGCATCCAGTCGCTGACCGCGATGACGGGGCCGGGGGTGTCGCGGAGCTTCTCGGTGATGTACGCCGTGCGCGGCTCCTGATCGGGGTGCAGGAAGTTGTGCTCGTCGGCGGCGAGGCCATCGCGACGCAGCTCCGACCACGAGGTCACCGACCAGACGTCCGCCTGCACGCCCCAGTCGTCACGGAGGAGCTGCTGCGCCTCGAGCGCCCACGGCACCCCGACGCCCGACGCGAGGATCTGGGCGCGGGCGCCCTCGCCCTCGGGGCTCGAGATGCGGTGGATGCCCCGCACGATGCCTTCGACGTCGACGCCCTCGGGCTCGGCCGGCTGCACGAGCGGCTCGTTGTACACCGTGAGGTAGTACATGACGTTGGGGTCGGCATGAGTGCCGCCGTACATCCGCTCGAGACCCGATCGGACGATGTGCGCGATCTCGTACCCGTAGGCGGGGTCGTACGAGACCGTCGCAGGGTTGGTCGACGCGAGCAGCTGCGAGTGTCCGTCGGCGTGCTGGAGGCCCTCGCCCGTGAGGGTGGTGCGTCCTGCCGTCGCCCCGATGATGAAGCCGCGCGCCATCTGATCGCCCGCCGCCCACTGGGCGTCGCCCGTGCGCTGGAAGCCGAACATGGAGTAGAAGACGTAGACCGGGATGAGCGGCTCGCCGTGCGTCGAGTACGACGTCCCCGTCCCCGTGAACGCGGCGACGGCGCCCGCCTCGTTGATGCCGACGTGCAGGATCTGGCCCTGCGGGCTCTCCTTGTACGCCAGGAGCAGCTGACGGTCGACCGACGTGTAGTTTTGACCGTTCGGGTTGTAGATCTTCGCCGTCGGGAAGTAGGCGTCGATGCCGAACGTGCGGGCCTCGTCGGGGATGATCGGGACGATCCGGTTGCCGAAGTCCTTCGCGCGCAGCAGGTCCTTCAGGAGGCGCACGAACGCCATCGTCGTGGCGACCTCCTGCGTACCGGACCCCTTCTTGGGAAGCGCGTAGGTCTCGTCGCCGGGGAGCGTGATCGGAACGTGGTGCGACCGGCGCTCCGGCAGGAATCCGCCCAGGGCGCGGCGGCGCTCCACCATGTACCGGATCGTCTCGTCCTCGCCTCCGGGGTGGAAGTAGGGCGGAAGGTAGGGGTTCTCCTCGAGCTGCTCGTCCGAGATCGGGATGCGCATCGAGTCGCGGAAGTGCTTGAGGTCCTCGAGCGTCATCTTCTTCATCTGGTGGGTCGCGTTGCGACCCTCGAAGTGGTGCCCCAGGCCATAGCCCTTGATGGTCTTCGCGAGGATGACGGTGGGCTGACCCTTGTGCTCGGTGGCGGCCTTGTACGCCGCGTAGACCTTGCGGTAGTCGAGTCCGCCGCGACGCAGGTCGCCCCAGATCTGCTCGTCCGTCCAGTCTTTCACCAGGGCGGCGGCGCGCTCGTCGCGGCCGAAGAAGTGGTCGCGGATGAACTTGCCGTCCTCGGCGCGGTACGTCTGGAAGTCGCCGTCGGGCGTCGTGTTCATGAGGTGGACGAGGGCGCCGTCCTTGTCGTTGGCGAGGAGCTGATCCCAGCCGCTGCCCCACACGACCTTGATGACGTTCCATCCGGCGCCCCGGAAGAAGCTCTCCAGCTCCTGGATGATCTTGCCGTTGCCGCGGACAGGGCCGTCCAGACGCTGCAGGTTGCAGTTGACGACGAACGTGAGGTTGTCCAGGCCCTCGTTCGCAGCGACCTGCAGCTGCCCGCGGCTCTCGACCTCGTCCATCTCGCCGTCGCCGAGGAAGGCCCACACCCGCGAGCTCGAGAGGTCCTTGATCCCGCGGTTGGTGAGGTACTTGTTCGTCATCGCCTGGTAGATGGCGTTGATCGGGCCGAGTCCCATCGAGACCGTGGGGAACTGCCAGTACTCGGGCATGAGGCGCGGGTGCGGGTACGACGGGATGCCGTCGGGGGCCTTGGACTTCTCCTGGCGGAAGCCGTCGAGCTGCTGCGCGCTCAGGCGGCCTTCGAGGAACGACCGCGCGTAGATGCCGGGGGAGGCGTGACCCTGGATGAAGATCTGGTCGCCGCCGGAGGGGTCGTCGAGGCCGCGGAAGAAGTGGTTGAAGCCGACCTCGTACAGCGAGGCGGACGACGCGTACGTGGAGATGTGGCCGCCGACCCCGATGCCCGGGCGCTGCGCGCGGTGCACGGTGATGGCCGCGTTCCAGCGGATCCATCGCCGGTAGCGGCGCTCGAGCTCCTCGTCGCCGGGGAACTCCGGCTCGTTCTCGGGCGCGATGGTGTTGATGTAGTCCGTCGTCGGGACCTGCGGCACGTTCAGCTGCAGCTCGTGCGACTTCTGCAGCAGGCTCAGCATGATCTCGCGGCCACGGCCGGATCCCTTCGCCTTCACGAGCTGCTGCAGGGACTCCTGCCACTCGGAGGTCTCTTCCGGGTCGCTGTCGAGCGGGCCCTGGGAGTACGGATCCTGATCGTTGACAGTCACAAGAGACCTTTCTTCATCTGGCAGGTCGTGCCAGGGATTCGGATTCGGATGCTGTCGGCTTTGTCTGCTTTCGACAACGCATCGCCCCTCAGCCTAGCGAGTCCGCAGGTGTCCGGATTGCCCGGCGCCTAGACTGTCCGGGCGGGCCTTTAGCTCAGCTGGTAGAGCGCCACGTTTACACCGTGGATGTCGTCGGTTCGATCCCGGCAGGGCCCACCGTCACCTCGTGCGGTCCTCACCCGCCCGCGGATCTCCGTCGCGGTCCTCGCGCTGGTGCGAGACGACGTGCGGCAGCGCGAAGTCCTCATAGCCGGGCTGCCCGAGCCGTGAGTGCCGTCGCGAGTACGCGAAGTAGATGACGAAGCCGATCGCCAGCCAGATGAGGAAGCGCAGCCAGGTCTCGACGGTCAGATTCAGCATCAGGTAGAGGCTGATGAGCGCGGAGAGCGCCGGCAGCCACGGACTGAAGGGGACACGGAAGCTGCGCGGGAGGTCAGGCCGCTTCCGGCGGAGCACGATCACGCCTACGGCGACGAGGACGAACGCCGAGAGAGTGCCGATGTTGACCATCTCCTCCAGGACGCCGATCGGCGTGAATCCGGCGACCACGGCCACGATGATCGTGACGAGGATGGAGATCACCCACGGTGTGCGCAGCCGCGGGTGGACCTTCGCCAGTCCCGCCGGAAGCAGCGCGTCGCGGCACATCGCGAAGATGATGCGGGTCGCGCCGATGAGGAGGGTCAGCACCACCGTGGTCAGGCCTGCCACCGCGCCGGCGGAGATGAGCGTCGCCATCCAATCGGCGCCGTGGTACACGAACGCGTTCGCGAGCGCCGCGGCCGGGTCGAGCTCCTGGTACGGCACCATGCCGGTGACCACGAGCGAGACGGCGCAGTACAGGAGCGTGCAGATCAGGAGCGAGGCGATGATGCCGATCGGCATGTCGCGCTGCGGGTTCTTCGTCTCCTCGGCCGTCGTGGCGACGACGTCGAAGCCGATGTAGGCGAAGAAGACGAGGGCTGCGCCGGCGAAGATGCCGCCGACGCCGAACGCCGTCGGCTCGACTCCCGAGAGGAACTGCAGAAGCGGCTGGGTGAGCCCCGACGCCGCTTCGGTGGGCTGAGCGGGCGGGACGAACGGCGACCAGTTCGCGGGACTGATGAACAGGATCCCGGCGACGATGACGAAGAGCACGATGAAGATCTTGACCGCGACGAGCACCATGTTGACGCGCAACGACTCCTTGATGCCGAAGGTCATCAGGGCGCCGAGAACGACCACGAGCAGGATCGCCATGAGGTCCACGGTCCCGCCGTAGCCGATCGCCTCGGGGATCGGGAACCCGAGCTGATCCATGAGGGTCCCGAGATACGCGCTCCACCCCTGCGCGACGACGCTCGCGCCGAGGAACATCTCGAGGATGAGATCCCAGCCGATGATCCACGCGAAGAGCTCTCCGAGCGAGGAGTACGAGAACGTGTACGCGGAGCCGGCCACCGGCACGGTGGAGGCGAACTCCGCGTAGCAGAGGGCGGCCAGGGCGCACGCGATCGCGGCCACGACGAAGCTGATCACGATCGCGGGCCCGGCGACATCGTGCGCCGCTCGCCCCGTGAGCGTGAAGATGCCGGCGCCGATCACCACGCCGACGCCGAAGACCGTCAGATCGAGGGCGCTCAGGGATTTCTTGAGACGGAACTCCGGCTCATCGGTGTCGGCGATCGCCTGCTCGACAGATTTCGTGCGCAGGATGCTCATCGCATGCTCCTTGACATCGGGGACCCGGCTTCGCATGCTAGCCCTCGACCCGGCACGGCGTCGACGGCCCGCGATAGGTTTGACGACGTGAAAGCCAGCCCCGCAGACCAGCGCCGCCTCCTCGATCTGGCCGACCTCGACGCGCGCATCGCCCGTGCCGATGCCGCTCGGAAGAACCCGCCGCAGGCCGCCCGGGTGAGCGAGCTGATCGCCCGCCGTCAGGAGCTGAGCCAGGAGCTGACGACGCGCCTGGGTGCGCGCGATGACCTGCGCGCCGAGATCAAGCGGATCGAGTCCGACGTCGCCGTCGTCGACGCGCGCCGCGCCCGGGACTCCGAGCGCCTCGCCGCATCCTCGAACTCGAAGGAGGCTCAGGGGCTCGAAAGCGAGCTCGCCTCTCTCGCTCGGCGCAAGAATGATCTCGAGGATGCCGAGCTCGACGTGATGGACCGTCTCGAGCAGGCCGAGGCATCCGTCTCCGAGCAGGAGGCTCTGATCGCCGAGATCAACGCGGAGGGCGGGCGATTGAGCGCGGAGGGCAAGCAGGCGGTCGCCGACGCGACGGCGGCGTTCGAGCAGGCGACCCGCGACCGGGCTGCCACCGCCGGCGCGATCGGCGCAGATCTGCTCGGGCTGTACGACCGTATCGCGACGCGCACGACCGGAGCGGGCCTTCTGCGCCGCGGCACCTGCGAGGCATGCAACATGGTGCTCTCGGGAACCGATCTGCAGGCGATCCGGCAGGCGACGCCCGACACGGTCGTGACCTGCCCCGAGTGCGGCGCCGTCCTCGTGCGCACGGAGGAGTCCGGCTTGTGACGGCGATCCGCCGGGCCGGCCGGACGGATGGCTGAGCCGCCGGCCTGGATCGTCCTCGGGCGTCTCGACGGCGTGCCCGCCGCCGCTCTGCTGGACGCCTCCGGTCAGGAGCGGGAACGCATCACGCTGACCGACGAGGGGCTGCCCGCGTGGGTCGCCGCAGCCGAGGCCGCCCCGGCGCCTCCGCGCTGGGTGTGGAGCGACGCGACCGTCTGGTACCCGCGTCTGCTGGCCGCCGGTGTCCGGGTCGGCCGCTGCCACGACCTGAGGCTCTGCCACGCGATTCTGCGCGACTCGACGCTCGTCCCCGCCGCCGAGGACCTGCGGCGGGCGACCCTGTGGGATGCCTCTCCTGTCGCCGACAGCGCAGGAGCGTCGACCCTCTTCGCGCTGGACGACGTCGAGGGGTCCTCCGGGGCCCCGGACGGCCTTCCCGCGGCGGTCGAGGAGTTCGGGCGGCAGCGCGACGCGCTCACGGCGGCCGCGGACCCGGGCCGGCTGCGGCTGCTCCTGGCGGCGGAGTCGGCCGGTGCGCTCCTGGCGGCGGAGCTCCAGGCGGCGGGATTGCCGTGGGATCCGGCATCCCACGACCGGATCCTGACCGAGGTCCTCGGGGAGCGTCCGGCGGGCGGCGGGCTTCCGGCGCGACTCCAGGATGCCGCGACCCGCGTCCGCCGGGAGCTCGGCGACCCCGGAGCCAGCCTCGACTCGCAGCCCAAGCTGCTGCGCGCGCTGCATCGGGCCGGCGTCCTGGTCGAGTCGACCAGCCGCTGGGAGCTGTCCGAGCACGACCACCCGGTCGTGGCCCCCCTCATCGAGTACAAGAAGCTGTCGCGGCTGCTCAGCGCGAACGGGTGGGCGTGGCTCGACGAGTGGGTGCACGACGGACGCTTCCGTCCCGTCTACGTTCCCGGCGGCGTGGTCACCGGCCGGTGGGCGTCCTCGGGCGGAGGGGCGCTACAGCTCCCGCGTCAGCTCCGAAGGGCCGTCCGCTCGGACCCGGGATGGCTGCTCGTCGTCGCCGACGTCGCGCAGCTGGAGCCGCGGGTGTTGGCCGCCATGGCGCGTGACGAGAAGCTGGCCGACGCAGCGCACGGCCGGGACCTCTACTCCGGCATCGTCGACAGCGGCGCGGTCGACACGCGCCAGCACGCCAAGGTCGCGCTCCTCGGCGCGATGTACGGCGCGACGACCGGCGAGAGCGGCCGGCTCGTCCCGCGCCTGCGACGCGCGTACCCGCGGGCGATGGCCCTCGTGGACGACGCCGCACGGGTGGGCGAGGAGGGCGGCGTCGTCTCCACCTGGCTGGGGCGCAGCTCGCCCCCGCCGTCACCCGACTGGCGCGCGTCGCAGGTCCGCGCGAGCGAGATGGAGGCCTCCCGAGCCGACGAGACCCGCGCGCGGCGATCGGCACGCGACCGCGGGCGCTTCACGCGGAACTTCGTCGTGCAGGGGACGGCGGCCGAATGGGCGCTGGCGTGGCTCGCCGATCTTCGCGGCCGGCTCGCCGCGATAGCTCCCGTCGATGCATCGGCAGCCGCTCCGCGCTCCGGCCCGGTCTTCCAGGCCGTTCCGCATCTCGCCTTCTTCCTGCACGACGAGATCATCGTCCACACCCCGCAGGACCGCGTCGACGCCGTGGTCTACGCGGTGCGCGAGTCCGCGGCATCCGCGGGCCGCCTGCTGTTCGGGAGCTTTCCCATCGACTTCCCCCTCGACCTGAAGGTCTCGCGGACAGCCGAGAAGGAGTGATTCCCCGCGGGGTCCTTCAGCCGCCGACGGTAGAATCGGGATCGCGAATGGGTCGGCCGGACGGTCGCGTCGCGGGCGGTTCGCCGCCTGCGCCGAGGAACGTCCGGGCTCCGCAGGGCAGGGCGGTGGGTAACACCCACCCGGAGCGATCCGCGAGACAGTGCCACAGAGAGCAGACCGCTCTCCGGTCCCGAGCTTGTCGAAGGGCCGGAGAGTAAGGGTGAAAGGGTGGTGTAAGAGACCACCGGGGCCGTGGTGACACGGCCCGCACGGTAAACCTCGCCCGGAGCAAGGCCAGACAGGGGATGACGACGCGGCCCGCCGAGTCCCCGGGTAGGCCGCTGGAGCGGCACGGCAACGTGTCGCCGAGAGAGATGACCGTCCACGGGGCTTCGGCCCCCGGACAGAACCCGGCGTACAGGCCGGCCCATTCGCCCTCTCCCGTCGAAGGCCCTCGACGTCAGCCGAGCGCGAGAGCAGCGGCCCCGATGATCCCCGCGTTGTTCCGGTGCACCGCCGCGACGATGGGCGTGTCGAGCTTCAGCAGCGGCAGGAACCGGTCGGCGTGCTTGGACACGCCGCCGCCGACGATGAAGAGGTCGGGGCTGAACAGGAACTGGACGTACTCGTAGTACCACTGCAGGCGACTCGCCCAGTCCTCCCACGAGAGCTCCTCGCGCTCCATCGCGGAGTAGGCGGCGTACGACTCCGCGTCACCCTTGTGCTTCGCACGCTGGACGTGACCGAGTTCGGTGTTGGGCACGAGCACGCCGTTGTAGATGAGCGCCGAGCCGATGCCCGTCCCGAGGGTCGTCAGCAGGACGAGCCCGTCATGGCCGCGCGCCGCGCCGAAGCGCACCTCGGCGATTCCCGCGACGTCGGCGTCGTTGGCGAAGTGGATGTCGCGGCCCAGCCCGTCCTCGAAGAACTTCTCCGCCTCGAAGCCGATCCACTTCTCCGACACGTTCGCGGCCGACAGGGTCCGGCCGCCCTTGACGATCGCGGGGAACGCCACGCCGAGGTGGACATCGGGGTCGCCGGAGACGCCCAGCGTGTCGAGGACCTCCTTGACGGCCGTCAGGACGTCCTGCGGCTCGGCGCCCTTGGGGGTCGGGACCTTGATCCGATCACTCTGCAGCACACCCTGATCGAGATCGACGATGGCCCCCTTGATCCCCGTCCCGCCGATGTCGACGCCGACCGCACGATTCGTCTTCGATGCCATGGGCTCAGCCTATCCAGCGCGGCCTGGCCGATCAGTAGGATCGATTCAGATCGAAGGGGTTCCCATGTCGGACGGCAGCGAGAAGTACTGGTACAACCTCACCACCGGCGAGGTGGAGAAGGGCTTCGAGTCGCCCGCCATCGACCGGGCCGGCCCTTTCGACACCCCCGAAGAGGCGGCGAACGCCCTCGAGACGCTTCGTGAGCGCTCCCGCGCCTGGTCCGAGGACGAGGCGCGCGAAGACGACTGGGGCTCATCCACCCGAGCCGGCGACCACGGCGAATAGTCCGGCCGCGACGGCCAGGGAAGGATCTGATGGACAAGCAGCGTGACTTCGTCCTGCGCACGATCGAGGAGCGGGGCGTCAAGTTCGTCCGGCTCTGGTTCACCGACGTGATCGGCACGTTGAAGTCGGTGGCGATCGCACCCGCGGAAGTCGAGGGGGCGTTCAGCGAGGGCCTGGGGTTCGACGGCTCCGCGATCGAGGGTCTGACGCGCTCGTACGAGTCCGACCTGCTCGCCCATCCCGACCCGACGACGTTCCAGACCCTGCCGTGGCGCGGCGAGATCGATCCCACTGCGCGCATGTTCTGCGACATCACGACCCCCGACGGGCAGCCCGCGGTCGCCGACCCCCGGCACGTGCTCAAGCGCGCGCTCGCGAAGGCCGCCGACGCGGGCTTCACGTTCTACACGCACCCCGAGATCGAGTTCTACCTGCTCAAGTCGTCGTCGTTCGGGGCCGACGGGCCGGAACCGGTGGACTCGGCGGGGTACTTCGACAACGTGCCCGGCGGCACGGCCCACGACTTCCGCCGCCGGTCGGTGCGGATGCTCGAGGACCTCGGCATCTCGGTCGAGTACAGCCACCACGAGGGCGGGCCGGGGCAGAACGAGATCGACCTGCGCTACGCCGACGCGCTCGCGACGGCCGACAACATCATGACGTTCCGGACGGTGATCAAAGAGGTCGCCATCGAGCAGGGCGTCTACGCGACCTTCATGCCCAAGCCCCTCAGCGGCCGGCCCGGCAGCGGCATGCACACCCACATGTCGCTGTTCGAGGGCGACACGAACGCGTTCTACGAGGAGGGCGCGCAGTATCAGCTGTCCAAGGTCGGGCGCCAGTTCATCGCGGGCCTCCTCCGCCACGCGAACGAGATCTCCGCGGTCACCAACCAGTTCGTCAACTCGTACAAGCGCCTGTGGGGCGGCGACGAGGCCCCGAGCTTCATCTGCTGGGGTCACAACAACCGCTCCGCGCTCGTGCGCGTGCCGTTGTACAAGCCGAGCAAGGGCCAGTCCTCGCGCGTCGAGTACCGCGCGCTCGATTCCGCGGCCAACCCGTACCTCGCGTACGCGCTCATGCTCGCCGCGGGCCTGAAGGGCATCGAGGAGGAGTACGAGCTCCCGCCCGAGGCGGAGGACAACGTGTGGTCGCTCACCGACACCGAGCGACGCGCTCTCGGCTACGCGCCGCTGCCCGCGAGCCTCGACCACGCGCTGGAGTACATGGAGGAGTCCGAGCTCGTCGCCGAGACCCTCGGCGAGCAGGTCTTCAACTACGTCCTGCTCAACAAGCGCAAGGAGTGGCAGGAGTACCGCACGCAGGTCACGCAGTTCGAGCTGAAGAGCAATCTCGAGATGCTCTGACCCGCGGGCGACGATGTCTTCGACCGAACGGTCCTCCGCCCTCACGGGGCTCGCCCGACTCGGCTTCGGCGATCTCGGCGAGGCAGAGAAGCTCCTCGGAGAGCTGCAGGAGACGCTCGGCGCCGACCGCGGCGTGCTCACCGAGAACGTGCCGCTCGCCGCGGATCCGGATGCCGCGCTCGGCGCCCTCGCCCGCGTGGTGCGCCGCGATGCAGGACCGGTCCAGGAGCTCCGGCGCGACCGCCAGGGCTGGCGGGCGCTCTGGGCCCTGCTGGGTGCGTCGTCGGGCTTCGGCGACTTCTATCTGCGTCACCCCGAGGAGCTCCCGCAGCTGGTGGGGGCTGGGCTCGCGCTGCCGTCGCCGGACGAACTGCGTACGCGCCTGCTCCATGCGGTGGGGGCCGTCGACGGCTTCGCCGCCGAGAGCGACGAGCGAGCCTGGATCGCGCTGCGGGTCCGCTACCGCACGCTGCTCGCCCGCATCGCCGCTTTCGATCTGCTCAGCGACGATCCCGTCGAGCGGGTGCCGTCGGTGGCGGCGATCCTGGCGGATGCCGCGGGCGCGGCGCTCGAGGCATCCCTCTGCGTCGCCCGCACCAAGGTGTCGGGCGGGACCGCGCCCGGCCTCTTCCCGCGGGAACAGGTGGCGGGTACGCGGCTCGCGATCATCGGCATGGGCAAGACGGGGGCCCGCGAGCTCAACTACGTCAGCGACGTGGACGTGATCTTCGTCGCCGGCGCGCGCGACGAGCTGCTGGACGAGGTGGGCGAGAGCCGGGTGGTCGACATCGCAACCCGGCTCGCGGTACAGACGATGCGCGGCGTGTCGGGCGCCGAGATCGAGCCCGCACTGTGGGAGGTCGACGCGAACCTGCGCCCCGAAGGCAAGCAGGGCGCACTGGTCCGCACGCTCGACTCGCACCTGTCGTACTACGACCGCTGGGCCAAGAGCTGGGAGTTCCAGGCGCTCCTCAAGGCGCGCCCGATCGCGGGCGACCCCGAGCTCGGCGACGCGTACGTACGCGCGATGCAGCCCAAGGTGTGGACCAGCGCCGCGCGCGAGAACTTCGTCGACAGCGTCCAGCGCATGCGCGAGCGCGTCACGGAGCACATCCCGCCGGCAGAGCTCGCGCATCAGATCAAGCTCGGCCCGGGCGGCATCCGCGACGTCGAGTTCACCGTCCAGCTGCTCCAGCTCGTGCACGGGCTGAGCGACGAGGGCATCCGCCAGCGCGGGACCCTCGACGCACTGGAGGCCCTTGTCACCGAGGGCTACATCGGCCGCCCCGAGGCCGCGGCCTTCTCCCGGGACTACCGTATTCTCCGCGTCCTCGAGCATCGCATGCAGCTGCGGGGTCTGCGCCGAACCCACCTCATGCCCTCCCGTCCCGACGAGCTTCGCGCGCTCGCGCGCGCGTCCAAGCTCGCCGGCTCCGGACCGGGCATCTGGGAGCTCTGGGAGTCGGTGAAGCGCGAAGTGCGCGACATCCACGTCCGGCTGTTCTATCGTCCGCTCCTGTCGGCCGTCGCCTCACTGCCGCCTGAGGAGCGCACGCTGTCGACCGAGCAGGCGCACGACCGCCTCGCCGCGATCGGATTCACCGATCCCGCAGGCGCTCTGCGTCACATCGCCGCGCTGACGAGCGGCCTCAGCCGCAAGGCGACGATTCAGCGTCACCTCATGCCCGTCATGATCCGATGGTTCGCCGACGGCGCAGACCCCGAGTACGGCCTCCTGGCCTTCCGTAGGATCAGTGAGCGCCTCGGAGACAGCCCGTGGTTCCTGCGCATGCTGCGCGACTCGTCGGCGGCGGCCGAGAGCCTCACCCGCGTGCTGTCGGGTTCCCGCTATGTCGGCGAGCTCATGGAGTGGATCCCGGAGTCGGCTGCGTGGCTCGACGACGACGAGCTCCTCGCGCCGCGCACGGGCCGCGCGCTGCAGGAGGAGGCCCGCGCTATCCAGGCCCGTCACTCGTCGATCGATGACGCGATGCGGTCGGTCCGCGGCCTCCGCCGCCGCGAGCTCCTGCGGACGGCGATGGCGGCGATCCTCGGCAGCATCACCGTCGAGGAGCTGGCCGAGGCTCTGACGACGATCACGGAGGTGACGATCCAGGCGACGCTGCGCGCGGTGCGGCGCGAGATCGTGCCGCCCGAGGACGCGTCGCTGGACTTCTCGGTCATCGCCATGGGCCGCTTCGGCGGACGAGAGCTCGGCTTCGGCTCGGACGCCGACATCATGTACGTGTACCGGCCCAACGACGTCGATCCGCAACGGGCCCACGAGCTGTCGCTGAAGCTCGTCGCGGCGCTGCGCAAGCACTCCGAGGACCACCGGGCGCCGCTCGAACTGGATGCCGATCTGCGCCCCGAGGGGCGCAACGGCCCGCTCGCGCGATCCCTCGAGTCCTACGCCGCGTACTACCAGCGCTGGTCCCTGTCGTGGGAAGCGCAGGCCCTGCTGCGGGCGCGCGGGGTGGCGGGGAGTGTGAAGCTCATCGGGGACTTCATCCAGCTCGCCGACCAGGTGAGGTACCCGGCATCCGTCGACCCGCAGGGCCTGCGCGAGATCAAGCGCATCAAGGCCCGCGTCGAGAACGAGCGACTCCCGCAGGGGGTCGATCCGGCCCGCCATCTCAAGCTCGGACCTGGCTCTCTCAGCGACGTCGAGTGGCTCGTTCAGCTGCTGCAGCTCGAGCACGCGCATCGGGTGCCGGCGCTGCGGACGACCTCCACGATGAAGGCGCTGCGGGCGGCGCAGGAGGCCGGTCTCGTGCCCGATTCGGCGAGCGACCGGCTGGCGGCGGCATGGCGGCTCGCGAGCCGCCTGAGATCGGCCAACACGCTGCTGTCCGGCCAGACGAGCGACGTGCTGCCCGCCGACCGGCAGCGGCTCGACGGCATCGGGCGGCTGCTGGAGTACCCGCCGCGCTCGGCGACGCAGGTGGAGGAGGACTACCTCGGCACCACCCGCAGGGCCCGCCGCGTCTTCGAGAAGCTCTTCTACGGATGACGCGCGCCGCCGCCTGATCCTGGCGCGCGGCTCGCGGCATCCACCGCGTGGACCGGTTCCCGGCGCGAGTCCGCGTCTCCGTCCCATCGAAGACGAGAGAGCCCCGGGAATCCCCGGGGCTCCTCGTCACTGCCAGCGGTCAGGTCACACGCCGAAGTACAGCTCGTACTCGAACGGGTGCGGACGCTGCGCGAGCGGCTTGATCTCGTTCTCGACCTTGTACTCGATCCAGGTGTCGATGAGCTCCTGCGTGAAGACGCCGCCCTCCAGGAGGAACGCGTGGTCGGCCGCGAGGGCGTCGAGCGAGTCCTGCAGCGAGTTCGGCACCTGAGGGATGCCCTTCGCCTCCTCGGGCGGAAGCTCGTAGAGGTCCTTGTCGACCGGCTCGTGCGGCTCGATGCGGTTCTTGATGCCGTCCAGGCCGGCCATGAGCTGCGCCGCGAACGCGAGGTAGGGGTTGCCCGAGGCATCCGGAGCACGGAACTCGATGCGCTTCGCCTTGGGGTTGGAGCCCGTGATCGGGATGCGGATCGCCGCCGACCGGTTGCCCGCCGAGTAGACCAGGTTGACCGGCGCCTCGAAGCCCTTGACGAGACGGTGGTAGCTGTTGAGGGTCGGGTTCGTGAAGGCGAGGACGGCCGGCGCGTGGGCCAGGATCCCGCCGATGTACCAGCGGGCGATGTCGGAGAGGCCGCCGTAGCCCTTCTCGTCGTAGAAGAGCGGCTGGTTGCCGTTCCACAGCGACTGGTGCGTGTGCATGCCCGAGCCGTTGTCGCCGAAGAGCGGCTTCGGCATGAACGTGGCGGTCTTGCCCCACTGCTCGGCCGTGTTCTTGACGATGTACTTGAACTTCAGGATGTCGTCCGCCGCGTGGACCATCGTGTCGAAGCGGTAGTTGATCTCGGCCTGGCCGCCCGTGCCGACCTCGTGGTGCGCCCGCTCGAGGACGAGACCGGCCTCGATGAGCTTCAGGCTGATGTCGTCACGCAGATCCGCCTGCTTGTCGACGGGGGAGACGGGGAAGTAGCCGCCCTTGTACGGGGTCTTGTTGGCGAGGTTGCCGCCCTCCTCGACGCGGCCGGTGTTCCACGCGCCCTCTTCGGAGTCGACCGAGTAGAAGCTCGAGTTCTGCTTCACCTCGTAGCGGACGTCGTCGAAGATGTAGAACTCGGCCTCGGGGGCGAAGAACGCCGTGTCGGCGATGCCGGTGGACGCGAGGTACTTCTCAGCCTTCTTGGCGACCTGACGCGGGTCCTTGGCGTAGATCTCGCCGTTGCGGGGGTTGTAGATGTCGAAGACCATGATGAGCGTCTTCGCGTCGCGGAAGGGATCCAGGTACGCCGTCGACACGTCGGGGATCAGCTGCATGTCGGACTCGTGGATGTTCGCGAAGCCACGGATCGAGGAGCCGTCGAACAGCTGCCCGACGGTGAAGAACTCCTCGTCGACCGTTGCTGCCGGGATGTTGAAGTGCTGCTGCACACCAGGAAGGTCCGTGAAGCGGATGTCGAGGAATTTGACGTCCTCGTCCTGGATGAACTTGAGCACCTCGGAAGAATCTTTGAACATTGAGGCTCCAGAGGTAGCGCATCGGGAAGTGCGACCCGTTCGCGCGGGTCCTCCTGCACGGTACCGGCGGGGGATTGCCCGTCAATGACACCATTGTTTCGGGCATGTTACGCCCGGCTGAGTACGCTGAGGGGGTGACGGAGACGAGCCAGCGGTATCCCGGAGAGCGTCTCGGGCTGCCTGAGCAAGGCAGCGGATCGATCGCGCGGCTCGGTCGCCGCGTCGGTGCGCTGTTCATCGACTACGGCGCCGCGTACCTCATCTCCGGCTTCTGGGGATGGGATCCGCTCGCCATCCTCACGATCTTCGCCATCATCCAGATCGCGTTCATCCCGACGCTGCAGGGGAGCCCCGGTCACCGGATCTTCGGCCTGCGCCTCGTGCGACTGGACGGAGCGTGGGCGGGGCTCTGGCGGCCGATCATCCGCACGCTCCTGCTCGTGATCGTGATCCCCGCCGTCATCTGGGATCCCGATCAGCGCGGCCTGCACGACAAGGCCGCGGGAACGGTGCTGCTGCGCGCCTGATCCCGCAGCCGCTCTCAGCGCGGACGCGGGGCGCGCACCCTCGTCGGGTCGATGCCCTTCGGGATCGGCAGCGACGCGAGCGACTGCGACACGGAGTCGACGCGCTTGATGACGGCGGCCTGCGTCGCGCGGTCGATCTTCTTGGGCAGAGCCTTGATCGTCGACGCGAGCTTGTCGATGGGGACCTCGTCCTCGCCGTGGCCGAGGTACAGCACGGTGATCGGAACACCCGACGCGACACGGGTGACCTTCGAACGCTCCTCGTTGACGAGGCGGGTGAGGCGACCGCGGGCCCCTTCGCCGACGATCACCACGCCGCCGCGCCCGATCACGCGGTAGACCGCTTCCTGCGTCTTCGGGTTGACGCCGACCGGCATGTCGCTGGCTGTCCAATTGCGCCCGAGCGACGTCGACAGCACGTGACCGGCGGCGCCCGGCATCCCATCGATCTGGCGATACATCGCCTTGGTCGAGAGCCGGGTCATCGTGATGAGCGAGAGCAGGATGCCGAGCATGACGCCCGTGACCGTCCACAGTGCGATGCTCCACCAGACCACGGGCGGGATGAGGAACCCGACGGCGACTCCCGCGCCGATCGAGAGCACGAAGATGCCCACGAGGAGCCAGGGAAGCCAGCGGAAGGCCTTGTGAGTGTAGGTGTAGAGGGTGCGCAGCTGCCGGAAGAAGTTGGGTCGCTTCTCGGGCGCGGTCGAACGGCCGGACATGCTTCCAGCCTACCTTTCGGCCGCCCGTCGGACCGCTCCTCCCCAGGCCCGCACGCACGCCTCCCTCTCCACCGCGGCCGCCGCCGATCGGCGCGCGCCGTGCAAGCCCCTCAGGGTGGAGAGGTGGCTCCCGACGACCCGCTCCTCACCGCCTACCGGGTGATCCGCCGGCTCGACTCTCCGGCCGACACGCCGTGGCCGGGACTGCTCGCACAGGACGCGAGCGGGCCGGTGCTCCTCGTCGACGTGCCCGACCTCGGCGAGAACTGGCCCGCATGGCGGGCCGCGGCAGACGGCCATCTGCTCGCACCCTTCGATCTCGTGCGGCGCGCGCAGGGCCACTTCGCCGCCTTCCGTCCGTGCGGAGAGAGGCTGGCGGACTTCCTGGCGCGACGCAGCGATGCGGCGCTGACCGACGGCGAGTGCCTGACACTCGCGGTGAGCGGGCTGCGAGGTCTCGCCGAGACGAGGACCCTCCAGGCGGACGATGCGATCGGAACGTGGTGGCTCAGCAGCGACGGCCGCCCCGTCTTCGCCTTCCGGAGTGAGGGGGAGCATGTCGGCGAGGCCACGCGTGTGCTGCTCGAGGAGGTGACCGCGGCCGCGTCTTCGCGCCTGGCTGCCGTGCTCGCCGAGGCGATCGAGGTCGCCGAAGAGCCGGCGCGGCTGGCCCGCTCGCTGACCCGCCTCGAGGATGCGATGTTCGCGGTCGCGGCGCCCGAGCCGCTTGCGACGACCGTCTTCGCCCCGCGTCGGGCGCGCGCGGCCGCCGCCGTCGATCCCGTCGCTCACGACGTGCCGGCGTCCGAGCCGTCGCTGCTGTCGAGGCTCGTGGGCATGGTCGACGCCGACCTCGCCGACGCCCTCTCGCGGGCGACGACCGGGCTCTGGCGCCGCGTGCGGGCGGAGCGACCCCCGAGCCGCAGACGGCCGATCCTCGTGGGCGGGATCATCGCCTGCGCGGTCCTGGCCGGCGGCCTGCTGTGGCCGGCGGGCGGACCGGCGACCGCCGAGGGAGGGACGGCGGATCCGACGCCCGCCCCCGGGGCCTCGTCGGTGTCCGACGAGCCCGCGGCGGCGGATCGCGCGGCGGTCGCCGACCCCGCCGCGGGGGTCGACGCCGAGGCGACCGCCGGGCCGCCGGTCTCTCCGCCGGCCGGCCTCGAGGCGACGCTCGACGCGCTGCTGACCGCCCGCGCGTCATGCGACGACGCATGTCGCGCCGCTCTGCAGGAGGACCCGTCCGCGGTGCTGGCGGCCGGTGTCGTGGATCTCCCCGCGACCGAGCGCCGGATCACCCTGCTCGACGAGTTCGGCGGCGCGGCGGTACTCAGGGTGGACGCCGTCGCCGGCGAAGCCGCCTCTCAGCTGGTCGTCATCGTGCGCACAGATACGTCGTGGGTGCTCCGCGACGTGCACGACGTCGTGGAGCACCCACGATGATCCGGTTCGAGCTCAGATGCCGAGGACACCCGCGAAGTCGGCCGCCTCGAGGCGGGACTTCACCGCGCTCAGGAAACGGGCGGCATCCGCACCGTCGATGATGCGGTGGTCGTACGACAGCGCGAGATAGACGTAGGAACGGACGGCGATCGCGTCCTTGCCGTCCACCGACACGACGCCGGGCTTCTTGACGACGGCGCCCAGTCCGAGGATCGCCGACTGCGGCAGGAAGACGATGGGGGTGTCGAACAGCGCGCCGCGCGAGCCGGTGTTGGTCAGCGTGAAGGTTCCGCCGGCGAGCTCGTCGGGCTTCAGCTTGTTGTCACGGGTGCGTGCCGCGAGGTCTGCGATCTCCCGCGCGAACTGCGCCAGGTTCTTGCCCGCGGCATCCTTGACGACCGGCGTCAGCAGACCGCGCTCGGTGTCGACCGCGATCGAGATGTTCTCCGTTCCGGGGTAGACGATCTGGTTGCCGTCGACCGTGGCGTTGATGATCGGGTACGCCTGCAGCGCCTCGACGGCGGCGACGGCGAAGAACGGCAGGAACGACAGCTTGTCGCCGGTCTTGGCCTGGAAGTCCGCCTTCACCGAGTCGCGGTACGACGCGAGCTTCGTCACATCGACCTCGACGACCGTCGTGAGCTGCGCCGTCGCCTGCATCGAGGCGACCGCCCGCTCGGCGATGACCTTGCGGAGGCGCGACATCGGCTGCGTCGTTCCGCGCAGCGGCGAGACCTCGAGCCGGGGAGCGGCTGCCGCGGCGGGGGCGGTGGCGGCGGGAGCGGCGGGAGCGGACGCCGCTTCGGCGGCCTTGAGCACATCCTCCTTGCGGATGCGCCCGCCGACGCCCGTGCCGGTGACCGTCGAGAGGTCGACGCCCTGCTGCTGCGCGAGACGGCGCACGAGGGGCGTGACGTAGGTCGGGACATCGGAGTCGTCGCCGGTCTGCGATGCGGGGGCGGAGGAAGCGGGAGCCGCTGCCTGGGGAGCGGGGGCGGCGGCCGGAGCGGGGGCGGGGGCCGGCGCGGGTGCCGGCTCTGCCGGCGTCTGCTGGGCCGGAGCCTCCTGGGCCGGCGCCTGCTGGGCCGGAGCGTCCTGGGCCCGCGCCTGCTGGGCCGGCGCCTCCTGGGCGGGCGCCTGCTGGGCCGGCGCCTCCTGGGCGGGCGCCTGCTGAGCCGGGGCCTCCTCCGCGGGAGCCTCCTGTGCGGGAGCTTCCTGCGCAGGAGCGGGCGCAGACTCCTGAGCCTCTGCCGCCGGAGCGCTGTCGCCGATGCGCGCGAGGGCCGAGCCGACCGCGACGGTCTCGTCCTCCTTCACGAGGATCTCCTGGAGCACGCCGGTGAAGGGCGAGGGGATCTCCGTGTCGACCTTGTCCGTCGAGATCTCCAGCAGCGGCTCGTCCGTCTCGACGGAGTCGCCGACCTGCTTGAGCCAGCGGGTGACGGTGCCCTCGGTGACGCTCTCGCCGAGTTCGGGGAGGACGACCTCTTTGCCGCCGGAACCGCCGGATGCGGCGGGGGCGGATGCCTCGGCAGCGGGTGCCGTCTCGGCTGCGGCCGGTGCCGATTTCGCGGGAGCCTCGGCGGGTGCCGCCTCGGCCGGGGCGGCTTCGGCGGGAGCTTGCTGGGCTTCGGCGGGCGCCTGCTCGGGCGCGGGGGACTCGGCGGGAGCGGAGGATCCGTCACCGATCTTGGCGAGCACGGCGCCGACCTCGACGGTCTCGTCCTCCTGGACGAGGATCTCTTCGATGACGCCGCTCACCGGCGAAGGGATCTCGGTGTCGACCTTGTCGGTGGAGATCTCCAGCAGGCCCTCGTCGGCCTGGATGCTGTCACCGACCTTCTTGAGCCAGCGGGTGACCGTTCCCTCTGTGACGCTCTCGCCGAGCGCGGGGAGGACCACGGATGTGCTCATGGGACTGTCTCCTTCAAGATGCCGATGTCGTGTCTAGCTTAGTGATGAGGTTCGCGCGCCGGGGTTCACAGGGCGTGCAGGGGCTTGCCCGCGAGCGCCAGAAAGGCCTCGCCGAGCGCCTCGCTCTGCGTCGGGTGGGCGTGCACGAAAGGCGCGATGTCCTCCGGGTGCGCTTCCCATCCGACAGCCAGCTGGCCCTCCGTGATGAGCTCACCGACGCGGTCGCCGAGAAGGTGGACGCCCAGGACGGGACCGTCCTTGTGCCGGACGACCTTCACGATGCCGGACGTGCCGATGATCTCGCTCTTGCCGTTGCCGGCGAGGTTGTACTCGTACGCGACGACACCGTCGGCGCCGTGCGCCTCCACGGCCTTCGCCTCGGTGAGACCGACGGACGCCACCTCGGGATGCGAATAGGTGACCCGGGGAGTCTGGACATCCGGGACGAGCACGGGGGACAGTCCCGCGATCTCCTCCGCGACGAAGATGCCCTGCTGGAAGCCGCGGTGGGCCAGCTGGAGGCCGGGCACGATGTCGCCGACGGCCCACACGTGCGCGGCCGACGTGCGGAGGCGATCGTCCGTCACGACGAACCCGCGGTCCAGCGTCACGCCGGCGTCCTCGAAGCCCATCCCCTCCGTGGCGGGCCCGCGCCCGACCGCGACCAGCAGGTAGTCCGCTTCCAGCGTCTTGCCGTCCTCCAGGTTCACGGTGACGGCGTCCGCCGTCTGGGTCGCGCCGGCGAAGCGGACGCCGAGCGAGTACGCGATGCCGCGCTTGCGGAACGCCCGCTCGAGGCCCTTGCTGAGGGCGACGTCCTCGACCGGCACGAGGTGGTCCAGGGCTTCGACGATCGTCACGTCGACGCCGAACGAGCGCCACACGCTCGCGAACTCGACGCCGATCACGCCGCCGCCCAGCACGACGGCCGACCGCGGCACCTCCCGCAGCTCGAGAGCCTGCTCGCTCGTGAGGATGCGGCCCCCGATCTCGAGGCCGGGAAGGGTGCGGCTGTACGACCCGGTCGCGAGGACGACGTCGGCTCCGACGTACCGGTCGTCGCCGACGCGCACGGCGCGGTCCGCCTCGAGGCGGCCCTCGCCCTGGACTACGGTGATGCCCCGCGCCCTGACGAGCCCCTCCAGGCCCTTGTACTTCTTCGCCACGATCCCCTCGCGGTAGGCCCGCACCCCGTCCGGGTCGATCGCCTCGAACGACGCGCGGACGCCGAAGGACGCCGACTCCCGCACGTTGTCGGCGATCTCGGCTGCGTGCAGCAGCGCCTTGGTCGGAATGCAGCCCCGGTGCAGGCACGTCCCGCCGACCTTGTCCTTCTCGATCATCACCACGGACTTGCCCAGCTCGGCCGCACGGAGGGCGGCGGCGTAGCCGCCGCTTCCGCCTCCGAGCACCACGAGGTCGAAGCTGTGATCGGTCATCGTGCGGCCTCCTCGCCGAGAAGATGGATGAGCGAGCGGACGGTCGCCGCGGTGGGTCCCTTGTCGGTGAAGCCGAACGGCCCGCCCTTGTTCATCCCGACGCCCGCGATGTCCAGGTGGATCCACGGAATGCGGCCGGCGTCGTCCCCCTCCGAGGCGCGACCCACGAAGCGGCGCAGGAACAGCCCGGCGAACAGCGATCCGCCGGCCGGATCGCCGACCTTGGCGTTGACGAGGTCGGCGATGGGGGAGTCGAGCTCGTCGTTCATGTGCTCGGGGAGCGGAAGCTGCCAGGCGAGCTCCCCGGTCTCGGCCGATGCGGCGAGGTAGCGGGCGACGGCCTCGTCGTCGCCCATGACGCCCGCGTGGCGGGTTCCGAGCGCGATCGTGATCGCGCCCGTCAGGGTGGCGATGTCGATGAGAAGGTCCGGGTGCTCCCGGCTTGCCGCGACGAGTCCGTCCGCGAGCACGAGGCGGCCCTCGGCATCCGTGTTGAGCACCTCGACGGTGGAGCCGTCGAGGAGTCGCAGGACGTCGCCCGGGCGCGTGGCACGACCGGAGGGCATGTTGTCGGCGATGCACAGCCACGCGGTGACGCGCACGGGAAGCGCGAGGGCCGCGGCGGCTCGCAGCACGGCGAGGGCTGTCGCCGCCCCGCACATGTCGTACTTCATCCCTACCATCCCGGCTGCGGGCTTGAGGGAGAGGCCGCCGGTGTCGAAGGTGATGCCCTTGCCGACGAGGGCGATGTGCCGCGTCGCGCCGTCGGGCGCGTAGTCGAGGCGCACGAGCCGAGGCGGCCGGTCCGAGCCCTGCCCGACCCCGAGGATGCCCCCGTAGCCGCCGTCGGCGAGCGCCTTCTCATCGAGCACCTCGACGATCACCGGAAGCTCGGCGACCGATGTCGTGGCGCGCTCGGCGAAGTCTTCGGGCCCCAGCCACTCCGCAGGGATCGAGACGAGATCCTTCACCAGGGCGACGGCGTCGGCCACGGCGATGACGGCGGCGACCTCGTCGCCGCCGGGCTCCTCGGAGCCGTGGACGCGCACGCGCTCCGCGCGGGACTTGGGGGCCTCCGACTTGTAGCCGTCGAAGCGGTAGCCGCCGAGCACGGCTCCCTCCGCTGCCGCCCGCCAGAGCGCCGGGTCGGCGGCGGGAGCGGCGACGGCCACGGTCGGAAATCCCGTGAGCGTGCGGATGCCGGTGCCGACCGCATCGCGCAGGGAAGAGGCATCCGGGGTCGCACCGGTGCCCACGATCGCGAGAGGAAGGGTCGTCGCCTCCGGCGCGAACGCCCGCTGGAAAGACCCCGCGGCGCCCGTGAACCCCGTGGCGAGGAGGGCCTCGCGGAGGCCCGGCCAGTCGTCCAGGCGGGGGGAGTCGTCCCTGTCGAGGGGAGGGAGAGCGAGGAGGATGGCGTCTGCGTCGGCTTCTCGGATCGGTGCGGTGGAGTACTCGAGGTCGGGGAACGACATGCCCACCATCCTATGGAGCCGTGTTCGCTGTCAGCGGGACGGCGCCCACCCGGGCGGCGGGACCGGCTCGTAGCATGGAGCCATGCCCCAGTCCGCACCCCTGTTCGAGCGGGCCGTCTCGGCTCCGCCGGTGCCCGCCGGGCTTCCCCTCGTCATCGCGCTGACCGGCTTCACCGACGCGGGAAGCGCCGTCAGCGGTCTCGTGGACTATCTGCGCGACGAGCTCGACCCGACCCCGGTCGCCGTGTTCTCGAACGATGTGCTGCTGGACTACCGCGCCCGCCGGCCGATCATCTCGTTCGATTCGGACCACCTGAGCGACTACCGCCCGCCGCGCCTCGAGCTCTCGCTCGCGCACGACTCGCTCGGCCGGCCGTTCCTCGTGCTCGCCGGGTACGAGCCCGACTTCGCGTGGGACGCCTTCGCGGCGACCGTCGTCGACTTCGCGCGGACCCTCGCCGTATCCACGGTCACCTGGGTGCACGCCATCCCGATGCCCGTGCCGCACACGCGGCCGATAGGAACGACCGTCAGCGGCACGCGCGAGGAGCTGACCGAGGCCCACTCGGTGTGGAAGCCGCATACCCAGGTGCCCGCGACCGCCGGCCACCTCCTGGAGTATCGGCTCGCCCAGGAGGGATTCGCGATCGCGGGCTTCGTCCTGCTCATCCCGCACTACCTCGGCGACACCGAGTACCCCGCGGCGACCCTCGCGGGCCTGGACAGCATCGCCGCCGCGACGGGCCTCGTCTTCTCGGGCGACGACCTGCGCGAGCAGAACCGCGAGTACCTCACCAAGGTGGACGAGCAGGTGGCCGGGAGCGAGGAGCTCTCGCGCATGCTCGAGGGCCTCGAGGAACGATACGACGCCTACATGGCCGGCTCGACCCTGGCGACACCGATCATCCACACGGGCGACCTCCCGAGCGCCGATGAGCTCGCCGCCGAGCTCGAGCGCTTCCTCGCCACGCGGCCGTCGGGCGACGACGACAAGCGGCCCTGAGGGGAATGCCGCGCGTCGCGCGAACGTTGTGATGAGTACGTCTCCAACCGCCCTCGACCGATCGGCGAGTGTGAGACAATAGATGACCTGACCCGTTGTCAACCCCTTTCCTGAGGCGATCTCAGAGCCCGGGGACTTGACAAGGGTCTTACTAGTGTCCGAAATCGATCGGGGGGCGCCGGACGCAGCGCCCGCCGATGAAAGGCGAAACGTGACCTCGAGCACGAAGACCACACCTCGATCCCGAGCAGCGCAGGACACCGAGGCAGAGACCCCCGCCGAGGAGGTCGTGACCAAGCCCGCCGCCAAGCGCGCGGCGAAGACGGCGGCGAAGGCCGGATCCAAGACGAAGGCCCCGTCGAAGGCGAGCAAGGCCACGGCCAAGGACGATGAGTCCGCTGACGACGAGGAGATCGACGACGACGTCGAGCTCGACACCGACGACGAGATCGGGGACGACGTCGAGGACGAGGCGGACGTCGCGGCGGAGGACGACTCCGACGACGACACCGCTGCCGCTCCCGCCGCGCGCGCGAAGGCGACCTCCTCCACGGATGCCGAGTCCTCGGACGAGGAGGACGACGAGGAGGAGGGCAAGACCGCCCCGGTCTTCACCGAGCCCCTGCCGACCGGCGCCATCGTCATCTCGTCGAGCGACGAGGACGACATCCCCGTCTACTCCACGCAGATCACGGGCGCGACGGCCGACCCCGTCAAGGACTACCTGAAGCAGATCGGCAAGGTCCCGCTGCTGAACGCGGCCGAAGAGGTCGAGCTCGCGATGCGCATCGAGGCGGGCCTGTTCGCCGAGGAGAAGCTGTCGCACATGTCGGCGGCCGAGAAGTCGTCGCAGCTGGGCCTGGACCTGCAGTGGGTCGCACGTGATGGCCAGCGCGCCAAGAGCCACCTGCTCGGCGCCAACCTGCGCCTCGTCGTGTCGCTCGCCAAGCGCTACACCGGCCGCGGCATGCAGTTCCTGGACCTCATCCAGGAGGGCAACCTCGGTCTGATCCGCGCCGTGGAGAAGTTCGACTACACCAAGGGCTTCAAGTTCTCGACTTACGCGACGTGGTGGATCCGCCAGGCCATCACGCGCGCCATGGCCGACCAGGCCCGCACGATCCGCATCCCCGTGCACATGGTCGAGGTCATCAACAAGCTCGCGCGCGTGCAGCGGCAGATGCTGCAGGACCTCGGCCGCGAACCCACGCCGGAGGAGCTGAGCCGCGAGCTCGACATGACCCCCGAGAAGGTCATCGAGGTGCAGAAGTACGGCCGCGAGCCGATCTCGCTGCACACGCCCCTCGGCGAGGACGGCGACAGCGAGTTCGGCGATCTGATCGAGGACACCGAGGCGGTGGTCCCCGCCGATGCGGTGGGCTTCACGATGCTGCAGCGTCAGCTCGAGTCGCTCCTCGACTCCCTCTCCGAGCGGGAGGCGGGCGTCATCCGCATGCGCTTCGGTCTCGGCGACGGCCAGCCGAAGACGCTCGACCAGATCGGCGACACCTTCGGCGTCACGCGCGAGCGCATCCGCCAGATCGAGTCGAAGACGATGGCCAAGCTCCGGCATCCCTCGCGATCGCAGTCTCTCCGGGACTACCTCGAATGAGCGGCGAGGCCAACGCCGGCAAGGCGCTGACCGTCGATCTCGAGGGCGCGAGCTTCTCCCGCATTCCCATCAGGACGCGCGTGGTCATGCCCGGAGACGATCTCGACGCGTTCGTGCGCGAGTACGCGGGCGATCTCGTTCGGCCGGGCGACACGCTTTTCGTCACCGAGAAGATCGTCGCGATCACGCAGGGGCGCTCGTTCCCGATCGACTCGATCAAGCCGCGGCGGCTCGCGTTCTTCCTGTCGCGGTTCGTCGTCAAGACGCCCTACGGCATCGGGCTCGGCATGCCCGAGACGATGGAGATGGCGCTGCGGGAGTGCGGGACGCCCCGGATCCTCCTGGCCGCCGCCGTCTCGGCCGTCACGAAGCTGTTCGGCCGGCGCGGCGACTTCTACCGCATCGCCGGTGACAAGGCGCGCGCGATCGACGGTCCGACGAGCGGGACCATCCCGCCCTACAACAAGGCGGTCGTCCTCGGCCCCGAGAAGCCCCGCGAGGTCGCACAGCGCCTGAAGGCGCTGCTCGGCGGCGTGCCCGAGGTCGCCGTCGTGGACATCAACGACATCGGCGGCAACATCCTGGGCTCGACGCTGACGAAGGACGCCGACCGGCAGCTCGTCGCGATCCTGCGGGACAATCCGCTCGGCCAGGGGCATCAATCGACGCCGCTCGGGATCGTCCGGCGGTCCTCCGCCGGCTGAGCGCTTCTTCGACGGCCCCCTCATCCCCGCCGGCGGCGGAAGGACGGCGGGGCCGTCGTCGTTCCCGCGCCCGAGGTCAGGGCCGTGCGTCGATGTAGTGGCGCACCGTGACGTCGCGCTCGACGAGGTATCTGTCGTCCTCGGGGTAGAACACGGCGCGATCGGCGTCGTCACCGGCGAAGCCGCGGATCGCGTCCATCGACTCCCACCGCGAGATCGTGACGATCTCGGTGAGCCCGTCGCGAAGGTCGCGCCACAGCATCCACGCGTCGAGGTTCCCCGCGGTGGCGCGGTACTCGTCCATCCCGGTGCGTGCGACGTAGTCGAGGTACGCGTCGCGGTCCTCGGTGCGGACGACGCCGCGCCACATCCGGACGATCGGCTCCGGTGAGCTCATGGTCCCAGCATCCTCTCGCCCCGGCTGCAGCGCATCCCTTCGGCGCGGGCCGTCCGGTCAGAAGCCGATGGCCTCGCGGTAGCGCGGCTTATGGCCGGTGCGGATGCCGGTCGCGCTCGGCTTGTTCTCGTATACGCCGGCGGCCCAGTTGCCCTCGACGAGCACGGGCCCGGTCGGTGTCACGACGATGTCCCACCCGACGTACTGCACCTGGGGCACGACCCGCGCCACGCGGTCGACGAAGGCGACGACCTCATCCATGAGCGGAAGCCGGAAGTCGGGGATGCGAACCCCCGACTCGGGGTGGAACTCGTGGATGTGTCCGTGCGAGTCGTAGCCCTTGCCCATCGCCCGGCCGGAGTCGTCGAGCATCGTGTAGAAGCCGCCGTAGGTCATCTGGTCGCTGACGGCGCCGCGGCCGAACTTCTGGGCGATCGCGAGGACGTGGGTCTGCTCGCCGTCGAAGAACGCTGTGACACGGGTCGTGTTGACGGTGCCGGGACACACCGCAGCGAGGTCGTCGTGCTGCACGATGACCTCCTCGATCAGCAGCTCGCCCCGTGCCAGCAGCTCGCGGTGGAAGCCGTCCCAGTCCTCGACCTCGGCGGCGTGGTAGCGGTGGACACCGGTCCCCGCCTGCCCCACGGGCTCCTTGGTGACGATCGTGCCGTGGCGCTCCGCGAACGCGCGCACGGCGGCGGCGTTGCCCGCCTCGACGACCATCCACTCGCGGTGCAGGTGCTCGCTGAAGACGCGGTCGAAGGCGACCTTGTCCTGGAAGATGTGGCGGAAGTCGGGATGGTCGTACTTCTGCGACAGCTGGTTCGACACCGGGTGCGTCATGTACGTCGCCCGCTCGGCCTTGGTGAGGATGGCGAAGTCGTAGTCGATGTAGTCCTGGAACCCGACGTTCTTGAAGCCGGCCTGCCACAGCATGTCGGCCACGATCGCCGGCCGCCACTTGCCGTGCTCTTGCGACGCCTCCGTGGCGCGCTCCAGCACCGATCCGACGTCGATGCGACGCGCGCGTCCGGCGAGGTAGCGGAGGCGGGGCACGAGGCCGAGGCCCTTCGAAGGCATGGGTGCTCCAGGGTCGGGTGCGGGGGACCTCGATAGTCTAGACGGCGTGACTTTCGGGGACGGGACGACGGATGCCGCGCCCATGCCCAGTGCTCCCGTCGTCCGGATCGACTGCCGGGCGCTCCGCACGAATGTCGAGGCGATGCTGCTGCGCAGCGACGGCGAGTACAGCGTCGCGGATCTGCGCCACGATGCGTGGGGACACGGTGCGTCGCCCGTCGGGCGCGCGCTGCTGGCGCTGGGAGTCGACGCCTTCCTCGTCGACGAGCGCTCGGGGAACGGACTCGCCGAGGAACTCCGCGGCGCGGCGGTCGGAGCGTCCGGCGGGCCGACCCTCGATTCCGCAGAGGCCTTCGGCCTTCCGGGCACGGGCGGGATCCCGGTCATGCGCCTCACCGGGTCCGTGCTCGTCGTCAAGGCACTGCGCGCGGGAGAGGGAGTCTCCTACGGCTTCGCTCACCGCGCGGCGGCTGACACCCGAGTGGCGCTCGTGACGGGCGGGTACGCCCATGGCATCGTGCGCGGGCTCGGCGGACGCGCCGGCGTCGTGATCCGCGGCAGCCGGCACCCGATCGTCGGACGCGTCGCGATGGACGTGTGCGTGGTCGACATCGGCGACGCCGACGTTCGCCGAGGCGACGCCGTCGTCTTCTTCGGCGCAGGCGCGAACGATCCCTCGGTCGGCGAGTGGACGGAGGCGACGGGGCTGACGGCGGCCGAGCTGGTCACGGCCGTGGGGCTGCGCGCGATCCGGGAGTACATCACGTGACGGGCCGTCTCTGGATCGACGCGGATGCGTTCGCCGCGAACCTCGCTGAGATCGCGCGCCGAATCGCGCCCGCCGAGCACATGCTGGTCGTCAAGGACGACGCCTACGGGCACGGGTTGCAAGGGATCGTTTCGCTGGCGTGGGACAACGGCATCCGCTGGTTCGGGGCCTTCGACGCCCGCACCGGACGCGCCATCCGCGCCGAGCTGGGCGACGGGCCGCGGATCTTCGTCTGGATCGTCGCGTCCGCTGAGGAGGCCCAGGAAGCGATCTCCGCCGATCTCGACATCGGCGTCGGCGACGCGGCGCTGCTCGAAGAGGTGGCCGCTGCGTCCGGGCGCGCGCGTGTGCACCTGAAGATCGACTCCGGGCTCCGCCGCAACGGCGTCCGTCCCGAGGAGTGGCCCGCATTCACCGCGCGCGCTGCGGAACTCGAACGTGCGGGCGCCATCGAGGTCGTCGGCATCTGGAGCCACATCGCCGAGGCCTCGGACGCGGAGGACGACGAGGCGCGCGCCGTCTTCGACCTCGCCGCGGCGCAGGCGGAGCTCGCGGGACTCCGGCCGAGGCTCAAGCACCTCGCCGCGTCGGCTGCGGGGTTCGCGCGCCCCGAGTTCCGTTACGACCTCGTGCGCATCGGCGCCTTCGCGTACGGCATCCGACCCGCCGGCGGTCCCGCCGAGTCGGAGCTCGGCATCCGTCCGATCGCGAGTCTGGTCGCCGAAGTCATCCGCGTCGACGGCGATCGGGTCGTCGTCGGAACGGGCAGTCTCGACGGTCTTCCGTCGACGCTCGCGGGACGCCTCGTGGTCGAGACCCCCGCGGGCCCTCGGACCGTGCGGTCGATCGCCGCGGAGGAGAGCGACGTCGACGGGTGGCCGACCGCAGCCGTCGGCGATGAAGTGATCGTGCTGGGGGCGGCCGCCTCGATGAGCGCCACGGACGCCGCCGAACTCATCGGCACGATCGGCGAGGAGATCGCCGTGCGGATAGCGCCGACCGTGGAACGGCGCCGGCGGGACGAGAGGCCTACTCGCTGAGCCGGGCCGTCTCGTCGTGCCACGAGGTCGCGACCGAGCGGAGCTTCTCCTCGTACTTGCGCCCATGGTGGGCGCAGAACAGCAGCTCGCTGCCGTTGACCTCGGCCGCGATGTAGGCCTGGGCGCCGCACGAGTCGCAGCGGTCCATGGCGGTGAGGCGGTACTCGAGGACGGCACCCGGCTCGGCAGGGGTCGAAAGCGTGTTCATCTCGGTGCCTCCTCTGTGCTGTGTCACTCTGCGATGTCGCTTCTGCAAGTCCATAGATATAACCACGCGTTTGTTACGGGTATGCCGCGAACGGGAGACATTTCGCTCAGCGCGTACGGGGGAGACGGGGTGCCGTGTCTGTGCAAGGGGGCGTCGGATGCCGCGGATACGCTTGATCCTCGTGACCGCCGAGTATTCCGCCCACCATCTCCAGGTGCTCGAGGGGCTCGAAGCGGTCCGCAAGCGCCCCGGCATGTACATCGGCTCGACCGACTCGCGCGGTCTCATGCACTGCCTGTGGGAGATCATCGACAACGCGGTCGACGAGGCCCTGGCCGGCAACGGCAGCCGCATCGAGATCGTCCTGCATCCTGACGGCAGCGTCGAGGTCCGCGACCGCGGCCGCGGCATCCCGGTCGACATCGAGCCGCGCACCGGCCTCTCCGGGGTGGAGGTGGTCTTCACCAAGCTGCACGCCGGCGGCAAGTTCGGCGGCGGCTCGTACGCGGCGTCGGGCGGACTGCACGGCGTCGGGGCGTCCGTCGTGAACGCGCTCTCGGAGCGCCTGGATGTCGAGGTGGACCGCGGCGGGAAGACCTGGGCGATGTCGTTCCACCGCGGCGAGCCCGGGGTGTTCGCCGGCCCGACACCGGACGCGCCCTTCTCGCCGTTCGAGAAGAGCTCGGAGCTGCGCGTCGTCGGCAGGGCCGCCAGGGGCGTGACCGGCACCCGCATCCGGTACTGGGCCGACCGCCAGATCTTCACGAAGGATGCCGCGTTCGACCTCGATGAGCTGGAGCAGCGCGCCCGCCAGACGGCTTTCCTCGTTCCGGGGCTCGAGATCGCCATCCGCGACGAGCGCGACGGCGGCCGCGAGGAGACGACCTTCCGCTTCGACGGCGGCATCTCGGAGTTCGCCGAGTTCCTCGCGCCGGACGCGCCGATCACCGACACGTGGCGCCTCACCGGCTCCGGCACGTTCACCGAGACGGTGCCCGTGCTGCAGCCGGGCGGCGCGATGGTGCCCACCGAGGTCGAGAGGGAGTGCCACGTCGACGTCGCGGTGCGCTGGGGGACCGGCTACGACACCGTCGGCCGATCGTTCGTCAACATCATCGCCACCCCGAAGGGCGGCACGCACCAGCAGGGCTTCGAGCTCGGACTCATGAAGGTGATCCGCGGCCAGGTCGAGCAGAACGCACGCCGGCTGAAGGTCGGGAACGACAAGCTCGAGAAGGACGACATCCTCGCCGGGCTCACGACGGTGCTCACCGTGCGCCTGCCCGAGCCGCAGTTCGAGGGCCAGACCAAGGAGGTTCTCGGAACCCCCGCGGTGCGCCAGATCGTCGCGAACGTCGTGACGCGGGAGCTGACTGCGAGGTTCGCCTCGACCAAGCGCGACGACAAGAACCAGACGGCGCTCCTGCTCGACAAGGTCGTCGCCGAGATGAAGGCGCGCATCTCGGCGCGCACCCACAAGGAGACGCAGCGTCGCAAGAACGCGCTCGAGTCCTCGTCGCTCCCGGCGAAGCTCGCCGACTGCCGCACCAACGACGTCGCCGAGTCCGAGCTGTTCATCGTCGAGGGCGACTCGGCCCTCGGCACCGCCAAGCATGCCCGCAACAGCGAGTACCAGGCGCTGCTGCCGATCCGCGGCAAGATCCTCAACGTCCAGAAGGCGTCGATCAGCGACATGCTGAGCAACGCCGAGTGCGCGTCGATCATCCAGGTCATCGGCGCGGGCTCCGGCCGCTCGTTCGACATCGACCAGGCCCGCTACGGCAAGGTCATCCTGATGAGCGACGCGGATGTCGACGGGGCGCACATCCGCACCCTCCTGCTCACTCTCTTCTTCCGGTACATGCGGCCGCTCATCGAAGAGGGTCGCGTGTTCGCGGCCGTTCCGCCGCTGCATCGCGTGGTCGTCATGAATCCGGGATCCAAGCCCAACGAGACCATCTACACGTACAGCGAGCAGGAGCTCCACGGCCTGCTCACCAAGCTCGCCAAGTCCGGCAAGCGGTGGCAGGAGCCGGTCCAGCGCTACAAGGGCCTGGGTGAGATGGATGCCGAGCAGCTCGCGACGACCACGATGGACCGCGCGGGCCGGACCCTGCGACGCGTCCGTCTCGAGGATGCCGGGGCCGTGGCATCCGTCTTCGAACTGCTCATGGGCAACGAAGTGGCGCCCCGTCGCGAGTTCATCGTGAACTCGAGCGACCGGCTGTCCCGCGAGTCCATCGACGCCTGACGTCTCGCGGGACGAGGGCGTCTCGCGAAGCGAGGACGGGTCGCGCGGATCCATCCTCGCGCGGCGAGAAGTCCTCGCTCCGCGAGGCGCCGATCAGCGGACGGCCGTGCCGATCGCACCGACGACGCCGTCGAGCGGCTGGCCCGAGGCATCCCGCTTCGCACCGGCCGGGGGAAGCGCGCGAATCGCGCCGTCCGCGCCGACCGCACGCGGCTCGACGCCGACCCACGCGTGCGTGATCGTGTCCTCCCCCTTGAGAAAGCGCTGCGCGCGCACGCCGCCGGTGCCGCGACCCTTCGCCGGGAACTCCGAGAAGTCCGAGACCTTGGCCGAGCCGGCGTCCGCGCCCGCCAGGGCCTGCGTGCTGCCCGCGACGGTCACCACCACTGCGTCGAAGACGGCGCCGCCCACGACGCCGAAGTAGACGACGCGCTCGCCGTCGCCCACCCGCACACCGGCCATTCCACCC
Organism: Microbacterium sp. BK668; assembly: GCF_004362195.1. Classification (NCBI taxonomy): domain Bacteria; kingdom Bacillati; phylum Actinomycetota; class Actinomycetes; order Micrococcales; family Microbacteriaceae; genus Microbacterium; species Microbacterium sp. BK668. The sequence continues at coordinate 2,677,771 of NZ_SNWG01000001.1, forward strand.
GCCGCGCGTCCCTGCGGGCGGACCGAGTCGGCGTCGAAGCGCAGCAGCTGCGCGTCGGAGACGACGAAGACGAGCTCGGAGCCGTCCGCCGCCGGCGCGGCACCGACGACGCGGTCGCCGTCCTTGAGCGCGATGATCTCGATGTCGTGCTTGTTGCCGAGCTCGCTCGCTGCGACGCGCTTGACGACGCCCTGAGCAGTGCCCAGAGCGATGGGAGCGGCGTCGGCGAGCGGGACGAGACCCACGACGTGCTCGCCGGAGGCGAGGCCGAGGTACTGGTCGGCGCGGGTGCCGGCCGCCAGCTGCACCGAGTTGCCCGGAACGGAGGGAAGATCCACCGGCGAGAACCGCACGAGCCGGCCCGCGGACGTCACAGCCCCGAGGTCGCCGCGCGTCGTCGTGTCGACGGAAGAGCGCACGGCGTCGTGCTTGGAGCGCCGGGAGGGCGTGACGATGCCGCCGTTCGGCGCGTCCACCGTGACCTCCGCCCGCACCATGCGGCCCGTCGCGGAGAGGAAGACGCGACACGGAGCGTCGGCGATCTGCAGATCCGGAGCGGACGCGGCGGCCCGGGAACGGGGTGCGACGGGCCCTCCGTTGAGGAGGAGGGTCCGGCGGGGCGTGCCGTAGGTCTCGGCGGCGGCATCCAACTCTCGTGCCACCTGCGCGCGCAGCAGGACCTCGCTCGCGAGCAGCTCCTCGAGCTCGGCGATCTCGGCGCGCAGCCGGTCGCGCTCGCTCTCGAGCTCGATGCGCGAGAACTTCGTCAGGCGACGCAGGCGCAGCTCCAGGATGTACTCGGCCTGCAGCTCGGACAGGTCGAAGACCTCCATGAGCCGCGTCCTGGCCGCCTCGGAGTCGTCGGACGTCCGGATGACCTGGATGACCTCGTCGATGTCGAGGATCGCGATGAGGAGTCCCTCGACGAGGTGCAGGCGCTCCTTGCGGCGCGCGAGCCGGAAGGAGCTCCGACGCGTCACCACCTCGATGCGGTGGTCGAGGTAGACCCGCAGCAGCTCCCGCAGGCCGAGCGTCTGCGGCTGGCCCGCGACGAGGGCGACGTTGTTGATGCCGAAGGAGTCCTCGAGGGGCGTCAGACGGTACAGGTGCTCGAGCACCGCCTGCGGGTCGAACCCGGTCTTGATGCCGATGACGAGGCGGAGGCCGTTGTGCCGATCGGTGAGATCGGTGACGTCCGAGATGCCCTGCAGCTTCTTGGACTGCACGGCATCCTTGATCTTCTCGATGATGCGCTCGGGCCCGACGAGGTACGGCAGCTCCGTCACGACGAGGCCCGTGCGGCGGGGTCCGAGCGGCTCGATCGAGACCTTGGCCCGCGTGCGGAAGGTGCCGCGGCCGGTGCGGTACGCGTCCCTGATGCCGTCGAGGCCGACGATGACGCCGCCGGACGGGAGGTCGGGTCCCGGCACGAACTCCATCAGCTCCTCGAGCGTCGCCTCGGGGTTGTCGAGCAGGTGCGTCGCGGCGCCGACGACCTCGATGAGGTTGTGGGGCGCCATGTTGGTGGCCATGCCGACGGCGATGCCGGTCGCGCCGTTGACCAGAAGATTGGGGAAGGCCGCCGGCAGCACCGCCGGCTGCTGGAACTGTCCGTCGTAGTTCGGGATGAAGTCGACGACGTCCTCGTCGAGGTTCTCCGTGAGAGCGAGCGCCGCGGGCGCCAGGCGCGCCTCCGTGTACCGCGGGGCGGCGGGCCCGTCGTCGAGCGAGCCGAAGTTGCCGTGGCCGTCGACCAGCGGCACGCGCAGGGAGAACGGCTGCGCGAGACGCACGAGCGCGTCGTAGATGGGGGCGTCGCCGTGCGGGTGCAGCTTTCCCATGACCTCGCCCACGACGCGGGCGCTCTTGACGTGCCCGCGATCCGGGCGCAGCCCCATGTCGGCCATCTGGAAGAGGATCCGCCGCTGGACGGGCTTCAGTCCGTCGCGGGCGTCGGGAAGCGCCCTCGAGTAGATGACGGAGTAGGCGTACTCGAGGAACGACCCCTGCATCTCGACGGCGACATCGATGTCTTCGATGCGGCCGTGCTCGGCGGGGGAGTCGGTGCGGGATGCGGGCATGACGATGTGGCCTCAGTGACGACGGGCCGGCGCTGGGCTGCCCGGCCGGGGCCGCTCGCCGGTGTGCGAGACTGGCCCGGATGTCCCTCAGCCTACCGGCGGAGCCGCCCCGAGCCCGGAGCCTGCCCCGTGTCGTGCCGGAGGTTCTGTCAGCTCTCGACGGAGGAGGAGACTGGTTCGCTCCGGTCACCAGCGCGGTCCTCTTCGTCGTCGACGGTCTCGGCGCACGCAACCTGGGCGCTCGCTCCGGTCACGCCCGCTTCCTCGCGGAGGCCGGCGGGAAGAAGGATGTCGCGCGCTCCGTGTTCCCCTCGACCACCGCCGCCGCCCTCACGTCGCTGATGACCGGTGTCGATCCGGGCGAGCACGGGCTGCTCGGCTACCGCGTGCGGATACCCGGCACCGACCTCGCGCCGAATCAGCTGAAGGGGTGGGAGACGGACGGCCTGGACCCGTACTCCTGGCAGCGCGCGCAGCCGCTCCTGGAACGGGAGGCGGAGAGGGGACGGCCGTGCTTCGTCGTCTCCCGGCCCAAGTTCGCCGAGTCCGGCTTCACGACGGCGATCCTGCGCGGCGGCGAGTTCGTCCCAGCCAAGACGGCGGCAGAAGGCGCGGAGGCCGCCGCCGAGCTCGCGGCGCGGCATCCCGGGGCTCTGGTGTATCTGTACGCGCCGGAGCTCGATGGCATCGGGCATCAGCGAGGGTGGGAGTCCGACGAGTGGGCGGCGGGACTGGAGACGGTGGATGCCGCGGCCCGCGCGCTCGCCGGGGCGCTGCCGCGGGGTGTCGGCGCCGTCTTCACCGCCGACCACGGGATGATCGACGTCCCCCGCCACCGGCACCTTCTGCTCACCGAGCGGGACGGCCTGGTCGACGGGGTGCGGATCATCGGAGGCGAGCCGCGGATGCTGCACCTCTATGCCGAGCCCGGGTGCGAGGCATCCGTCCTCCGGGCCTGGTGCGAATCCGAGTCCGGCCGCTCTTGGGTGCTGTCGCGGGACGAGGCCGTCGAGGCGGGGGTGTTCGGCGTCGTGGCGCCCGACGTGCGTGAGCGCATCGGCGACGTCGTCGTGGCCGCGCGCGCCGCCGTCGCGTACTACGACGATCGGCTCGAGGACAAGGGGCCGCAGAACATGGTCGGGCAGCACGGCTCGCTGACCGACGAGGAGCGGACGGTGCCCCTCATCCGGCTCGGCGCGTTCGCCTGAGCTCAGTCGTCGCCGCGCGCCCCGGCGCCGAAGACGATCTCGTCCCAGGACGGCATCGAGGTGCGCCCCTTTCGGCGACCCGACGCCTCGGCGGCAGCGGCGGGACGCTCCGGCGGGTACGAGTCGTCGGGCAGCGGCGTGGCGGTCTCCTCGTAGCCGGGCTCGAGCGCGTCGAACAGCGCGACCGGCGTCGATGTGCGCGGGGCCTCGTCGACGCCCGGCAGCGGTTCGCGCTGGCCGCGACGGCGCCGGAGGGCCTCGAGCAGGTCGGCCGTCTCGGGCGAGGTCACCGACGGCTCGTCGGCGCGCTTGATCGCGGCCTGCTGCACCGCGGGCGCGGTGGGCGCGGCGACCTCCGGCGACTCGAGGTCCGCCTCGGGCTCGGGCAGCCGGCGTGGACCGAAGGCACCGCTGTCGAAGCGCGATTCGTCCTTCAGCGGCTGGACGTCGAGGGCGCGCAGCCGGGGGATCAGACCCTCGGGCAGCGATCCCTGCCGCGACAGCTGGATCGCGTCGGGATTGAGGGGCGAGAGGGTGGAGCGCCGCGGCTCGAACCCCCACCGCGCGTCGTGATCGATCTCGGACGCGGTGAACTCGAGCTTGACGATCCAGCCGGTCGATTCCTTCCAGCTCGTCCAGCGCTCGCCCGTCGCACCGGCCTCAGCGAGCTTCGCCCGGACGGCGGTGCCGAACGTGGGATGGGCGTCGCCGTCGAGGTCCGCTCCGAGCAGCACGGGCACCGCGAGCGCCTGGCCCACGACGTGCTCGCGCTCGGCGAGGACGGGGCCCTCGAACCGCTGGACGTCCTCGACCCGGGCTCCGAGGAGGCTGGCGACCTCCTCGGCGGACATGCCGGCGCGGATGTGCGACTGGATCTCGCGCGGGCTCGGCCGCACGACGCGCTCGTCGACCTCCCGTTCGCGTTCGCGTCGAGCGCGGCGCATCTCGGCGCGCAGCACATCGTCGATGGCGAGCGAGAACCGCTCGCCGGATTCGGTGGCCAGGACGATGGCGTCGTCCTCGGTTCCGATGACTTTGAGCTGTTCCATGCGAACGCCCTCTCCCATCCAGCCGTGTCAGGCCATGCTCGCACGCGGCAGGAGGGGCGGCCGGGAATAACGCGGGCGTGCCGCGAGTTTCACGGATCACACATGACGGGAACCCGTCCTTGGCGCATTTGCGAAATGCCCCGCCGTCATGCAAACTATCGCCGCCCATACGGGCATGCGAACCCGAGATTCCCGGAAGTAGAGACGTTCACGCATGGCTACGGATTACGACGCCCCCCGCAAGACCGAGGACGACAGCGAGTCGATCGAGGCCCTCAAGGAGCGGGTTCCCGACAAGATGTCGGGGGCGGTGGATGTCGAGGACGCCGACAACCCGTCGGGCTTCGAGCTGCCCGGGGCCGACCTTTCCGACCTCGAGCTCGACGTCGTGGTGCTCCCTCCTCAGGAGGACGAGTTCACCTGCTCCAACTGCTTCCTCGTGAAGCACCGCTCGCAGCTCGACCACGACACGGCCGACGGCCCTATCTGCGCGGAGTGCGCGGCCTGACCTGACCACGACGGATGGCCGCCGCGAGGCGGTCGGGAGTGCGCGACGACACGACCCATGACGGCGTCGGGTCGTCGCCGTCGTTCACGGGCACGATCACCAGCCCGTCGATGCCGCCGCGGATGACGTGCCACGCCTTCGGGTCGAGAAGAGGTCCGCGCGCCGCCCGCGCCTCTTCTCCGGAGAGCGCCACCGGCTCACCGAGCAGCTCGACGGGGATGCGCGCGCGTCCGGCGCGGAGCACGCCGTCCTCGACCGCCACGACGGGCGACCAGGCGATCAGGAGCGTCACGAACAGGACGCCGGCGATCACGCCCGCCACAAGAGCCGCGGTCGTGTCGATGGGGGCGAACACGAGGGCCGCCATCGGCGCGACCACGGCGGCGCTGACGAGCACCCAGAGGGACGGACTGAGGCGTTCTCGGAAGCCGCCGGGAGCCTGGACCCGGGCGCTTCTGGCTGCTGTCTTCTGCATTACCCTCGTTGAGTGACCGAAACCGTGGACGTCCTCATTATCGCGCCCGAGGTTCCGAGCTACGCCCATCCCGGCGACGCCGGCGCCGATCTCCTCGCCGCCGAGGACGTCCGCCTCGAGCCGGGGCGCCGCGCCCTCGTCGGCACGGGTGTGCGCATAGCCCTCCCGGAGGGCTACGCCGCGTTCGTCGTGCCCCGCAGCGGACTGGCAGCCAAGCACGGCATCACGGTCGTCAACTCGCCGGGCACCGTCGACGCGGGCTACCGCGGGGAGATCAAGGTCACGCTGCTCAACACCGACGCCGAGCACGCGTACGAGATCGCCAAGGGCGACCGCATCGCGCAGCTCCTCGTGATGCCGGTGCCCCGGGCCCGGTTCATCCCGGTCGACGAGCTCCCCGAGAGCGTGCGCGGCGAGGGCGGATTCGGCTCCACCGGCTACCAGGGGGCCGGTGTCGCCGCCGGCGAGCGCTGACGAGTCCGCATGGGGGATCTTCCCCCGTGCGGAGCAAGACGAAGAGGACGGAGTCCTGGCATGACAGACGCCACCGCGGGCGAGAACCCCGCCACCCCCGACGAGGTCGTCCCCACGAAGTCGGCGCCGCAGGACCGTGCGGCGGCCGGCCCGTTCGACGAGTCGGAGGCGAACCCGGTCCGCCCCTACATCGACCTCGGCGGCATCAAGATCCTTCCGCGCGAGGGCCTCAATCTCCGCCTGGAGGTCGAGGAGCAGACCAAGCGCATCGTCGCCGTGGGCCTGGACTACGCCGAGTCGACCCTGCAGGTGCAGCCGTTCGCCGCGCCGCGCTCGACGGGGCTGTGGGACGAGACGCGCGATCAGATCCGCCAGCAGATCCGGCAGCAGGGCGGCCGCGTCGAGGAGCGCGAGGGTCCCCTCGGCCCGGAGCTCCTCGCCGAGGTGCCCGTGATCGCCGGCCCCGAGGCCGCGGCCGGCAAGCGGCTGGCCCGGTTCGTCGGCGTCGACGGGCCGCGCTGGTTCCTCCGGGGCGTCATCGGCGGTGCCGCGACGAGCGACGTGGATGCCGCGGCCAAGGTGGAGGACCTCTTCCGCTCCATCGTGGTCGTGCGCGGAGGCTCTCCCATGCCCCCGCGCGACCTGATCCCGCTCAAGATGCCGGCGACCCCGGGCACGGCATGACCGACGACCGCTCCGACGCGGCCGCGCGCCCGGCGAGGGACGAGGCATCCGTCCAACCCGCCGGCTCGGCCTCTCCCGATGACGAGGCGGCGCAGCCGACGGCGTCGGACCTGGTCGGCGCGGCGCTCGGCGGCGCGGCGCGTCGCGCGGGACTCGACCCGTCCGCCGAGGCGACGACCGGACACGTCGTCTGGCGCGCGATGGGCGGCTGGCGCGGCATCCTGGAGTCGGTCCTCCCCGGAGTCGTCTTCATCGTGACCTGGACGCTCACGGTGGATCCCGAGACCGGGCAGGCGAACCTCCCGCTCAGCCTGGGTCTCTCGGTCGGGCTCGCGGCCGTCTTCACGATCGTCCGGCTGATCCAGAAAGGTCCCGCCGGAGCCGCCATCGGGGGCCTCATCGCGACCGGCGCCGCCGCTGCGCTGGCCCTGTTCACGGGACGCGGGCAGGACAACTTCCTGTGGGGCTTCGCAACCAATGCCCTCTACGGCACGGCGTTCCTGGTGTCGGCTCTGGTGGGCTGGTCGCTGATCGGCCTCGCGGTGGGGTTCCTCATGAGCGAGGGGACCGCATGGCGGCGCGACAAGCGCAAGCGGAGGGTGTTCTTCTGGCTCGCGATCGCGTGGGCGTCCCTCTTCGCGCTGCGCCTGCTCGTGCAGCTCCCGCTCTACTTCTCCGGCGACGTCGCGGCGCTCGGCACAATCAAGCTCATCATGGGGCTGCCGCTGTTCGCGCCGATGGTCGCGGTGACGTGGCTCGCCGTGCGCGCGCTCTATCCGCGACCGGCCAGGTGATACATTTATCTCGACATCGAGATAAATTCCCTCTTCGCGGCGCTTAGGCGATCCTCACTAGCCGACGCATGCCGTGCGAGAGAGGATGGGGGGTGCTGGGCTTCGCGCCCACCCCGCCGCCGACGAAGGAGACAGACGTGTCCACGGTTGACAGCTTCGGTGCGAAAAGCACCCTGACGGTCGGCAGCACCGACTACGAGATCTTCCGCATCGACACGGTGCCCGGGTACGAGAAGCTGCCGTTCAGCCTCAAGGTGCTGCTGGAGAACCTGCTGCGCACGGAGGACGGCGCGAACGTCACGAAGCAGCAGATCGAGGCGCTCGGATCGTGGGATGCCGCGGCCGAGCCCGACACCGAGATCCAGTTCACGCCGGCCCGTGTGGTCATGCAGGACTTCACCGGCGTGCCGTGCATCGTCGACCTCGCCACGATGCGCGAGGCCGTCGAGGCGCTCGGCGGAGACCCGAAGCGCATCAACCCGCTCTCGCCCGCCGAGATGGTCATCGACCACTCGGTCATCGCAGACCTCTTCGGCTCCGAGAACGCGCTGGAGCGCAACGTCGAGATCGAGTACGAGCGCAACGGCGAGCGGTACCAGTTCCTCCGCTGGGGCCAGACGGCGTTCGACGACTTCAAGGTCGTCCCGCCCGGCACCGGCATCGTCCACCAGGTCAACATCGAGCACCTCGCGAAGGTCGTCTACGACCGCACCGTCGGCGGCGTGCTGCGGGCATACCCCGACACGTGCGTCGGCACCGACTCGCACACGACCATGGTGAACGGCCTCGGCGTGCTCGGCTGGGGCGTGGGCGGCATCGAGGCCGAGGCGGCGATGCTCGGCCAGCCCGTTTCGATGCTCATCCCGCGCGTCGTCGGCTTCAAGCTCACGGGCTCGATCCCGACGGGCGTGACGGCCACCGACGTCGTGCTGACGATCACCGACATGCTGCGAAAGCACGGCGTCGTCGGCAAGTTCGTCGAGTTCTACGGCGAGGGAGTCGCTTCGGTGCCGCTGGCGAACCGCGCGACGATCGGCAACATGAGCCCCGAGTTCGGCTCGACCGCCGCGATGTTCCCGATCGACGACGTGACGGTCGAGTACCTGCGCCTCACGGGCCGCAGCGAGCAGCAGCTCGCGCTGGTCGAGGCGTACGCCAAGGAGCAGCACCTCTGGCACGACGCGGCGAGCGAGCCCGTCTTCAGCGAGTACATGGAGCTCGACCTCGCGACGGTCGTCCCGTCGATCGCCGGCCCCAAGCGCCCGCAGGACCGCATCGTCCTCTCCCACGCCAAGACGCAGTTCGAGAGCGACCTCACGAACTACGCCGACGTCGAGCACGACCTCGTCGACCTCGAGATCGCGGAGTCGTTCCCGGCATCCGACCCGCCGGCGAACACGCCGGAGTCGGAGCACAACGAGCACTTCCACGTGCACCGCTCGCATGCGCCGAAGAGCATCTCCAAGCCGGTGCCGGTCACCCTCGAGGGCGGCGAGTCGTTCACACTGGACCACGGGGCGGTCACGATCGCGGCGATCACCTCCTGCACGAACACCTCGAACCCGTCCGTCATGCTCGCCGCGGGCCTGCTGGCCCGCAACGCGGTCAAGAAGGGCCTCAAGGCGAAGCCGTGGGTGAAGACCACCCTCGCTCCCGGATCCAAGGTCGTCACCGACTACTACGAGAAGGCCGGTCTCACGAAGGACCTCGAAGACCTCGGCTTCTACACGGTCGGCTACGGCTGCACGACCTGCATCGGCAACTCCGGCCCCCTCATCGAGGAGGTCTCCACGGCGGTCAACGAGAACGACCTCGCCGTCACCGCGGTCCTGTCGGGCAACCGCAACTTCGAGGGGCGCATCAACCCCGACGTCAAGATGAACTACCTCGCAAGCCCGCCGCTCGTGATCGCGTACTCGCTCGCCGGATCCATGAATTTCGACTTCGAGACCGACCCGCTCGGCACGGACAGCGACGGAAACGACGTCTTCCTGAAGGACATCTGGCCCGACGCCGCCGAGGTGCAGGCCACGATCGACTCGTCCATCAACGAGGACATGTTCACGAAGCAGTACGCGACGGTGTTCGAGGGCGACGAGCGCTGGAAGAACCTGCCGACACCCACGGGCGACGTCTTCGAGTGGGACGAGAGCTCGACGTACGTGCGCAAGCCCCCCTACTTCGAGGGCATGACGATGGAGCTGACGCCGGTCGCCGACATCACCGGCGCCCGGGTCCTCGCGACGCTGGGCGACTCGGTCACGACCGACCACATCAGCCCCGCGGGCAACATCAAGGCCGACAGCCCCGCCGGCCGCTACCTCGCCGAGCACGGCGTCGACCGCAAGGACTTCAACTCCTACGGCTCGCGCCGCGGCAACCACGAGGTCATGATCCGCGGCACGTTCGCCAACATCCGGCTCAAGAACCTCCTCGTCCGCGCCGTCAACGACGGCAACGTCGTGGAGGGCGGGTACACCCGCGACTTCACGCAGGAGGGCGGCCCGCAGTCGTTCATCTACGACGCGAGCCGGAACTATCAGGCCGCCGGCACCCCGCTGGTGATCTTCGGCGGCAAGGAGTACGGCTCCGGCTCCTCGCGCGACTGGGCGGCCAAGGGCACGAGCCTCCTCGGCGTCAAGGCCGTGATCACCGAGAGCTTCGAGCGCATCCATCGCTCGAACCTCATCGGCATGGGCGTCGTCCCGCTGCAGTTCCCCGCCGGATCCACCTGGGAGTCGCTCGGCCTCGACGGCACGGAGATCGTCTCGATCACCGGCCTCGAACAGCTGAACGAAGGCGTCACGCCCAGGACCGTCCACGTCACCGCCGCCCCGAGCGAGTTCTCGGCGCCCGGCAAGGAGACCGTCGAGTTCGACGCGGTCGTCCGCATCGACACGCCCGGTGAGGCCGACTACTACCGCAACGGCGGAATCCTCCAGTACGTCCTCCGCTCGCTCGTCTGAGCGCCCGCCGCAGCACGAGGGCCCGGGACTGTCCCGGGCCCTCGTGCGAGGGCGGAGGAGCACGTCGGACCTCGGCGGCGGAATCTCCGGAGCGAAGCGTCCTGACCGGTCCTGCGGACGGGCCCGGCTAGACTGGGCCGAGGCATCCGCGCCGGGCGGGCGCCCTTCCGAGAGCACACCGAGGGAGTCGGATGGCGATTCTTCCGTCCATCGAAGGACCTCGGGACCTCGACGCTCTCAGCACAGATGAGCTCGAGCAGCTGGCCGTCGAGATCCGCGAGTTCCTCATCCAGAACGTCGCCAGGACGGGCGGTCACCTCGGCCCCAACCTCGGCGTGGTCGAGCTCACGATCGCGCTGCACCGGGTCTTCGACTCGCCGAACGACCCGATCGTCTTCGACACGGGCCACCAGTCCTATGTGCACAAGCTGCTCACCGGCCGTCAGGACTTCTCCCGTCTACGTGCCCGAGGCGGCCTCGCAGGCTATCCGCAGCGCTCCGAGAGCCCGCACGACGTCGTCGAGTCCTCGCACGCCTCCAGCTCGCTCAGCTGGGCCGACGGCGTGTCGCGTGCTCTCACCCGCACGGGTCGGCGCGACCGGCACGTCGTGGCGATGGTCGGCGACGGCGCGCTGACGGGCGGCATGACGTGGGAGGCGCTCAACAACATCTCCGACGACAACGACCGCAACCTCGTCATCATCGTCAACGACAACGGGCGCTCCTACGCCCCGACGATCGGCGGCATGGCGCGCTACCTCAACCGCGTCCGCACGGCGGATGCGTACGAGACCATGCGCGGCTCCTCCGAGTCGCTCTTCCGCAAGTTCGGCCCGGCTGGGCGGGCGATGTACCGCGGCCTCCGCGGCGGTACGCACGGGTTCCTGAGCCGGTTCATCAACAATGCGGCGCTGTACTCCAACCTCGACATCAAGTACCTCGGGCCGGTCGACGGCCACGACCTCCCGTCGCTCCTGGAGACCCTGGAGCTGGCGAAGGACTACGGCGCGCCCGTCATCGTCCACGCCATCACCGAGAAGGGTCGGGGCTATCAGCCGGCGCTCCTGGACGAGGCGGACCAGTTCCACGCCGTGGGCCGGATCGATCCGGTCACCGGCGAGGCGCTCGGCGGCAGCTCAGGGCAGGCGTGGACCGACGTCTTCGCCGAGGAGCTCCCCACCATCGGCGAGGAGCGGCCGGACGTCATCGCGATGACCGCGGCGATGCTCCGGCCGACGGGACTTCTGCCGTTCTCACAGCGCTTCCCCGATCGCGTGTACGACGTCGGGATCGCCGAGCAGCACGCCGTCGCCTCGGCGGCCGGGCTCGCCTTCGGCGGCCTCCATCCGGTCGTCGCCATCTACGCGACCTTCATGAACCGCGCCTTCGACCAGGTGCTGATGGATGTCGCGCTCCACCGCGCCGGGGTCACCTTCGTCCTCGATCGCGCCGGGGTCACGGGCCCCGACGGCCCGAGCCACCACGGCATCTGGGACCTCGCGATGCTGCAGATCGTTCCGCACATCCGCATCGCCGTCCCGCGCGACGCCGAGCGCCTCTGTGAAGAGCTGCGCGAAGCCGTCGCGGTCGACGACGCGCCCACCGTCCTCCGTTTCCCCAGGGGCACCGTCAGTCCCGCGCTGCCCGCCGTCGAGCGGCTCGACGACGGTGTCGACGTGCTCGTGCAGAGCGAGGCGAAGGACGTGCTCCTCGTCGGTATCGGACCCATGGCGCACCTGGCCGTGGATGTCGCGAGCCGTCTGCGCGCTCAGGGCATCGGCGCAACGGTGGTAGACCCGCGGTGGGTCATCCCCGTGCAGCCGTCGATCGTGACCCTCGCCTCGGAGCACCGCCTGGTCATCACGATCGAGGACGGCATCCGCGTCGGCGGCATCGGCACGCGCGTGCGCCAGGTGCTGCGCGAGGCGGGCGTCGACACGGCCGTCGATGAGCTCGGCGTTCCGGATGAGTTCATCGACCACGCGAGCCGCGAGCAGATTCTCGAGGACGCCGGCTTGACGGCCGCCAAGATCGCTCAGGACGTCGTCTCGCAGGTCCTCGGCACCCGCATCCCCGTCGCGCGCCCGACGCCGACGGACGAGATCCCGACGATCCCCGAGTGGGCGAGCCGTCACACCGACCGCTGAGGCGTCCGCGGCGGAGGGCGCTGCCTGCCCGACCCGTCGACGTGTTGAGGGCGGCCCCTCCGAAGAAGGACCGCCCTCAGCGCGGAATGGGCCTCAGCCTCCGATGCCCCGGATCACGGGGTGGTGGAACGTGTCGCCGAAGGCGCGCTCCGACGCCCCCTCCCGATCGAGGTAGGGCGAGGCGCCTCCGTCGATGAACGGCCAGCCGGCGCCGAGGATGAGGCACAGGTCGATGTCCTCGACCTCCGGCACGACGCCCTCGTCGAGCATGAGCTTGATCTCCTGCGCGAGTCCGTCCTGTACACGCTGCAGGATCGTGGCCGCAGAGGCGGGGGTCGAGCCGACCGCGGGTCGCAGCACCTTCTCGGCCGCCTTGGTCCACCCGGTCACGCGCCCGCCCTTGTCCTTCTCGACGACCTCCGGGAGCTCGGCGAGGGCGTGGAAGTTCTCGTTGGCGTAGAAGCGGTCGGGGAACGCGTGCACCATCGTGTCCTGCACGTGCGCGGCGACCTTCCAGCCGACGAGATCGATGAGCTGGAACGGACCCATCGGCAGGCCGAGCGGAGCGAACGCCTTCTCGACCTCCGCGACAGGCGCTCCCTCATACACCGCGCGCGCCGCCTCGCCCATGACCTTGGCGAGGAGGCGATTCACGACGAACCCGGGTGCATCCGCGGTCAGCACCGCGTTCTTGCCGAGATTCTTCGCGACGACGAAGGCGGTCGAGAGCGCGGCATCCGTCGTCTGCGGCGTCTTGACGATCTCGATGAGCGGCATGACCGCCACCGGGTTGAAGAAGTGGAAGCCCACGAGTCGCTCGGGATGGGCGAGCTTCGCGCCGATCTCCTCGACCGAGAGGGACGAGGTGTTGGTGGCGAGGATCGCGTCCTCGGCGATGATCTGCTCGATCTCGCCGAACACCTGCTGCTTGACCCCGACCTCTTCGAACACGGCCTCGATGACGAAGTCGCAGTCCGCGTAGAGGCTCTTGTCGGTCGTGCCGGTCACGAGGGCCCGCAGCCTGTTCGCCGTGTCGCCGTCGAGGCGGCCCTTCGCCTCGAGTTTGCCGATCTCCTCGTCGATGTAGGCGAGGCCCTTCTCCACGCGGGCCTGGTCGAGGTCGGTGATGAGAACGGGCACCTGGAGCTTGCGCACGAACAGCAGGGCGAACTGGCTCGCCATGAGCCCCGCACCGATGATCCCGACCTTCGTGACCTTCTTCGCGAGGTCCTTGTCGGGGGCGCCGACGGGACGCTTGGCGCGCTTCTGGACGAGATCGAAGGCGTACATGGATGCCGCGAACTGGTCGCCGGTCACGAGTTCGGCCAGCGCCTCGTCCTCGCGGGCGAAGCCCTCCGCCTTGGTGCCGCCCTTGGCCTTGTCGAGCAGATCGAGGGCCGCGTACGGCGAGCGCGGAACCGTGCCGATCTTCGACTCGAGCATGCCGCGCGCGACCTTGATCGCGATCGGCCACTTGGTCAGGCGCTCGATCCTCCCCGGCTCGTTCCTTCGGACGACCTTGACGGAACCGCCCAGCACGCCGTCGGCCCAGATCAGCGAGTCCTCCAGATAGGTGGCTGCCGGGAAGATCGCGTCGAAGATCCCGTAGTCGTACGCCTGCTGCGGCTTGAGCATGCGGTTCTGCTTGAGGGGGTTCGACACCACCACCTCCAGGGCGTTCTCGATGCCGATGAGGTTCGGCAGGAGGTACGCGCCACCCCACCCGGGGATGATGCCGAGGAAGACCTCGGGGAGCGCGACCGCGGCGGCCGAGGCATCCACCGTCCGGTACGTGCTGTTCAGCGCGATCTCCAGCCCGCCCCCGAGTGCGAGCCCGTTCACGAAGGCGAACGAGGGCACGCTGAGCTCGGAGAGGCTGCCGAGCACCTGGTGGCCGCGCTGGGCGATGAGCCGGGCGTTGTCCTTCGATCCGAGGCGCGAGATGTCGGACAGGTCCGCGCCCGCCGCCAAGATGTACTGCTTGCCGGTGATGCCGACCGCGTCGATCTCGCCGGCGTCCGCGCGCGTCTCCAGCGCCGCGAGGGTGTCGGCGAGCTCGCTCAGCGTCGCCGGTCCGAGCGTGTTCGGACGCGTGTGATCACGGCCGTTGTCGAGCGTGACGAGGGCGAGCACCCTCCCGGAGGGCAGACGGATGTCGCGGACCCTCGAGTGCGTCACCACCTCGCCCCCGGTCAGGGCGTCGAGGGGCGAGAAGTCGATCTGCGCGTACTGTTCAGAAACGGAGTTCGTCATATCGTGCAAGGGCCCTTACTTCCGCTTGCCGTCGTAGTGCGGGTTCTCCCAGATGACCGAGCCGCCCTGTCCGAGGCCCACGCACATGGCGGTCAGGCCGTAGCGGACGTCGGGGCGCTCGGCGAAGTGGGCCGCGAGCTGGATCATGAGCCGCACGCCGGAGGCGGCGAGCGGGTGGCCGAACGCGATCGCGCCGCCCCACGGGTTGACGCGCGGGTCGTCGTCGGCGATGCCGAAGTGGTCGAGGAGCGAGATCACCTGGATCGCGAACGCCTCGTTGAGCTCGAAGAGTCCGATGTCGTCGATCGTCAGGCCGGCCTTGCGAAGCGCCTTCTCGGTCGACGGGATCGGGCCGATGCCCATGATCTCCGGCTGCACGCCCGCGAAGGCGAAGGAGACGAGCCTCATCTTGGGCTGGAGTCCGAGCTCCTCGACGGCGCCGCCGCCGGCCAGAAGCGACATCGTCGCGCCGTCGGTCAGCGGTGACGAGGTCCCGGCGGTGACCCGCCCGTGCGGACGGAACGGCGTCTTGAGGGTCGCGAGGTCCTCCATCGTCGTCTGGGGGCGCCGGCCCTCGTCCTCGGTAGCGAGACCCCACGCGCCGTCGGCGTCCTTGATCGCGACGGGGACGAGGTCGGGCTGGATCCTGCCCGCGTCGTATGCCGCCTGCACCTTGTGCTGGCTCAGCATGCCGTAGCGGTCCGAGCGCTCCTTCGTCAGGTGCGGGAAGCGGTCGAAGATCCGCTCCGCCGTCACGCCCATGTTGAGCGCGCCGGGGTCGACCATCTTCTCCGCGACGAAGCGCGGGTTCGGGTCGGCGTTGCCGCCGATGGGGTGGTGGCCCATGTGCTCGACCCCGCCGGCGAGGGCGACGTCGTACATGCCGACGCCGATCGAGGCGGCCATGGTCGTCACGCTGGTCATCGCGCCGGCGCACATGCGGTCGATCGCGAACCCGGGGACGGTCTGCGGCAGGCCCGCGAGGATCGCGACGGATCGGCCCAGGGTCAGGCCCTGGTCGCCCGTCTGCGACGTCGCGGCGATCGCCACGTCGTCGATGCGGTCCTTCGGAACGTCGGGGTTGCGCTCCAGAAGGCCGATGGTCGCCTTGACGGCGAGGTCATCGGCGCGGGTGTTCCAGTACATGCCTTTTTCGCCGGCGCGCCCGAAGGGGGTGCGCATTCCATCGACGAAGAAGACGTCCGAAATCTCGGCCACTCTGCCTCCAGAAAATAGGGATGCCCCCACCCTAGGAGCGGCCCTGGACGCGCCGGAATCGGGTGTGGGAGACCTACGAAGCGGTTTCCGGGCCCTTCGACGGCTCTTGCACGGAAGCCACAAAGGCATCGGCGATCACCTGTGCGGTTTGCTCAATCTGCCACCGCCGCGCGCCGAGTTCTGCGAGCGCCTGCCCGATCGCGGCCGCTGTCATCGGCTCGGGCGGCGCCCATGCGACGCGCCGGAGGAGCTCGGGAGTGAGGAGGTTCTCGACCGGCATGCCGATGCTCGTCGCGACCTCCTCGACGAGGGGGCGCGCCGTCTTCAGCCGTGCATCGGCCGCCGGATTGCGGTCGGCCCAGGCGCGCGGCGGCGGGAGCGAGTCCCCGCCCGAGCCCCGCTCGCTGGGCAGCTCGGCCGTCGCGCGGCCGGCCTCGATGGCCGCCCACCAGCGGTCCAGCTGCGTGCGGCTCGCGCGACCTGTGAACTCCTTGACGCGCGCGAGATCGGCCTTGGACGTCGGGTCGGCGAGCACCGCGGCGACGAGTGCGCGGTCGGGCACGAGGCGGCCCGGCGCGACATCCTCCTCCTGCGCGAACTCCTCACGAGCGAGCCACAGCGCGCGTGCGATGGCGAGCGAGCGGCGGCCGCGCACCGTGTGGAGGCCGCTGAGACGCCGCCACGGCTCCTCGCGCGCGGGTCTGGGGGGCCGGTCGAGGACGGCTTGGAACTCCTCCGCGGCGTAGACCGTCTTGCCCTGCTTCGCGAGCTCCTGCGCCAGCACGTCCCGCACGTCGACGAGGTGCTCGACGTCGAGCGCGGCGTACTCCAGCCACGACTGGGGGAGAGGCCGCGTCGACCAGTCCGAAGCCGAGTGCGCCTTCGCGAGCGAGATGCCGAGCGTCTCCTCGACGACGGCGCCGAGTCCGACGCGCTCGCGCCCGAGGAGCCTCGAGGCGAGCTCCGTGTCGAAGATCGACGCGGGAACGAGCCCCAGCTCGCGCAGGGACGGCAGGTCCTGGCTCGCGGCGTGCAGCACCCACTCGGCATCGCCGATCGCCGCCTGCAGGGGAGCGAAGTCGCCGATCGGAGGAGGGTCGAAGAGGAAGAGGCCCGCCTCACGCCGATAGACCTGGATGAGATAGGCGCGCTGCGAATAGCGGAATCCCGACGCCCGCTCCACGTCGACCGCGACGGGCCCGATTCCGTCGGCGAGAGCGGATGCCGCGTGCTGGAGGCCTGCACCGTCCGCGATGACTTCGTACTCAGCCACGGGGCGACCTGCGCGCTCCGAGGATCGAGATGCCCTCCGAACCGGGCGGGAGCCCCGCCAGCATGCAGACGAGCTCGGCCCATGCCTCCACGTGCCCGGCGATCGCGCCGGCCGGCGACCAGGACGCCCGCAGCTCGATCTGGGCGCCCTCGCCTTCGGCGGCGAGCGACCCGAAGCCCTTCGACAGGGTCTTCGTCGCCGTGCCGGACGCCGCGCGGTAGACGGCATGACGGGAATCGAGAGCATCCACGAGCCACGACCATGCCACATCAGCGAGCAGCGGGTCGACTCCGATGTCGGGTTCGAGCGGCGCCTGCGCGAAGCAGACGATGCGCCATCTCCCGTCCCACGCGGCCGGCTCGGCCTCGTCGTGAAGCAGCACGAAGCGTCCCGTCCCGTAGGGCGAGTCCTCCCCGTCGGCGTCGGGACGCACATCTGCGGACAGCGCGAGGGCGTCGGGGGCGAGGCCGGTGGGCGCAGGGATCTCACGGACGACGAGATCGTCGCGGAAGCTCACCGAGCGCACGTCGGCGGCCGCCTGGGCGAACGACAGCGGCGCCGCCGGGGGACGAAGCTCAGCCACGCGGACAGACTAGAGTGAGGCCTCGATGGTCACCTCCAGGCGCGCCGCGACGAACGGCGCCACTCCCGCCTTCCTCGCCGGCGTCCGGGCGGCGCTGGTGACGCTGAGCTTCGCGCTCGGGGGAGTGCTCACCCTCATCGGCGCACTCTCGGTCCGCACCGCCCGTCAGATCGTCACACCGGCCGGCCGCGTGCCCGACACCACGATCCTGAAGCTCGACACGGCGGCCCAGACGATCACTCTCAGTCGCACGCCCGACACCGTCCTGCCCGGACGGTACGGCCTGTTCACGACCGGGACATCGTCGTACATCAAGCTCGGCTCGGTCCTGGCCGAGGACGACCACTCGGTGAAGCGCAAGCTCCTGACCCACATCGGCCCCTCGTCCCAGCTCTCCTCCGAGGCCGCGTTCAGCGGCTGGTACTACGACCGGCCCGAGGAGCTGCACCTGCCCTTCACGCCCGAGCTGATCGGGTCGGTCGTCGGCCCGTGTCCGGCGTGGCTCTTCCCGGCGGCGGAGCCCACAGACGTGTGGGTCATCCAGGTGCACGGTCGAGGCACGAATCGCGCCGAGTGCCTCCGCGCGGTCCCGCTCTTCCACAGCCTCGGCATCACCTCGCTCGTCGTGTCGTACCGCAACGACGGCGAAGCTCCCCGCAGCCGGACCGGCACCTACACGCTCGGCGCGACGGAGTGGCGCGACGTGGATGCCGCGCTCGGGTTCGCCCGTCGCCGCGGCGCGCGGCGCGTCATCCTCATGGGCTGGTCGATGGGCGGCGCGATCTCGCTGCAGGTCGACCTCAACTCCGCGCACCGCGACCTCGTCGCGGCGCTCATCCTCGAGTCCCCGGTGATCGACTGGCGGGTCGTCCTCGACTACCAGGCGAAGCTCTACCACCTGCCGACCGCGGTGAAGGGGCTCGCGATCGGGGCGCTCCAATCCGAATGGGCGACGCCCGTGACCCGGACCGGCGCCGCGATCCCCTTCGACCGCCTCGACGTCGTCGCGCGAGCGGCCGAGCTGCGGCATCCCGTCCTCATCCTGCACAGCGACGACGACGGCTTCGTGCCGTCGGACGCCTCACACGAGCTCGTCGTGCGCCGACCCGACCTCGTCGAGATGCAGGTCTTCGAGGTGGCGCGCCACACCAAGCTGTGGAACTACGACCAGGAGCGCTGGAGCGACAGCATCCGCACCTGGCTGGAGCGCCACGATCTCATCCCTGCACGCGAAGGCGCAGATAGCTGAAGCCGGCGTCGTCGACGAGCATCCCCGCGACGGTCGACTCCACCCGCTCGGTGAGCCGCACGAACGGCTGACGCGCCGGCTGGAGCACCGGCGACACCGTCACGCACAGCTCGTCCACGACCCCGGCCTCGACGAACTGCGTCGCGAGCTCGGGGCCGCCCTCGCAGACGATGCGACCGAGGCCCCGCGCCCGCAGACCCGCGACGATCGTCTGCGGTGCGAGCCTCTCTCCGTCGGTGGGAAGCGGCACGACCTCGGCGGGAGCGTCCGCCAGCGCGTGGCGCACCGCGTCGGCACGCTCCTCGGGACACAGCACGAGCGCCGGCGGGCGGTCCTCCCGACCCTCAGCGCTCAGCTTGCCCGCGCCCAGGTGGCCCGTGGAGGTCACGACGGCCAGCCGCGCGGTCTTGGGGAGCAGATACCCCTCGATCCGGACCGTCTCGGCGCCGACCACCACGACGTCCGAGGCCCGGCGCACCGCGCCGAGGATGTACCGATCGGTCCTGGATGTGATGCTGTCGCTCGTGCCGTCCTCGCCCGCCGTACCCCCCGTGATCGTCGTGAGAAGGTTGAGCCGCACGAACCGGTCGGTCTCGACGGCGTACCGGCGCGACATCCATTCGTCCGTGCCCTCGTCGCCGATGCGGGCGGACTCGAGCGTCCGCGGGAAGAGCTCGGTCACGATGCCGGCCTCGGCAGGGGAGTCGGTGGGCTTCGGTGCCGATTCCATCACGCGGCGCGTTTCGCCTCGACCTGGCGCTGGGCGCGCAGGAGCATGCCCGTCATGCCCGCGATGCGCAGGGGCGAGACGGCGCGTGTGAGTCCGATGGTCTGCGGGTAGTCGGCGGGGATGGCGAGCACCTCGTCCGCGCTCAGACCGGTGAGGCCCTGCACGAGGATGCTCGCGAATCCCCGCGTGGTGGGCGCCTCCTTCGGCGCCGTCGCATGCATGACGACCCGGTCGTCGGCGCCGACCTCGAGGATGATGTAGACCGGCGACTGGCACTCGGCGACCCGCTCGGCGAGCTCGGGATGGCCCTCGTACTCGGCCGGCACCTCGGGGAGCTCGTTGGAGAACTCCAGCAGCAGCTGCAGTCGGTCGGGCTCGGGCAGCTCCAGGAACTCGTCGCGGATCTCGGCGAGCGTCTCGGGAAGGGCGGCTTCGGTCATCGGACCCATCCTTCCACGGACTCCGTCGCCGCGGCCCGGCGCTCCGGGCGTCGTCAGCGTCGGGGCAGGACGCCCGGCTCGTCGCCCGTGACGATCGGCACGCGCACCGCGCTGCCCCATTCCGTCCACGAGCCGTCGTAGTTGCGGACCCGCTCGAAGCCGAGGAGGTGGTGAAGGACGAACCACGTGTGGCTCGAGCGCTCGCCGATCCGGCAGTAGGCCACGATGTCGTCGCCGTCCCGGAGGCCCGCCTCCCCGCGGTAGATCGCGTCGAGCTCGGCGCGCGTCTTGAAGCCGCCGTCCGCCGCGACCGCGCGGGCCCACGGCACGCTCTGCGCCGTCGGGATGTGCCCTGCGCGCAGGGCGCCCTCCTCGGGATAGGCCGGGGCCGAGGTGCGCGACCCGTTGTACTCCTCGGGGGAGCGGACGTCGATGAGCGGGTTGCCGAGGTGCGCGAGCACGTCCTCCTTATAGGCGCGGAGGGTGGCGTCGTCGCGCTCGACGACGGGATAGTCCGCCGGCTCAGGGGTCGAGGCATCCGTCGTCAGGGGGCGGCCCTCGGCGATCCACTTGTCGCGGCCGCCGTCCAGCAGACGCACGTCCTCATGCCCGAACAGCGAGAAGACCCACAGGGCATACGCAGCCCACCAGTTGTTCTTGTCGCCGTAGATCACGACGGTGTCGTCGCGGCGGATCCCCTTGCGGCTCAGGAGTTCGGCGAAGCCGGCGCCGTCGACGTAGTCGCGCACGACGGGGTCGTTCAGCTCGGTGTGCCAGTCGACCTTCACCGCTCCCGGGATATGCCCGGTCTCGTACAGGAGCACGTCCTCATCGGACTCGACGATCGCCAGTCCCGGCTGTCCGAGTCGTTCCTGCAGCCAGTCGCCCGTCACGAGCCGCCCGGGCTCGGCGTAGTCGGCGAACTTGGGGGACGAGGTGTCGAACTCGACGGACAACGGGCGCTCCTCGGGTCGGGGGGCAGGCGGGACGGCGTAGGGTTGAACGCGCGCTTCACACCCTAGATTCCCGCGGGTCATCGCGCATTCCCCCCGTAAGACGGCGATACAGGACGAGATGACCACGACGGCAGCCGGAATCGTGCACCTCACCGAGCGGATGCCGCAGGTCTCCGGCGCCGAGATGGTCGCGGCCCTCGAGCCGCCGCCGCAGTTCGACGGCGCGACCTTCGACTCGTACCGGGCGGACCCGGGGTACCCGTCGCAGCAGGAGGCCAAAGACACCCTGATGTCGTTCTCCGGAGTCGGCCAGCCGGCGGCCCGCGGCGGATTCTTCCGTCGGCCGAAGAAGGGTCCCGAGCTCAAGCCCGGCGTCTACCTGGACGGCGGCTTCGGCGTCGGCAAGACCCACCTCCTCGCGGCGATCTACCACGCCATGCCGGCCCGCCGGAAGTACTTCGGCTCCTTCATCGAGTACACGGCGCTGGTCGGCGCGCTCGGCTATCAGAACACCGTCGAGCTGTTCCGCGGCTCCGACCTGCTGTGCATCGACGAGTTCGAGCTCGACGATCCGGGCGACACGATGGTCATGACGCGGCTGCTCGGCGAGCTCGTCGCCGGCGGCACCCGGATGGCCGCGACCTCCAACACCCCGCCCAACGCCCTGGGCGAGGGGCGCTTCGCCGCGCAGGACTTCCTGCGCGAGATCCATGCGATGGCGGCCAACTTCCAGACCCTCCGGATCGACGGCACCGACTACCGCCAGCGCGCGATCGACGGTCACGCGGCCGTGCTCACCGATTCCGAATACGAGCGGACGCTGACGGATGCCGCGTCCCGCGGCGTCGCATCGGACGACGTCTTCCCGGCATTCGTCGACCACCTCGCGCGCGTGCATCCGAGCCGCTACATCCGGCTTCTCGAAGGGCTCTCGACGATCGGCCTGCGCGGGGTCGCGGAGCTGGACGACCAGTCCGCGGCGCTGCGGTTCGTCGCGTTCGTCGACCGCGCCTATGACGCGCAGATCCCGATCCGCGCCACCGGGCTGTCGCTGGACCAGGTGTTCGGCGAGGAGATGCTCGCCGGCGGGTACCGGAAGAAGTACCTGCGCGCCATCTCACGCCTGGTCGCGCTGACGCACGACTGACGGCGAGTCCGAGGACGACGCACGGCTCGCCGAAACCTGATGTTTACACGAGCCGGGGACGCGTAACAGATGCGAAACAGGCACCCCGGCCAGCGGTAACGGGCGATCGTGACAATGGGCGGACCCGACGCATTTTCCCCTGCGTCCCTGCAGAGAGGTTCCTCCCGAGATGGATCAAGGCAACACCGCATTCATCCTCATCGCAGCCGCGCTCGTTCTCCTCATGACGCCGGGTCTGGCGTTCTTCTACGGCGGACTGGTGAAGGCCAAGAGCGTGATCAGCATGATGATGCTGAGCTTCGGCGCCATGGGTCTCATCGGCGTGCTGTGGGTTCTCTACGGCTACGCCGTGGCGTTCCCCGCCACCGCCGAAGGGCAGATCCAGTTCCCCTGGACGGTCGACCCCGCTGAGTTCGGCCTCACCAGCCTGCTCGAGACGCCCGAGGGCGCGGCCTACCCGCCGCTGGCGTTCGTCGCCTTCCAGGCCACGTTCGCGATCATCACCGTCGCGCTCGTCTCCGGCGCCATCGCCGACCGGGCGAAGTTCGGCGCGTGGATGATCTTCGCGACGATCTGGGCGACCATCGTCTACTTCCCGGTCGCGAGCTGGGTCTTCAACTTCGGCCTGGCCGAGGACGGCAGCTTCGCCTACGGCGGGTGGATCACCTACGGCCTCCAGGAGTGGCTCGGCGCGGGAGCGATCGACTTCGCCGGTGGCACGGCCGTCCACATCAACGCCGGTGCCGCCGCGCTCGCGCTCGCCCTCGTCCTCGGCAAGCGCGTCGGCTTCCAGAAGGGCATCCAGGTGCCCCACAACCCGCCGTTCGTGCTCCTGGGTGCGGGCCTGCTGTGGTTCGGCTGGTTCGGCTTCAACGCCGGCTCGGAGCTGGCCGCGGACAACACGGCCGCGCTCGCCTTCGTGAACACGATCGCCGCCCCCGCCGCGGCTCTCCTGGCGTGGCTTCTCGTCGAGAAGTTCAAGGACGGCAAGCCCACCTCTGTCGGCGCCGCCTCGGGCGCCGTCGCGGGCCTCGTCGCGATCACCCCCGCGTGCGCCTCGCTCACGCCCGGGTGGGCCATCGTGCTCGGCCTCATCGCGGGTGCCGTCTGCGCTCTGGCGATCGAACTCAAGTTCAAGTGGGGCTTCGACGACTCGCTCGACGTCGTGGGCATCCACCTCGTCGGCGGCCTCATCGGCACGCTGTTCATCGGCTTCTTCGCTACCGATGTGGGCCTGTTCACCGGCGGCGACGGAACGCAGCTGCTCGTTCAGGCGATCGCCGCCTTCACGGTGCTCATCTACTCCTTCGTGCTCGCCTACGCGATCGGCTGGATCATCCAGAAGACGATCGGGTTCCGCGTCAAGAACGAGGACGAGATCGCCGGCATCGACACGGTCGTGCACGGCGAGGAGGGCTACGTCCTCACCGACACCCGCGGCTGACAGTCGACCGGGGGAGGGGCGTCGCGCGCTGCGCGGCGCCCCTCTCGCGTCTGCCGTTAGGGTTTCGGTCATGACGCCTCGCCGGAGCCTCCTGGGCGCCCTGAAGAGCCTGTTGACGCCATCGTCGCGCCGGCCTGCCGCACCCGCGCCGACGACTCCCGTTCCGCGGGAGGAGGAGCGAAGCGGCTTCGCCGCCACCGTCGGGATCGCGCCCCCGCGGGCGAACGACCTGCGGATCGCATACCAGCCGGATCCGGACGGAGACCCGGACGCCGGTGAGATCATCTGGACGTGGGTGCCGTACGCCGAGCGCGACGGCCGAGGCAAGGACCGCCCCGTCCTCGTCATCGGTCGGCAGGACGCCTCGCGTGTCTACGCCGTGCGCCTCACGAGCAAGGCGCACGACGGCGACCGGGACTTCCTCCCGATCGGGTCGGGCCCCTGGGACTCGCAGGGCCGGCCGTCCTGGGTCGACATCGAGCAGCTCTACAGCGTGCACGTCGACGGCATGCGCCGCGAGGCATCCGCTCTCGATCTCGACCGGTTCACCCGGGTCGCGCAGGCCCTGCACCGGCGCTACGGGTGGTCGGTCGGCAACGGCTGACGCGGCCCCCATCCTGGCGGAACGGCCCCGGAGACGTCGAAAGCCCGGCGGCAGCCGGGCTTGTCGGTGGGCGATACCAGACTCGAACTGATGACCTCTTCCGTGTGAAGGAAGCGCGCTACCAACTGCGCCAATCGCCCGTGGCCCGCAGGGGCCGGGTTCCGATCCTACCGGATGGCGAGGGGCCGCACGAATCACACCGGTGTGACACGCGCGGGTCTCACCCGGTTTGGCACCTGCGCGCGGATCGGCTAAAGTCATTGAGGCGCCGGAGAGATCCGGAGCAACGCGGATGTAGCGCAGTTGGTAGCGCATCACCTTGCCAAGGTGAGGGTCGCGAGTTCGAGTCTCGTCATCCGCTCGAGTGCAGGGACTCCCCTCGGGGAGTCACGGCACGTGGGGTCAAACCACACGCGGTGGCGTGGCCGAGCGGCTAGGCACCGGCCTGCAAAGCCGTTTACACGGGTTCGAATCCCGTCGCCACCTCCACTCCCGGTCCCGACCGGAGCACGACCTCGGGCGATTGGCGCAGCGGTAGCGCGCTTCCCTGACACGGAAGAGGTCACTGGTTCGATCCCAGTATCGCCCACCACTTCGAACCCCCGGCCCGCCGGGGGTTTCGTCATTCCCGCGCGCAGGCGGCTACCGGATCTGCTCGGTGGGATAGACGGGGCGGATCCGCTGCGCGAAGAACCTGCCGGCGCTGTCGGCCGCGAGGAGGCCCCGGTGCGCCGAGGGCGGGACCGCGTAGTAGCGGTACAGATCGCCGGACGTGAACTCGATCTCGAGCACCGCCGTCGCGACGTCGTACCCGACCGAGCGGATGACCGTCGACTCGACCTGTTCACGCCTCACAGCTTCGACGCTAACCCGGCGGGCGGGCGCGCCCGGGTCGCGCGCTAGCGTGTTCGCATGACGACGGCGCTCGCGCAGGCGATCCGCGCGGCACTGCGCGCTGCGGCCGATCCCGAACGGGCCCGCGCGCAGCAGGCGTACATGAAGTCGGCGATGCCCTTCCACGGCGTCGCGCTGCCGGAGGTCAGGCGCCTCACGTCCGCGGCGGCGAAGGGGACGACGGATGCCGCTTACCTCCTCGCGGCGGCGGACGAACTGTGGGACGGGGCATCCCATCGCGAAGAGCGCTACGCCGCCATGGCGCTCATCGCACTGAATCCCCTGCGTGCCGACCCGGCCGTCCTTCCCCGAGTCGAGCACATGGTGCGCACCGGACGGTGGTGGGACATCACCGACGACGTGGCGCATCGCATGGCCGAGGCGCTCGACGCACGGCCGCGCGACACGGCCGACCTCGTTCGGCGCTGGGCGGTCGACGAAGACCTCTGGATCCGCCGCGTCGCGATCATCTCGCAGCTCGATCGGCGCGATCGCCTCGACGAGACGCTGCTCGCCGACGCGATCGAGCCGAACACCGCGGATGGCGAGTTCTTCATCCGCAAGGCGATCGGCTGGGCGCTGCGCCAGCACGCCCGCGTCGCTCCGGACTGGGTGCGGCGCTTCGTCGCCGGCCACGACCTGAGCCCGCTCACCGTGCGCGAGGCGCTCAAGCACATCGGGCCGGCTCAGCCCGGCCCTCCGCCGAGCGCCGCGAGGAACTGAGGGAACACCTCGACGTGAGCCCGGTGCCCGACGAAGACGTCGGCATGGCCGTAGCCGCGGATGACGCGCAGGGAGTGACGTCCCGGCTGATGCCGGTCGAGATAGGCGTAGGTCGCCTTCTGGCTCTGCGGCAGGAACGCCCGGTTGTCCGACCCCGTGAACAGCGCGAAGCGCGCGGTCGAACGCGGCGGCTCGGACGCGTAGCGCAACGGCAGGCCCTCGCGCGGCTGGATCGCGACGACCTGGTGGGCGCGCTGGGACTTCGCGATCTGGGTGTACAGGCTCATGGGGATCTGCCCGAACTCGCCGCTCAGCCACTTGTGCGTCGCCGGATCGAGATTCCGGTGGTGCCAGAGTGCGGGGTGGCCGGATCCGAGGGCGAAGCTCGCCATGTTGCACGCCGGCTCGCGGCACTCGACATGCCACAGTCTCACGGCATTGCGCGTGGCGCGACGGATGCCTCGTTCCGGTCCGTCTCCCCACGCGACGTCCACGTACGGCTCACGCCCTTGGAAGAGCGGGCGCAGAAGTCCGAGCTTCACCTTCGAGAAGCCGGGGACGACGGGATGCAGCGAGACGGAATTGGAGACGACGGCGTCCACCTCGGGAACGAGTCCGGCCACGATGGCCATGCTGAGACTCGTCGAGCCCTGACAGTGCGCGATCGCCTGGATGGAGCCCGCCCCGGTCGCATCGACGATGTGGCGGACCGCGGCCGGGTGGTCGTAGAAGGCCACGTCGTCGAGCGTCCACGGCATGCGGGGCAGGTCCGTGGAGCCGCGCCAGTTGAGCATCCACACGTCGCGCCCGTCTTCGAGCAGCACGTCCACGAGCGATCGGATGGCCGGCGGACGGAAGGACTCCGCACGCATGCCGGCGCCGTGCACGAGGAGAACCGGGCCCTTCGTCGGCTCGGAGGGCCCGCGCACGTGGATGAGCGTGAGGGCGACCCCGTCCTCGGTCCGGAAGAAGTGCGGCTCGTCGACGTGCCGCCGGCGGGTGATCGCGACCGAGCTCATCGACCGGCCCCCTGTCGCTCGGATGACGCCGGCTTCTCCGGCGCCGGCGGGAGGTAGGCATCCATCACCGATTTGGTGAAGAACGTGCCGAACCGTGCGATCGACGCGAGCGGGCCGTGGCCGGAGCCCTTGAAGGTGGTCAGCTGCCGCGCGAAATCCGCCGGGAGGATCCGCAGCATGCCGGCCCCGATCACCTCGCCGTTGCCGTCGCCCCCGCCGTTCTCGCCCGGTGGGACGTGACCCTTCATCAGCCGGATGTACAGCGTCGACGTGTCGGTCCAGATGTCGAACCCGGGATCGTCGCGGACGGTCTTGAAGCCGTACATCGTCAGGGGCGTCCCTGACATGTCGCTGAACCACAGCCGGTAGCGCATCTCGCGCGTCCGCGCATGCTGGGTGTCGACGAAGAGGTTCGCCCAGCCCCTCTGCACCGGCAGCTGGCCGCCCAGGAGATCGCAGTCGACGTAGCCCTCGGCCACGGCGGTGTGATCCTCGGTGCCGACGAAGCGCTCGACGTCGGGCGCCGTGATCGTGAGCCTGAACATGAAGCGCTGTGTCAGCTGCCGCCCCACGCGCCACCCGGCCATCGGCTCCGTCTGGCCGAGAGCGATGAATCCGCGCATCTTCTCGGTGAACTCCATGCCGCGGCCGGCGACGGGGGCGGCGGGCGCCTGGACCGCCGGCTCCGCCTCGACGGCGGCGGTCGCGGAGCGGCGCTTCCGCCTCGGTCGCTCCAGTGCATGCTCGACCGCCCGATCGGCCATCGCGGCGATCGTGAGGGACGGGTTCGGCCCCACCGGACCCGGAACGGCGGAGCCGTCCACGACGAACAGGTCCGGGTGCCCGAACGACTCGTTCCAGCTGTCGACGACGCCCTCGTGGACGTGCCGGCCCATCGGAGAGCCGCCCAGCGGATGCACGGTGATGACGCGCTTCGTCCACCACAGCGGGTTGTCGCGGAAGCGTCCGCCGAGGGTGTCGGAGATGTCGCGCATCGTGCTGCGCATCGACTCGAAGTACTCCTCGCTCGTGGCCGTCGTCCACTCCACGTCGAGTTCGCCGTCGGTGAGCGTGATCCTGCCGTCGGGGGTGTCGCGCCCCATTCCGAGGAGGGGCAGCGAGCTCGAGGTCAGCCGCCCCTGGCCCACGAGCTTGGCGACCTCGGCCGAGATGGTCGATTCGTTCCTGTCGCCGAGGCGGTACGAGATCAGCTGCCGCACGACGGCGGCCGCACGTTTCATCGACGAGGTGACCTGCGCCGTCTCGATGAGCCAGTTCGCGAACTCCGGGAAGCCCGCCTCCTGCACGTAGTAGCCGCGGCCTGCACCCTCTTCGTCGACCCCGTCGGGCTTGCGGATCGCCGTCGTGATGACCGGCCCGTACGCGGGGTCGATGAGTCGGTCGTGCCCGGCATCGGAGGTGGAGTGCGCCGCCAGGGAGAAGGTGAGGAGGTCGCCGTTGCCACTGAAGCGCGAGCCGAGAGCCGCGCCGAGCGCGGGGAGCGAGACCCGGTTGCGCAGCAGGAGCGTCGTCGAGCCGAACGTCCCGGCACCGAGGAAGAGCTGGTCGCAGGTGATCCGAACCTCGACGCGTCCGCGTCTGCCGTCCTGCTCGGGCTCGGTCCCGTACTGGGTGTAGCGCACCTCGTACCCGCCCCCGGCGAGGGGGGTGATGCCGAAGACATCGGCGAGGGTGCGGATGTCGGCACCCCGAGCCTTGGCGGCCGACAGGTAGTTGTGGTCGAGCGTGTTCTTCGAGCCCTCGTTGCAGCCGATGTCGCACTCGCCGCAGAGCCGGCAGGTCAGCCGGGTCGCACCGTGCAGATTGCCGTACTCCGGCTCCTCGATCACCTGCTTGGGCTGCGCCGGCGCACCCGGGCGCGACCCGAACGAGATCGCCAGCGGTGGATCGAACGCCTCGAGACCGAGGCTCGTCGCGGCATCCCGGAGCGCCTTCGACTTGGGGAGGTCCGGATACGGGTTGGGAGTCGGCGTCATCATCGCCTCGACCGCGTCGTAGTGCCGGTCGAGATCGCTGCGGCCGATCGGCCAGTTCTCGTAGCCGCCGCCCGGCAGCGGCGAGTCGTGCACGAACCAGCGCTCGTCCTTTCGCAGCAGGACGTTGGCGTAGATGAGCGACCCCCCGCCGAGTCCCGCCGAGACGATGCCCTCGATCTTGCGGAACGAGCGGATGTCGAACAGGCCGAACAGCTCGTCCTTCGGCTCCCAGAACGCCCGGGCCATCTCGTGCGGGCTGCGCGCGAAGCTTCCCGGCGGGTACGCCCGGCCCCGCTCCAGCACGACGACCGATCGTCCCGCCTCCGCGAGCCGGAACGCCGACACCGATGCGCCGAACCCCGAGCCGACGACGACTGCATCGACATGCTCCACGTGTGCCCCCACGGCTGTCCCTTCCGGTGCACGTCGACCGTCGAGCCCCCGCCCCGGCACCAACGCTCACGCTAGTGAGGGCGGGTGCCCGGTCGCAATCATCAACGTGCGCGCGCGTCGCCGGCGCGAACCCGGATGCCTCGGCGGCACGGGCGCGAAATCCTCGCGCGGAAAGATGGCCGCGGCATCCACCTACTCACTATGATTCGGGCAGATCCACTGGGACGGGGGCTGGTCCACTGGGGGAGCGCCGTCCTGCGACGAATGGAGTCGGCAGTGAGCAGA
Organism: Microbacterium sp. BK668; assembly: GCF_004362195.1. NCBI lineage: Bacteria > Bacillati > Actinomycetota > Actinomycetes > Micrococcales > Microbacteriaceae > Microbacterium > Microbacterium sp. BK668. Next base: position 2,707,365 of record NZ_SNWG01000001.1, read on the forward strand.
CCATCGGTGTTCGAGCGTGCGCTGATCGGCGTCTACACCCGCGTGAACCGGCGCACGCCGTGGCACAGGCTTCCGTTCCTGTTCTCGCTGCTCAACCTCATCGCGCTGCGCGATCAGCTGCGCGCCGAGAACCTCATCGATACACGCACTCCGGGCGACGGCGGTCGTCGGCCGGGCGTGGCGCCGGCGGACGCGACCGACCTGCAGCGGCGCTTCCGCACGGCCGACGGCTCGTACAACGATCTGAGCGATCCCGACATGGGGATGGCGACGACGCGCTTCGCCCGCAATGTCGCGCTGGACAAGGCCCGGCCGGCCGAGATGCCCGACCTCGCGGCGCCGAACGCGCGCGAGATAAGCCAGCGGCTCATGCGACGCGACGAGTTCACCCCGGCGACGTCGATCAACCTCCTCGCCGCTGCGTGGATCCAGTTCCAGACCCATGACTGGTTCGCCCACGGCCGCGAGGAGGATCTCACGATCGACATCCCTCTGCCTGAGGGCGACACGTGGTTCGAGGACCCGATGCGCATCCCGCAGACGAAGCAGGACTCCACCCGCGTGGACGGCGACCGGGACCTTCCGCCGACCTACATCAACTCGAACTCGCACTGGTGGGATGCCTCGTCGATCTACGGCAGCACGGAGGCGCGACGCGAGCAGGTGCGCAGTCACGTCGACGGCAAGCTGCTGCTCAAGGACGGGCACCTGCCCCTCGACCCCACCACCGGCGTCGCCCTCACGGGTTTCAGCGAGAACTGGTGGGTGGGGCTCGGGATGCTGCACACCCTCTTCACCCTCGAGCACAACGCCATCTGCGATGCCCTGAAGAAGGATCACCCCCACCTCACCGAGGACGAGCTGTTCGGCACCGCCCAGCTCGTGAACTCGGCGCTGCTCGCCAAGATCCACACGGTCGAGTGGACGCCGGCCATCATCGCCCACCCGGTCATGCGGGTCGCCATGCGCGCCAACTGGTGGGGCCTGGCCGAAGAGAAAATCCATCGCCGCTTCGGGCGCATCAGCAGGAGCGACATCATCAGCGGCATCCCGGGGTCCGCCCACGACCACCACGGCGCGCCCTATCAGCTCACCGAGGAGTTCGCGTCGGTGTACCGCCTGCACCCCCTCCTCCCCGAGCAGCTCGACGTGCGCTCGCTCGACGACAACCGGCTGCTCGACTCGATGGAGTTCCAGGAGATCATCCTCCTGAACGCGCAGCGGGTCCTGGAGGGGCCGCAAGAGGTCCAGGACCTCTGGTACTCGTTCGGGACGCAGCATCCGGGAGCCGTCCAGCTGCACAACTTCCCGCGGTGGATGCAGGACATCACGCTTCCCGATGGTGTGCGGCTGGATCTGGCCGCCCTCGACATCACCCGCGACAGGGAACGCGGCGTACCGCGGTACAACGAGTTCCGCCGCCAGCTCCACCTCAAGCCCGCCACGACATTCGACGAGCTGACCGACAACCCCGTCTGGGCGCGGGAGCTGGAGGAGATCTACGGCGACGTCGAGAAGGTCGACCTCCAGGTCGGCATGCACGCCGAGACTCCGCCGAAGGGCTTCGGTTTCAGCGACACCGCCTTCCGCGTCTTCATCCTGATGGCCAGCCGCCGACTGAAGAGCGACCGGTTCCTCACCGACTGCTACACCGAGGAGTACTACACCGGGACGGGACTGCGGTGGGTCGCCGACAACGACATGCGCAGCGTCCTCCTCCGGCACTTCCCCGAGCTCGAGAAGGCGCTCGACGGCGTGCCCAACGCGTTCGTGCCGTGGAACGTGAGCGGCGCCCGCGCTTCCGATTCGACCCCCGCGACGGCGACCGCCGCCGCCGGACAGTCCGACTGACGCCCCGGCGTCCGGCGAAGGAGACACATGACCGCGTCCAAGGCCGCTCAGAAGCCTCTGCCGCCCGGTCGGTTCGGCATGCCGTGGCTGGGGGAGACCCTCGCGATCATCAAGAACAACCACGGGTTCTACAAGGACCGGCTCGCGAAGTACGGCCCGATCTTCCGCACACGGCTGTTCGGCAACAGCTTCGTGGTGTTCTCCGGGCACGAGGCGTTCCACGTCTTCGCCACGGACCCCCGCATCGTCCGCGGCGACGCCGACCCCATCTCGGCCGAGCAGATCTTCCTGAACTCGCTGGCGCTCATCGACGGCGTCGAGCACCACACCCGGAAGGCCGTGATGCTGCGCGCCGTCGGCTACCGGTCGGCCATCGCGTCGTACCTCCCGGTCATGCAGGAGCTGCTGGAGCAGACGATCGACCCGTGGCTGGAAGCAGGGACGGGCGCCGACCTCCGCGCCGACCTGCAGCGCTACGCCGCACGGCTGACGGGCGCGCTCTACACCGGCGACCGCACGGAGGAGCACGCCGCGGAGCTCGACGTCAATCTCGCGAACATGCGGGAGGCGTTCATGACGCTCCCGCTGCCCTTGCCCGGCACGAAGTACGGCAAGGCGATCGCCAGCCGGAAGCGCGTCGACGAGATCATCGACGAAGCGCTGCGCACGCACCTCGCGGGTGGCTACGACGACATCGTGTCGCGCATGATCGTCGCCGCCACCGAAGCCGACGTGCCCATCGAGAACCTCCGCGGCGACATCCGGCATCTCATCTTCGCCGGCCAGGGCGGGTACTTCGTCCCCCTCACGCTCACGACGCTGGTCGTCGGACAGCATCCCGACATCATGGAGCGCGCCCGGGCCGAGGTGCGCGAGATCTCTCCCGACGGCGCGATCACGATGGAGCAGATCGAGCGCATGGAGTACCTGGAGCAGATCTCGAAGGAGGTTCGGCGCTACTTCGCCATGAACTCCGCGACCTTCTTCGGGCGGGTCCAGGAGGACATGGAGGTCGCCGGCTACCGCATCCCGAAGGGCTGGGGGGCCATCGGCGGGATCCACATCAACATGCGCAACCCCGACGTCTTCCCCGACCCGGACCGATTCGATCCCGACCGCTTCCTGCCCACGCGCGAGGCGGCGCTTCCTCCGGGAAGCTACGTGCCGCACGGGGACGGACAGGCCACGCATCACCGGTGCCCCGGCGAGAACATCGTGACGGTCGCGGTCAAGGTCTACCTGACGCTGCTGCTGCGCAGGGCCGAGTGGTCGATCCCGGAGCAGGATCTCACGCTGACGAACGAGCTCTTCCCGCTTCCGGCGAGCGGCCTGACGGTGAGGTTCCGAGAGCATGTCGCGATCGCGGACTGACCAGGCCGTGTCGCCGCGGAAGCGCGAGCGCGGCATCCGCAAGCTTGTCCATCTGAGCAGGCTCATGATCGTCGGCTCCCGCCTCCCGCTCACGCGCACGCCGGCGGAAGCGGGCCTCGCGTACGAGGAGGTCGTCTTCCACGCGACGGACGGGGTCGAGCTCAAGGGATGGTTCATCCCGGCGGGAACCGGACCCGCCCCCACGGTCGTGTGGGTGCACGGCTGGCTGTGGAACCGCATGGGAAACGTCGCCGGACGCGTCCCGTTCCGCGACCGCGATGTCGACTTCCTCCCGGCCACGAAGGCGCTGCACGATGCAGGCTACTCGGTGCTCACCTTCGACCTCGCCAACCACGGCGAGAGCGGCGACCGTCGCCCGCTGACCTTCGGGCCGTGGGAGGGGCGCGACTTCGTCGGCGCCGTGACCTACCTGCGCTCCCGGGACGACGTCATCGCCGACCGCATCGGCGCCATCGGCATGGCGGCCGGGGGCAACACCGTTCTGTACGGCGCACCGGAAGCGCTGCCGCTTCGCGCGCTCCTCATCGTCCAGCCGACGAAGCTGACGGTGTTCAACGACAACTTCGCACGGGATCAGCTCGGCAGGTTCGGCTCGGTCGTGGCCCGGTCGATGGACGTCGTCTACTGGCTCCGGCGGGCGCCGCTGCCGAGCAGGCAGAACCCCGCCATCCCCGCCGCGCGGGTGCGGGGGGCCACCGTGCAGTACGTCCAGGGCGTCGGCGATCCCTGGGGAACGATCGCCGTCGTGGAGGACATCTCCGCGGCCACTCCCCACTCCCTCGGGGTCATCCGCTACCCGTCGCCGCCCGGACGCTACGAGGGATATCGCTACGTGATGGACGACACCGCCGACGTGGTCGGCTTCTTCGACCGCTACCTGTGAGCCCCGGGCCGGCGGGCTCCGGCGCTTCCGGAGCGCCGGTGCCGGCCGTTCACGGGTGCCACAGGCGGTCGTGGGCCGCCTGCCGCGTGTACTGGCGGGGATCGAAGAAGCGGTCGTAGTACTCCAGCTCCAAGTGCGAGAACTGCAGCCACATGCCGGGCGTGTAGAAGGCGTCGACGTGCGCGGGGAAGCGCCCGTAGGTGTCCCAGATGTAGTTGCAGATCTCCTTGGTGTACGCGATCTCCTCGGCGCCGAACTTGGTGCCCTTCTCGAAGAAGGCGCGCGCATCGTCCTTGCTGCGGTAGGGGCTCGACCACACCGCCTCGTTCCCGTAAGCGGGGCCGGTGGCGCTGTACTTCGACTCGACGACGCGATCCACCGCCTCGTCCATGGAGGACACATACGGGGGAGTGAGGCCCTCGAGGATCCCGTCGATGCCGACGGGGTTCGGCTGCGAAGCCGGGACGGGGGGCCAGTTGCGGTGCTTCTTGGGCTGTTCGAGGCGGAAGCCGAGGCCGTGCCAGCCCTTCGCCTCGTCCTGCTGCCAGATGTACGGCGGGAAGACGGAGCCGTGGATCCAGCCGCCGAGGCCCATGGCCTGTCCGAGCAGCATCAGGTTCTGGAAGTAGAAGAAGGCCTCGTAGTCGGTGCGGAGAGCCCCGCCGAAGCCGAGCGGCGCCTGGCTGTCCTTGTTGACGTAGCCGCTGCGCACCCTGTCCAGACCGCCGATCGGGTGGTACGGGATCTTCGGACCGATCCCGATGCTGCTGCCGATCTTCGCGATCCACTCGACCGCGTTCTTCGGGTGGAAGGTCCGCCAGTCGTCGAGGAAGAGGGGGCGCATGCCGCCCGGCTCGGTCAGCAGGATGATGATCGCGTTGATGTACTGCCACGTGCAGTCGACCACCGGGAAGAAGACGGTCGTGCCCGGGGTGTTCGACGCCTGGTTGTTCCACCCCAGGTAGTACGGCCACTCGCGCGGGAAGTCCAGTCGACGGTCGGACACCCTGATCGTGCACTCGGCGGCCGCCGCAATCCAGTCCTCCTCCGTCCAGTCGCCCCACTTCGGCGGCAGGTCGCGCAGAAGCTCCAGGGCCCGGTCGCCCTTGGGCGGCTTGAGCAGGAAGATCCCGTCGTCGTTGATCATGAAGAAGTAGGTCGCCTGCGCGTTGTCGGCGCTGCTGCCGGTGCGGGCGAGGATGTTGAGGAACGGCGTCCCCAGCTCGGGAAGGCCGTTCTTCTCCACGAGGGGGCCGTCATGCGTCGTGATGCCGGTGATGCCCGTGACGCACGTGATGAGGATCGCCTCCTCGAGCTTGCTCAGCGGCGCCGGCGCGTTGTGGCTCTCGTGGCTGAGGGGACCCGCGTCGACGGAGAAGCCACGGGGGATGCGGCGCGTGCGCCGCTCGGTCAGCGCGGACAGGAAGGGATAGCCCGCGAGGTCGGCGAGGGCGGGATGCTGTCCCGCGGCGCTGGATCCCGGTGCGGTGGACTCGTCGACGGTGGTCATGCGCGCTCCTCGCGTGTCAGTTGTGGAGATCGAGCTGGGCGGTGACGACGGGGTAGACGTCGCGCGCGGCATCCTTCCCCACGAAGCAGTCCATGTGGGAGTAGCCCGGGATGACGTGTCGCGAGTACAGGTCCGGGCCGTTCTGCTCCCGAAGCCACTCGTACGTGAGGCGGCTCCCCTCGGGGAGGAACAGCCGGTTGTGCTCGCCGTGGAGGAAGGCGATCGGCACCTTCATGTTGGCCGCGCCGTCGAGGTAGTCGTGGTCGCCGTCGTAGCTGACCGCGTGGTCTTCGCGCAGGATCCGGGTGATCTGGGTGAGGGTGCGGATGTTCGCGACGCCGAAGGCCTCCTCCAGGTGGTCGTGCGTCGCGTCGTTGAGCCGGTCGTGGTCGTACACCTCGCCGTACATGAACATCACGCGGCGGCAGAACGGTCGGTCGCACGGCTCGTCGCCGGCGGGATAGATGGTCAGCGCCCGGTCGTAGAGCCGTTCCAGCCACGAAGGGTCGTCGTCGAACTCGGTCGTCAGCGTGTCGATGCCGAGCGCGTCCATGACATTCGCGGCGTAGATCCCGGCGCGGAGCTCGTTGAGAGCGCCCGCACGAGGGTGCAGCGTCAGCTGCGAGGCGACGCCCGAGCGGACGCCCTGCAGGCCCTCGCTGAGCGACATGAGGAAGGTGAGCGACCCCACGCAGTGCGCCATGATCTGCACATCGTCGACGCCCGCCTCGGCGCGCACCGTGTCGACGGCCGCCGGGTAGTCGCGGGTCGCGATGTCGTCGAGCGTGAACTGCGTGCCGGCCGACGGGAGCAGGGGACTGGCACGGTAGTCGAGGACCCAGACGTCGTAGCCGTGCTCGAAGAGATACTCGGGGAAGTTCGTGTCGGTGGTGTCGAGCGTGTACGCGATCGAAGACGTCCCGAACCCGGGGCTCAGGATGACCGGCCCCTTGGTCCCGCCCTGGAAGCGCGAAAGCTGCAGCTCGACGCCGTCATCGGTGGAGAAGCGGTGCACCGCCGGCTCGCCGCACCGCAGCGGACGGCGCGGTCGGTCCGCGGCATCCCTCGTCGTGCGCGCCGCGTCGTCATCGATCATCTCGACCCCCGAAGTGGATGCCAATGCCCTGGTCGTGTCGCGGAAGCCCCCATGCCCCGACCGCGCGACGATTCAGCATATTGGCAAGGACCCGTCCACGTCACTGAAATCTCGACGAGATCGCGGCGGTAGGATGACGCCATGGGACTCCGCCGCCTCACGTCCGCGACCGTCGTCGCGGTGACCGGCACGCGAACGCTTCAGGCCTGAGCGGGCGGGACGCCGCGTGCGTCCGAAGCTGAGCAGACTTCGAACCGAACCCACCTCCTTGGAGACCTCCCTTGACTGACGTCGCCCCTTCGTCGGACGTGTCGTATCCCGCCGACGGCTTCGCCCTGTTCCCCGATCGCTCCGTCATCGCCCTCCGAGTCGGCGGCGAGCTGAAGGACCTCGCGACGGTCGTGACCGAGACGGATGTCGTCGAGCCCGTGACGGTCGACAGTCCCGACGGCCTCGGCATCCTGCGGCACTCGGCGGCGCACGTGCTCGCGCAGGCCGTGCAGCGCATCCGCCCGCAGGCGAACCTCGGCATCGGACCGCCCATCACGGACGGCTTCTACTACGACTTCGGCGTCGACGAGCCCTTCACCCCGGAGGACCTCAAGGCGATCAAGAAGGAGATGGAGCGGATCGTCCGCGACAACCAGCGGTTCGTCCGCCGGGTCGTCACCGACGAGGAGGCGCGCGCCGAGCTCGCCGACGAGCCGTTCAAGCTCGAGCTCATCGGGCTGAAGGGCCCCTCGGCCGGCGCGGGGACCGTTTCGAAGGTAGAGGGCGCGTCCGTCGAGGTCGGCGCGGACGAGCTGACGATCTACGACAACGTCGACCGCAACGGCGACACCGTGTGGAAGGACCTCTGCCGCGGACCGCACGTTCCCGGCACCCGCGTCATCGGCAACGGCTGGGACCTGACGCGCGTCGCCGGCGCGTACTGGCGCGGCAGTGAGAAGAATCCGCAGCTCCAGCGCATCTACGGCACCGCGTGGCCGACGAAGGACGACCTGCGCGCCTATCAGGCACGCCTGGAGGAGGCGGCCAAGCGCGATCACCGCAAGCTCGGCAAGGAGCTCGACCTCTTCTCCTTCCCGGACGAGATCGGTTCCGGGCTGTCGGTCTGGCACCCGCGCGGCGGCACCGTGCGCCAGGAGATGGAGCAGCACGCCCTGCGCCGGCACCGCAGCGCGGGGTACACCTACGTCTACACGCCGCACATTACGAAGAAGGACCTCTTCATCGAGTCGAACCACCTCGTGACGTACAAGGAGGGGATGTTCCCGCCCATCCACCTCGACGAGGAGCGCGACGAGAACGGCGAGGTCACCAAGCCGGGCATCGACTACTACCTCAAGCCGATGAACTGCCCGATGCACATCCTGATCTACCGCGAGCGTGCGCGCAGCTACCGCGACCTGCCCATGCGCCTCGCCGAGAACGGCACGGTCTACCGCAACGAGCTCTCCGGCGCCCTGCACGGTCTCACCCGGGTGCGCGGATTCACGCAGGACGACGCGCACCTCTTCGTCACGCCCGACCAGCTCGAGGACGAGGCGGGGAAGGTGCTCGACTTCGTCCTGTCGCTCCTGCGCGACTTCGGTCTCACCGAGTTCGAGCTCGAGCTGTCGATGCGCGACGACGAGAAGGCGAAGTGGATCGGCGACGAGGCCCACTGGGCGGAGGCCACCGATGCGCTGCGGCGCGTGGCCCGGGCATCCGGTCTCAAGCTCACCGAAGTGCCCGGCGAAGCGGCCTTCTACGGCCCGAAGATCGACCTCAAGACGAGGGATGCGATCGGCCGCGTGTGGCAGCTGTCGACCGTGCAGATCGACTTCAACCTGCCGGAGCGCTTCCACCTCGAGTTCACCGACCGCGACGGCGAGAAGAAGCGCCCCGTCATGATCCACCGCGCGCTGATGGGCTCGATCGAGCGCTTCTTCGCGATCCTGCTGGAGCACTACGCGGGCGCTTTCCCGGTGTGGCTGTCACCCGTGCAGGTCGTGGGCATCCCCGTCGCCGACGAGTACGCCGACTACCTGGGCGAGATCATCGACCGGCTCCGCTCGGAGGATGTGCGTGCCGAGCTCGACCGCAGCGACGACCGCATGCAGAAGAAGATCCGCAACCACACGATGCAGAAGGTGCCGATCCTCCTGATCGCGGGGGAGCAGGACCGCTCGGCTGGCACCGTGTCGTTCCGGTTCCGCGACGGCTCGCAGCTCAACGGCATCCCGGTCGCCGAGGCCGTCGCGCGCGTGCGCGGCGCGATCTCCTCGAAGGCGCTCGTCGACACGAGCGAGGACCTGGCTTGAGCACCGAGGACCCGGGGGACGCGCGGCTCATCGCGGCGGGCGAGCTCCCCGGCGTTCCCGATGAGTTCCAGCGGCTGTGGACGCCGCACCGGATGGCGTACATCCAGGCGGGTCCGGAGCCGCTGCGCGAGACGTGCCCGTTCTGCGCGGCCCCGGGCATGACCGACGCGGACGCGCTCATCGTGCACCGTGGCGTCACGTCGTACGTGCTGCTGAACCTCTTCCCCTACAACTCCGGGCACCTCCTCGTGTGCCCGTACCGCCACATCTCGACGTACGACGAGGCGACGACCGAGGAGGTCGCCGAGATCGGCGCCCTGACGCAGCGTGCGATGCACGTGCTGCGCGCCGTCTCGCGGTGCGACGGCTTCAACATCGGCATGAACCAGGGCAAGGTCGCCGGCGCCGGCGTCGCCGAGCACCTCCATCAGCACGTCGTGCCGCGCTGGGCGACCGACGCCAACTTCTTCCCCATCATCGCCAAGACCAAGGCGCTGCCTCAGCTCCTCGGCGACGTTCGCCGGGCCGTCGCCGACGCGTGGGACGCCTGAGCACAACCTCTGCCCTGACGACGACAGGCGATCGGCCAGGAACAGGCAGTTCGGGCCTGCGTCCGCCTGTTCTCGGCCGATCGCCTGTTCCCGGCCGATCACCTGTTTGGGGACGCGCGGCCGCGCCTGGCCCGGACGCGGGTCAGCGGACCTGCCGCACCTCGAACTGCAGGCGCGGGTGGGCATAGGCATCCTGCGACTCGACGAGCCGCAGCTCGCGCTCGCCCGAGTCGAAGGTGTTCTGCAGCAGATCGAACACGCTCGAGGTCGTGCGCGCGAGGGCGAGGGCGGCGTCGCCGGTCTCGCGGAAGTGCGCCGTGAAGAGCGCCGCGGTGACGTCGCCGGACCCGTTCGCCTTCATGGGGATCTGCGGAGTCTGCACGATCCACGCCCCCTCGTCTGTGACCGCGAGCATCTCGATCGTCCCCTCGGGCCGGTCCGGGCGCTCGACGCTCGTGACGAGGGCCGTGCGCGGGCCCATCTCGCGCGCGAGGTCGGCCGAGGCGAGCGTGGACGCGAGGTCGTCCGGCTCCGTGCCCGTCAGGAAGCCCAGCTCGAACTGGTTCGGGGTGATGATGTCGGCCCGCGGCACGACCCGCTCGCGCAGGAGGATCGGGATGGCGGGGGCGACGAAGCATCCCGACCTGGCGTTGCCCATCACGGGGTCGCAGGAGTAGATCGCCGAGGGGTTCGCCGACTTCACTCGGGCGACGGCGTCGAGGATGACGTCGCCGATGCCCTCGCTGCCCTGGTAGCCGGAGAGCACGACGTCGATGTCGGGGAACGCCCCGCGCTCCTCGATGCCCGTGAGGACCTCGGCGACATCGGCGGGCGGGATGAGGGGCCCGCGCCACGCGCCGTAGCCCGTGTGATTCGAGAAGTTCACGGTGTAGACGGGCAGGACCTCGACGCCGATGCGCTGGAGCGGGAACACCGCGGCGGAGTTGCCCACGTGGCCGTAGGCCACCGCCGACTGGATGGACAGGATCTTCACCGATCGATCATCCCACCCTGCGCAGGGCGTCCGCCGCCGCGGTCGCGACATCCGCCGCCAGCTGCTCGGCGTCCTCGTCGTCGAGGTCGTGGACGGTGAGCCGGAGATGCCACGCGGCGGCGTCGTCGGCGAGCACGAACTCGTCACCGGGTCGAGCGAGCCACCCGCGCCGCATGAGGCGCTCGGTGACCGCGCGCGCAGGCACCGGAAGGCGCACCCACAGATTGAGCCCGTCCCCCGCCGCGGTCGGCAGCCCCTTGGCGCTCAGCCGCGCGGCGAAGGCGGCGTTGCGCTCGGCGTAGTGCGCGGCGGCGGAGGCGATCTCGGCGCGGACGGCGTCGTCGGTGACGAGCGCGTGGGTCAGCTTCTGGAGGAGGTGGCTCACCCACGTCGTGCCGGGAGTCAGGCGCATCGCGAGGCGCTCGGCGGTGCGCGGATCGGATGCCGCGACCGCGAGGCACATGTCGGGTCCGAGGAACTTCGAGACCGAGCGCACGAGAGCCCAGCGCCGGTGGCCCGGGCCGATGAGCGAGTGGTATGGGCGTCCGGACAGCATCGCGAAGTGGTCGTCCTCGACCACGAGGACGTAGGGGTGATCGGCGAGCACGGCGCGCAGCCGGCGCGCCCGGCGCTCGGTCAGGCTCGCACCGGTCGGGTTCTGCGCCCGCGGCGTGCACACGACCGCTCGCACCCCGTCCGCGAGGGCCGCCCGGAGACCCTCGACCGTCATCCCCTCGTCGTCGACCGGGATCGCGACGGGACGGTAGCCGCCCAGTCGGACGGTGTGGATGCTGGCGAGGAAACACGGATCCTCGAGGCCCACGGCGTCGTCGCGAGTGAGCGCCTGGGCGAGGAGCCGCTCGATCGCGTCCGACGCCCCGCTGGTGATGGTGAGCCGGAACTGCTGGGCGGGATCGACCGCCTCGCCGAACCACTGCGTCGCCCAGTCCTCCAGCTCCCGGTCGATGACCGGTTCGCCGTAGAGGACGGGCCGGCCCGCGACGCGCGCCAGCGCCACCGAGAGGTCGGGGATGAGATCGGGGTCCGGGTTGCCCGTCCCGACGTCGCGCAGCACGCTGTCCGTCGCGTAACCCTCCTGGGCGACGGCGGATCGGTCGGCGACGCGCGTACCGCCACGTCCGCGCGACACGACGACCCCCGCGCCGGAGAGCTGCCGGTACGCCGCGACCACGGTGTTGCGATTGACGCCCAGGCGCTCGGCGAGCGACCGCACGGGCGGCAGCGGATCACCGGGGGAGAGCACCCCGCGATCGAGCAGCCGCCGCACGCTCTCGGCGATCTCGAGCGCGGTCGCGCCCGTGATCTGCTGGTCCATCGCGCTCTCCGTCATGCGTGAAGCCTATGTGCTGGTCCGTGCTATCTTTTGGCCTAGGCCAATCCCGAGGAGTCTATCGATGTCTTCCCCCACGACCGGTTCGTCCCGCGTCAAGCGCGGTCTCGCCGAGATGCTGAAGGGCGGCGTCATCATGGACGTCGTCACCCCGGATCAGGCGAAGATCGCCGAGGATGCTGGCGCCGTCGCCGTCATGGCGCTCGAGCGCGTCCCGGCCGACATCCGCGCCCAGGGCGGCGTGTCGCGCATGAGCGACCCCGACATGATCGACGGAATCATCTCGGCGGTCTCGATCCCGGTCATGGCGAAGGCCCGCATCGGGCACTTCGTCGAGGCGCAGGTGCTGCAGGAGCTGGGCGTCGACTACATCGACGAGTCCGAGGTGCTCTCGCCCGCCGACTACGTCAACCACATCGACAAGTGGGGCTTCACCGTCCCCTTCGTCTGCGGAGCCACCAACCTCGGCGAGGCGCTGCGCCGCATCAACGAGGGCGCCGCCATGATTCGCTCGAAGGGCGAGGCGGGGACCGGCGACGTCTCCGAGGCGATGAAGCACATCCGCAAGATCAAGGGCGAGATCAGCGCGCTGACGGCCCTCTCGAAGGACGAGCTCTACGTCGCCGCCAAGGAGCTCCAGGCGCCGTACGAGCTGGTGGCGGAGATCGCCGAGACCGGCACGCTCCCCGTCGTGCTCTTCGTCGCCGGGGGCGTCGCGACGCCGGCCGACGCCGCCATGATGATGCAGCTGGGCGCCGACGGCGTGTTCGTCGGCTCGGGGATCTTCAAGTCGGGGAACCCCGCCGAGCGTGCCGCCGCGATCGTGAAGGCGACGACGTTCTTCGACGATGCCAAGGTCATCGCCGACGTCTCGCGCGGACTCGGCGAGGCGATGGTCGGCATCAACGTCTCCGACCTCCCCGCACCGCACCGCCTCGCCGAGCGTGGCTGGTGACGCGCTGAGCCCCTCGGGCCGCACGCCGCACATCGGCATCCTGGCCCTGCAGGGGGACGTGCGCGAGCACGCCGCCGTCCTGCGGGGACTCGGCGCCGAGGTGTCGCTCGTCCGCCGCCCGTCGGAGCTCGCCGCCGTCGACGGCCTCGTGATCCCCGGGGGCGAGTCGAGCGTGATCGACAAGCTCTCGCGCGCGTTCGGGATGCAGCATCCCATCCGCGACGCGATCGCCTCGGGCATGCCCGTGTACGGAACGTGCGCCGGCATGATCATGCTCGCCGATCGCATCACGGGCGCGATCGAGGGACAGGAGACGTTCGGCGGCCTGGACGTCGTCGTCGCCCGCAACGCGTTCGGCAGCCAGGTCGACTCCTTCGAGACCGACCTGACCGTCGACGGCTTCGACGGCGGGCCGGTGCGTGCCGCGTTCATCCGGGCTCCGCTGGTGACGGAGGTGGGGGAGCGCGCGACGGCGATCGCGGCGCTTCCCGACGGCGGCGTCGTGGCCGTGGAGCAGGGGAACATCCTCGCGACGGCCTTCCACCCGGAGGTGTCGGGGGAGACCCGCTTCCATGAGCGGTTCCTGCACAGCGTGCGCGCCGCAGTCTGAGCAAGCGCCGCGCGGGACGTTAGATTCTCAGGCATGGGGATCAACGACTGGTGGCGGGATCATCCCGAAGAGCGGTACTGGCTCATCGCACCCTCGCGGGGCGTCGTCGGCGATGCGCTGAGCGCGCCGAAGTCGTCCGGGGACCGCCGGTTCGAGTGGTCCCACGAGCTGGTCGGGTTCACCGAGCCCGGCGACACGATCTTCGTGTGGGACCGCACGCTCTCGATGCCGGGCATCGGCGCATGGGGCCGGATCCTCGGGCCGCTCACGGAGGACGAGCACGCCCGCCGCGGCGACACGCTGCCGCACTGGCGCATGCCGGTGAGCGACACCCTCCGGCTCGCGTCGCCGATCACCCTGACGGCGCTCCGCCGGATCGGCTCCGACATCATCGCCGTCCGCGACTCCGTCGAGGCGATGACCGACGGGCCGGTCTACTTCCCCTTCATCGGCGGTCCCGACACCCTCGTCCCCGCTCCCGCCTACCTCACCAAGATGCCCCGCGACCTCGTCGCCCTCCTCTCATCGCGCTTCGGATTCGAGTTCGCGCTGTGACCGAGTGGGTCGCGCTCCTGCGCGGAGTCAACGTCGGCGGCATCACGATCCGCAGCGCGGAGCTCGCCGAGGTCTTCCGCGGGCTCGGATTCGACTCGGTGCGCACGGTGCTCGCGAGCGGCAACGTGACGTTCCGGGCCGACGTCGCGCCGCGCGCCCGCGCCGGGCTCAAGCGCGAGATCGAGGCGGGCCTGCGGGAGCGGTTCGGCTACGACGCCTGGATCGTCCTCGTCACGCAGGACGAGCTCGCCTCCGCGATCGACGGCTTCCCCTTCGACGAGACGGATGCCGCACGCCAGCCCTGGGTGATCTTCTGCGTCGACGACGAGACACGCGACGAGCTGACGGATGCCGCGGCATCCCTGGACCCCTCGGTCGACCCGGTCGAGGCCGGACCGGGCGTCGTCTACTGGAATCCCGCGAAAGGCACCACGACCGATACGCCGTTCGCGAAGCTCCTCGCCAAGGCCGCGTACAAGCCGCGGACGACCAACCGCAACCTCCGCACGCTCCGCAAGCTCGCCGTCTGACGGCGGGACGCACGCGCCGCCGGTAGAATCGTCGGCATGTCCGGCCACTCCAAGTGGGCGACGACAAAGCACAAGAAGGCCGTCATCGACGCGCGCCGTGCCAAGTCGTTCGCCAAGCTCATCAAGAACATCGAGGTCGCCGCCAAGCTCGGCGGCGCGGACCTCGCAGGCAACCCGACGCTGTACGACGCCGTGCAGAAGGCGAAGAAGACGTCGGTCCCCAACGACAACATCGATCGCGCCATCAAGCGCGGGGCCGGCATCTCGGGCGAGTCCGTCGAGTACCTCAACATCATGTACGAGGGCTACGGCCCCAACGGCGTCGCGCTCATGATCGAGTGCCTCACCGACAACAAGAACCGCGCCGCGGCGGAGGTGCGCACGGCTCTGACCCGCAACGGCGGCACGCTCGCCGATCCCGGCAGCGTCGCGTACAACTTCACCCGCAAGGGCGTCATCGTCGTGGGTGCGGAGAACACCACCGAGGACGACGTCATGATGGCTGTGCTCGAGGCCGGTGCGGAAGAGGTCGAGCCGCACGCGCAGGGGTTCGCCGTGATCACCGAGGCGAGCGACCTCGTCACCGTCCGCACGGCACTGCAGGACGCCGGGATCGACTACGAGTCGGCCGACGTCGAGTTCGTGCCGAACCTGAAGGTCGAGGTCGACGCCGATACCGCGCGCAAGGTCTTCCGCCTCATCGACGCGCTCGAGGACAGCGACGACGTGCAGAACGTCTACAGCAACTTCGACCTCACCCCCGAGGTGCAGGCGGAGCTCGAAGAGGACGAGTAGGCGCTCGCCGGCGCGCGACGACGAGACCCGCCGGGATGTCCGGCGGGTCTCGTCGATCCTTTCGGCGCCGCGCGCCTGGGCCGCTGTGACGGCGACGGCCCCTAGCGTGGGGGAGTGACTCGCGCTCCGGCATCCGTTCGCGTCCTCGGCGTGGACCCGGGCCTGACCCGCTGCGGCGTCGGGGTCGTCGACGTCGCTCGCGACCGCACGGCCACGCTCGTGCACGTGGGCGTGGTGCGCTCGGACCCGGAGCTTCCGATCGAGCGGCGGCTCGCTCTCATCGCGGCCGGGCTGCGCGCGGTGCTCGACGCGCACCGCCCCGACGTCGTCGCGGTCGAGCGGGTCTTCGCCCAGCAGAACCGCGGCACCGTGATGGGCACGGCGCAGGCGAGCGGCATCGCTCTGCTCCTGGCGGGAGAGCGTGGCCTGGCTGCCGCGACGCACACGCCGAGCGAGGTCAAAGCGGCGATCACGGGCTACGGCAACGCCGACAAGCGCCAGGTGCAGACGATGGTCGCGCGCATCCTCCGCCTCGACGACATCCCCCGGCCCGCCGACGCGGCCGACGCCCTGGCCCTCGCCCTCTGCCACGCGTGGCGAGCGGACACCCCGGTCGCTCCCTCGACCCGCGCGCTGACGCCCGCCCAGCGCGCGTGGGCTCACGCGGAGCGCCTCGCCGGCCGCTGAGAGGATCGCGTGTCGGTCGAACAAAAGTCCGAACCGCTCTCTAGGCTTGCGGCATGATCTCCTCCCTGCGCGGGCGCGTCCTGCACGCGGACGTCGATTCGGTCGTGGTCGAGATGGGGGGCTTCGGACTCTCGGTCGCCGTCACGCCGCAGGTGGCGCGGGCATGCCACGTCGGCGACGAGCTGCAGCTGCACACGAGCCTCATCGTGCGCGAGGACGCGCTCCTGCTCTTCGGCTTCCGGACGCGCGAGGAGCTCGCCGTCTTCAGCCTGCTTCTCGGCGTCACCGGCGTGGGACCCAAGTCCGCCCTCGGCGTCCTCTCGGCGCTTACCGTCGGGCAGATCGCCGACGCGGTGGCCGCCGACGACGATGCGCCGTTCCGGCGGGTCTCGGGCATCGGGCCCAAGACGGCGAAGCTCATCGTGGTCCAGCTGGCGGGAAAGCTCGCGGCTCCGCGAGCCGCCTCCTCCGCGGGGGTGGATGCCTCGCCCGCCGTCTCCGCGCAGGTGACGCAGGCACTCGTGGGCCTCGGGTGGTCGGAGCGCACGGCGGCCGAAGCCGTCGCCTCGGTCGCCGACGACGCGTCCGCCGCCGACCGCGCATCCGTGCAGGCACTGCTGCGATTGACGCTCGCGATGCTCGGCCCCGCGCGGAAGGAGCCGGCGGGTGGATGACCTGACCGATCCCAGCGAGCCCGTCGACGAGGGCGAGCTCGCGATCGAGGGCGCCCTGCGGCCGACGTCGCTCGCGGAGTTCGTCGGACAGCAGAAAGTGCGCGGCCAGCTCCAGCTGCTGCTGGACGCCGCCCGCATCCAGCAGCGACCGCCCGACCACATCCTGCTCTCCGGTCCGCCCGGACTGGGCAAGACGACACTGGCCATGATCGTGGCGCACGAGAGCGGCCGTCCGCTGCGGCTGTCGAGCGGTCCGGCGATCCAGCATGCGGGCGACCTCGCGGCGCTGCTTTCGAGCCTCACTCCCGGCGAGGTCCTCTTCATCGACGAGGTGCACCGCATGGCGCGGTCGGCCGAGGAGATGCTGTACCTCGCGATGGAGGACTTCCGCATCGACATCATGGTAGGCAAGGGCGCCGGGGCCACCAGCATCCCTCTGGATCTGTCTCCTTTCACCCTCGTCGGCGCGACGACCCGCTCGGGGCTGCTGCCTAATCCCCTCCGCGACCGCTTCGGCTTCACGGCGCATCTGGAGTACTACGAGGTCGAGGAGCTCGAGCGGGTCATCGAGCGGTCGGCGGCCATGCTCGGGGTCACCCTGCCGCCGGAAGGACGCTCCGAGATCGCCCGGCGCTCGCGCGGAACCCCCCGCATCGCCAACCGGCTCCTGCGCCGCGTCCGCGACTACCTCGTCGTGCACCGCGGGGGAGCCGGAGAGCACGCGGATGTCGCGACCGTCAGCGCCGCCCTCGACCTCTACGACGTCGACGCCATCGGGCTCGACCGCCTGGACCGGGCGGTGCTGGATGCCGTCGTGCGGCGCTTCCGCGGCGGGCCCGTCGGGCTCAGCACGCTCGCGGTCACCGTCGGCGAAGAGGCCGAGACGATCGAATCGGTCGTCGAGCCGTACCTCGTGCGCATCGGCTTCCTCGGACGCACGCCCCGCGGACGCATCGCGACGCCGCCCGCCTACGCCCACCTGGGCGTGCCGCACGCCGACTCGGCGCTGAGATTCGATGACCTATAATCACTGAAGGCTTTCGCCGATCCTCCTTCTCAAAGGCAACGCCGCCGAGGCGTGCGCCGGACCCGAAAGGTCTCCACAGCTTCATGGACTTCGCGACGTTCTTCGCCAACTACGGCCTGATCATTCTGCTGGTCGTCCTCCTGGTCTTCATGTTCTGGAGCTCGCGCCGCCGCATGCAGAAGCAGAAGGCCGAGCAGGAGGCGAAGGCCCGTCAGACGGTGCCCGGCGCCGAGGTGCTGCTGCAGGGCGGCCTCTACGGCACGATCGTCGCGTACGACGCCGACAACCTCGACCAGCCGGCGGTCGTCGAGATCGCCCCGGGCGTCGAGATCAAGGTGCACAGCCAGGCGATCCTCCGCGTGGTCGACCCCGGCGCGGGCGCCGTGACCGAGGACGAGTTCATCGAGGCCGAGGCGAGCGAAGCCGAGTACGTCGCGGGAGTC
Organism: Microbacterium sp. BK668; assembly: GCF_004362195.1. NCBI lineage: Bacteria > Bacillati > Actinomycetota > Actinomycetes > Micrococcales > Microbacteriaceae > Microbacterium > Microbacterium sp. BK668. The sequence goes on from NZ_SNWG01000001.1 coordinate 2,725,575, forward strand.
GCCAACGGAGCCATCAGCTCGATCAGCGACGACCAGGCCGCGGCCGAGAAGAAGTCGGCCGTCGACCCCGGCGTCGACGACACGGACACCAAGCCCAAGGCCTGACCCTCCGCCCCTGAGCGGGCACTCCAGAAAGCTGACCCCTCGTGGCCACATCCACTCCCGTCCGTCATGCTTGGCGCGCACTGATCGGCCTCGTCGCCATCACCGCCGTGCTGTTCGGAATCAACGCCCTCGGCGTCTACGTGTTCAAGGCGAGCTCGTGGACGCCGGAGCTCGCCCTCGACCTGCAGGGCGGCACGCAGATCATCCTCGAGGCCCAGACGGCCGACGGCGCGGACCCCTCGCAGGAGCAGATGAATCAGGCGGTGACGATCATCCGCCAGCGTGTCGACGCATCCGGCGTCGGCGAAGCGGATGTCACGACCGAGGGCGGCAAGAACATCGTCGTCCAGATCCCCGGCGAGGCCGACGACGAGACGCGTCAGCGCATCGAGGCGTCGGCGCAGCTCCAGCTGCGGCCCGTCCTCTTCGCCGGCGCCCCGGCCAACACGTTCGTGGGGGAGGACGGCGCGGAGACCCCGTATCCGACGCCGGATCCGTCGCTCCAGGCGACGCCGACCGCCTCGCCGACCAACGCGAGCGATCCGGCGTGGATCACGCCGGCGCTCCAGGCGGAGTTCCAGGCGTACGACTGCGCGAGCGACGCCAACGACCCCGCGAGCGAGCCGACCGACGAGCCGCTCATCACGTGCGACACCGAGGGGAGCGTCAAGTACATCCTCGGCCCGGTGGAGCTGGACGGGTCGTCGATCTCGGATGCGACCTTCGGCCTGCAGCAGAACAACGGCGTCTGGGCCGTCAACCTCTCCTTCGACGGCGAGGGCACCGAGACCTTCGGCCAGATCAGCCAGCGGCTCTACGGCGCGCAGTCGCCGCTCGACCAGTTCGCCTTCGTCCTCGACGGCTACGTCCTCTCGGCACCCGCGATGCAGGGTGTCATCCTCGACGGCAAGCCGAGCATCACCGGCAACTTCACGCAGGAGTCGGCGAAGGTGCTGGCCGACCAGCTGAAGTACGGTGCGCTGCCGCTGAGCTTCGCCGTGGTCAGCTCCGACACGATCTCGGCCACGCTGGGATCGCAGCAGCTGGCGATCGGTCTCATCGCGGGCCTCATCGGCCTCGCGCTCGTCGCGCTCTACTCGCTCATCGTCTACCGCGCGCTGGGATTCGTCATCATCGCGTCGCTCGTCGTCATGGGCGTGCTCACGTACATCACGATCTGCATCCTGGCCTGGCGCATGGGCTTCCGCCTGTCCCTCGCGGGCGTCGCGGGGCTCATCGTGTCGATCGGCTTCACCGCCGACTCGTTCATCATCTATTTCGAGCGCATCCGAGACGAGCTCCGCGACGGCAAGTCGATCACCGGCGCCGTCGAGGACGGCTGGGGCCGTGCCAAGCGCACGATCTACATCTCGAAGTCGATCAACATCCTGGCCGCCGTGGTGCTCTACATCCTGGCCGACGCCACCGTGAAGGGCTTCGCCTTCACCCTCGGCCTCACGACGGTGATCGACGTCCTGATCTTCATCCTGTTCACGCACCCCGTGATGCAGCTGCTCGCCCGCACGAAGTTCTTCGGATCGGGGCATCCGCTCTCGGGCATGGACCCCGCGGCGCTCGGGGCGGTCTATCGCGGACGAGCGCAGTTCCGCGCGCCCGTCACGACGGGTCCGGCCACGCAGGCCGCACGCCGCAACGCCCGCTCGCGCGGTGAAGCGGAGCGCCGCCAGACGATCGCGGAGCGCAAGCAGGCCGAGCTCGCCGCCTCGGACGGCGCGAAGACGACCACGGCCGTCAAGGAGAAACCGGGCACGCCCGGCAAGGAGGGGAACGACTGATGCGCTCCATGAGTCAGCTCGGCAACGACCTCTACACCGGCAAGACGTCGTTCCCGTTCGTCGGCCGTCGCCGGCTGTGGTTCATCATCGCCGCCGCGCTGGTGCTCGGCTCGGTGCTGGTGCCGCTGTTCCGTCCGATCCAGTTCTCGATCGAGTTCACGGGCGGCTCGCAGTTCACCGTCTCGGGTGTCAGCAGCACCGACCAGACGACGGCGGAGGATGCTGTCCACTCCGTGGTCCCCGACGCCGCGACGAAGGTCACGACGGTCGGATCCGACACGATCCGCGTGCAGACCGACCAGATGACCTCCGCCGAGACGCGCGAGGTGACGACGGCTCTCGCCGAGGCGTACAACGTGCCCGAGAGCGAGGTGACCGCATCGTTCATCGGACCCAGCTGGGGTGCGGACGTCACCCGTCAGTCGCTGTGGGGACTCGCGATCTTCCTCGCGCTGACCTTCATCATCCTCGGCCTGTACTTCCGCACGTGGAAGATGTCCGCCGCCGCCATCATCGGCCTGGTCGACGTGCTCATCATCACGATCGGCATCTACGCGCTGTTCGGCTTCGAGATCTCCCCGGCCGCCGTCATCGGCTTCCTGACGATCCTGTCGTACGCCCTGTACGACACGACCGTCGTCTTCGACAAGATCAGGGAGAACACCAGCGAGGACGGGGAAGTATCGGGGCGGACGTTCGGCGAGTCGGTCAACCTCGCGGTCAACCAGACGCTCGTCCGCTCGATCAACACGACGGTCGTCGCCATCCTGCCGACCGGCGCCATCCTGTTCATCGGCGCCCTGTGGCTCGGCGCGCAGACGCTCACCGACATCTCGCTGTCGATCTTCGTGGGAACGATCGTGGCCGCGTACTCGACGATCTTCGTCGCCGCGCCGCTGTACTCGCTCCTGCGCGAGAACGAGCCCCTGGTCAAGGCCCGCGACGAGCGGGTGCTGACGGCGCGCGAGCGGGCGGTCGTCCCGGCCTGACCGGTCCGGGCGGAACCTCCGCTGGCGTAGGATTGACGGATCCAGCGGAGGGGAGACGACCGGTATGACCGAGACCGTCCCCTCGTCTGCGACGACCCAGCAGACCTCCTCGCTTCGACGGCTCGTCCCACGGATCTTCTCCCGCTCGGCGCGGCGTGACGACGTCGAGCAGCTGCTGAGGACGGTGCGCACGCACCATCCGAAGGGCGACCTGTCGATCGTCGAGCGGGCGTACACGGTCGCCGAACGCGCCCACGCCGGCCAGACTCGGCAGAGCGGCGAGCCTTACATCACGCATCCGCTGGCCGTCGCGCAGATCCTCGCCGACCTGGGGCTCGGACCGCGTGCCATCGCGGCGGCGCTCCTGCACGACACGGTCGAAGACACCGACTACTCCCTCGACCAGCTGACGGCGGACTTCGGCGACGAAGTCGCGATGCTCGTCGACGGCGTGACGAAGCTCGACAAGGTCAAGTACGGCGAGAGCGCTCAGGCCGAGACCGTCCGCAAGATGATCGTCGCGATGTCGCGCGACATCCGCGTGCTCCTGATCAAGCTCGCCGACCGTCTGCACAACGCCCGGACCTGGGGTTTCGTGCCGCCCCACAAGGCCCAGAAGAAGGCCACCGAGACCCTCGAGATCTATGCGCCGCTGGCGCATCGCCTCGGCATCCAGACCATCAAGTCCGAGCTCGAGGACCTGTCCTTCGCCGTCCTGCACCCGAAGCTCTACGCCGAGATCGAGAGCCTCGTGCGCCAGCGCACCCCGCAGCGGGAGCAGTACGTGCACAACGTCATCGCCGCCGTCGACGCCGATCTGCGGGACCTGCGCATCCGAGGCCGGGTCATGGGCCGCCCCAAGCAGCTCTACTCGGTGTACCAGAAGATGGTCGTGCGCGGTCGGGAGTTCGACGACATCTACGACCTGATCGGCATCCGGGTGCTCGTCGGCAGCGTGCGGGACTGCTATGCCGTGCTCGGCGCCATCCACGCGCGCTGGACGCCGCTTCCCGGCCGATTCAAGGACTACATCGCGACGCCGAAGTTCAACCTCTACCAGTCGCTGCACACGACGGTCATCGGCCCGGGCGGGCGCACGGTCGAGATCCAGATCCGCACGAACGAGATGCATCAGCAGGCCGAGTACGGCGTCGCGGCTCACTGGAAGTACAAGGAGCAGATGGCCGGCGGCAAGCCGGACTCCAAATCGGTCGACGCCGACATGGCGTGGCTCGCGCACATCTCGGACTGGCAGGCCGAGACCGCCGACCCCGGCGAGTTCCTCGACTCGCTGCGCTTCGAGATCGGTGCGAAGGAGGTGTACGTCTTCACGCCGAAGGGCCGGGTCATCGGCCTTCCGGCCGGCGCCACTCCGGTCGACTTCGCCTACGCCGTGCACACCGAGATCGGTCACCGCACGATGGGCGCGAAGGTCAACGGCCGACTCGTGCCGCTGGAGTCCGAGCTCAAGAGCGGAGACGTCGTAGAGGTCTTCACGTCGAAGAATCCGGATGCCGGCCCCAGCCAGGACTGGCTGGGCTTCGTCAAGAGCACGCGCGCCCGCAGCAAGATCCGCGGCTGGTTCACCAAGGAGCGCCGCGAAGAGGCGATCGAGCAGGGCAAGGAGTCGATCGCCCGCGCGATGCGGCGGCAGAACCTGCCGCTGCAGCGCCTCATGAGCCAGGACTCCTTCGCCGAGGTCGCGCAGCAGCTGCGCTACGAGGACGTCTCGGCCCTGTACGCGGCCGTCGGAGAGGGCCACGTCTCGACGCAGTCGGTCATCGAGAAGGTCACGGCGCTCGTGGCAGCGAGCGACACGACGACCGGCCCGATCGACCTCCCGCAGGTGGGCCGCTCGCGCGCGCCGCGCGGCGGCGACTCGGGCGTGCTCGTCCGGGGTGCCCCCGACATCCTCGTCAAGCTCGCGAAGTGCTGCACGCCGGTGCCCGGCGACCAGATCGTGGGCTTCGTCACGCGGGGGAGCGGTGTCTCGGTGCATCGAGCCGACTGCACCAACGTCAAGTCGCTCATGGAAGACCCCGAGCGTCTGATCGAGGTCGATTGGGCTCCGACGACCAAGAGCGTGTTCCTCGTGCAGATCCAGGTCGAGGCGCTCGACCGTTCGGGCCTGCTGAGCGACGTGACCCGGGTGCTCAGCGAGCACCACGTGAACATCCTGTCGGCGACCGTCTCGACCACGAACGATCGCCTCGCGCTGAGCCGGTTCGTGTTCGAGATGGGCGACATCGTGCACCTCGACCGCGTGCTCAACGCCGTGCGGCGCATCGACGCCGTCTACGACGTCTACCGCGTCACGTCCTCCTGAGCCGACCGCGCCGACAGGCCCTGGAGGAAGGCGACGGCCGTGCGCTTGTGCGGCACGGGCCGGCGCTGCTCGAACCACGCGACGGCCTCCAGCGCGAGGCCCGGGAACGCGTCGGAGACGAGGCGCGCGGCCTCGGCGTAGTCGTCGTCGGGCACGCGCGCGAGGTCGGCGAGGGTGCGCTGCGGCGAGGTGACGAGCACGCCGCCGATGCGCCAGAGGTCGTCGGTCGCCACTTCCGGATCGCGGTAGATCGCGCGACGGTCGATGACCTGGTGGATCCGCCACGGGACGGCACGCTGCACCGTATGCCGGGCCGGCGGCTCGGGGAGAGCGCCATGCACCCACGCCGCGCTCAGATGCGTCGCGGCGAGCGTCTCGCCGAGGATGCCGCGCAACGATCCGGCACGGAGTGCCCGCGTCTCCACCGCGTCTGCCGGGATGTAGGCCTCGCCGAGCTCCACGACATCGCCGTCGAGCCGCGCCGCCGAGAGCTCGGCGGGGGAGAGGCGGTCGCCGGGGAAGTACAGGAAGGGCGTGGTCACTACGGCAGTGTGCCGCACGCCGGGAAGCCCGATCCGACTGGACGGTGCCGTTGTGGAGAACCTCTCCGAAACAACGGAGGCGGAGGGGCGGCGTCACCCGCCGAGGGCGCGAAGCCAGCCCTTGCGCGCCTCGAGCGCTTCCTTCGCCTTTGCGATCGCACCCTTGTCGCCGGACTTCTCCGCCGCGGCGAGCTCCTGCTCGAGCTTCTCGATCGCCTCCGTCAGCTGGCGCGTCATGTCGTTCGCCCGCGCCTTCTGCTCGGGGTCGTTGCGCTTCCAGTCGGCGTCCTCGCGCGATCGCAGGGCCTGCTCGATCTTGCGCAGGTCGTCGTCGAGGCCGCGCTCGGCCTCGCGCGGGAAGATGCGACCGATGTCGTCCCAGCGGCGCTGGATGCTCGTCAGCAGCGCCCGCGCCTTGCCGAGGTCCCGCTCGTCGGCGACTGCCCGCGCCTCGTCGAGGAGCGCCCGCTTCGCGGTGATCTTCTCGCGGGATGCCTCGGCATCGGCCGCCTCGCGCTCTCCGCGGGCGGAGTACAGCGCGTCGCCCGCGGCCTTGAAGCGCGCCCACAGGGCGTCGTCGGCCTTCTTGCCCGCGCGCCCGGCCGTCTTCCACTGCTCGAGGAGCTCGCGGTACTGGGCGATGCCGTCCTCGCCCTTGGGAGCGAGCGCCTCCGCCCGCTCCACCAGCTTCGCCTTCCGGTCGCGAACCGCCTTATGGGCCTCGTCGAGCTCGGCGTAGAACTCGCGGCGGTGCTTGTCGACCGTGGCGCGGGCGTCGCGGAACCTCTTCCACAGCGCCTGAGCCGTCGACTTCGGCAGGCGCGGGCCGTTCTGCTGCTGCAGCTGCCACTGGTCGAAGAGCGAGGTCAGCTCTGCGGACGCCTGCTTCCACTGCACGGTGCGCGGATCGCGCGCCGCGAGCGCCTCGGCACGCTCGACGAGTTCGGTGCGGCTCTTGATGGCCTCGTCGACCGCCTCGCGAGCGGCGGCCGCCTCGGTCTCGGACGCTGCGGAGAGGGACTCGGTGAGTGCGGCCACGCGCGCCTCGAGCGACGCGAGGTCGCCCACGGCGGCGGCGCCGGAGATCTTGTCGGACACGGTCTTCGCGGCGGCGCGCAGGTCGGCCGCCGATGCGCCGCCCCGGCGGTGACGGACCTCGAGGAGGGTCACCTCGCTCGCGAGGTCGGTGTACTTGCGCTCGAAGTAGGCCAGGGCCTCCTCGGGTGTGCCATCGGGGAACTGCCCCACGACGCGCCACTGGTCGCCCTCGCGGACCGACACCGTGCCGTCCTCGTCCACGCGACCCCACGGCTCGGTCGGCGCCGGCACCCGAGGCCCGGTGCCTGCCGGCGGGCGAGGGGTCGGCATGGGACGCGGCGCGGGAGCGGGTGTCGCCCGGGGCGCCGGCGCGCCGTGCTCGGCGGAGTCGGCAGCGGCGGGCTCCTCCTCGGTCGCGACGGCGGCGTCCTGCGCCTCGCCCACCGACTCGTCTGAAGCGGCCGGCTCGATGACCGGCTCGCCAGCGCTCTCCGTCTCGCCCGGGGTCTCGGCCTCGGCGCCCGGCCCACTCGGAGCCTCGGCCTCGGGGCCGGGCTCCCTCGTCGACGGCTCTTCCGTGGACGGGGGCGCGTCGTCGCCGGGAGCGTCGCTCAGCTCGACGGCGTCCGGCGCCTGTGCCTCGTCGTCGGTGGTGGGCTGGGGAGTGGGGTCTGCTGCGGCAGTCACGGGATGCACCTCAATGCGGCTCTCGCCGCCTGCGGGGGATGGACGGATCAAGCCTAGTACGGGCGGCACCGTCCGCTCAGGCCCGCTGCCACCCGATGCCCGCCGGATCGCCGACCGTCAGGAGCTGGCGGACGGGCTCGGCGTCGCTTCGTCGGAGGGGGCGGGCGCGGGCTCCTCGGAGGGGGCCGGCGAGTCCGTCGGCTCCGGCGTGGTGGCGGGCGAGGGCGTGACGCTCGGGGTGGGCTCGGGGGCACCGGGGCCGACCGTGAAGTAGGCGGTCTGCGCGCTGATGACACCGAGGATCAGCAGTCCACCGCCGATGCCCGCGATGAGATTGTCACGCCGGCGGCGGCGCGCCTGGTCGTCGTGCAGCTGCTGCCGCGCCTGGTAAACCCGCGCCCGCTCCCGCGCTTCGCGCGCGGAACGGTCTTTGCCACCGGTCGCCACGGGACCTCCCTCGCTCCCCTGGACGCCCAGGGCCGGGACGATCCTATTGAACGCGCCACGGGCCGCCAAACCGCGTCGAGCCGGCGTCCGACGCCGCGACTAGCCTGGTCGGGTGACCTCCACCGCCGCGCTCTTCCAGGGGCAGACGCCGCTCGCGGTGCGGATGCGACCGACGTCCCTCGACGAGGTCGCCGGGCAGGGGCACCTCCTGCGGCGAGGCTCTCCGCTGGTGGCCCTCGCGGATCCGGATGCCGCGACCACGGCCACCTCCGTCATCCTCTGGGGGCCGCCCGGCACGGGCAAGACGACGCTCGCGCAGGCGATCGCGCGCTCGTCGGGTCGCCGGTTCGTCGAGCTGTCGGCGATCACGGCGGGTGTCCGCGACGTGCGTGAGGTCATGCAGGAGGCGCTGACGCAGCGCGACCTGTACGGGATGTCGACGATCCTCTTCCTCGACGAGATCCATCGGTTCACGAAGGCGCAGCAGGACGCGCTGCTCCCCGGCGTGGAGAACGGATGGGTCGTCCTCATCGCCGCCACGACCGAGAACCCCTCCTTCTCGGTCATCTCGCCGCTCCTGTCCCGTTCGCTGCTGCTCACCCTGAAGCCCCTGACCGACGAGGATCTCGGCCTGCTCGTCGATCGCGCGGTCGCGGACTCCCGGGGCCTCGCCGACGCGGTGTCGCTCCTCCCGGAGGCTCGCGACGCGCTCGTCCGCCTGGCCTCCGGCGATGCCCGGCGCGCCCTGACGGCGCTCGAGGCCGCGGCATCCATCGCTGCGAGCGAGGCCGAGGACGACGAGATCGCCCTCACGGCGGACCACGTCGCGCAGGCCGTCGACCGCGCGCTGCTGCGCTACGACCGGCAGGGCGACGAGCACTACGACGTCATCAGCGCGTTCATCAAGTCGATCCGCGGCTCCGACGTCGATGCCGCGATGCACTACCTCGCCCGCATGATCGAGGCGGGCGAGGACCCGCGGTTCATCGCGCGGCGGCTCATCATCTCGGCTGCGGAGGACATCGGGCTGGCCGATCCCCAGGCGCTTCCGCTCGCGGTCGCCGCCGCCGACGCCGTGCAGTTCATCGGCATGCCCGAGGGCCGCATCCCGCTCGCCGAGGCGACGGCGTACCTCGCGACGACCGCGAAGTCGAACGCCGCGTACCTCGCGATCGACAAGGCGATCGCGGATGTTCGCGCCGGCGGATTCGGCCGCGTTCCGGCGCACCTGCGCGACGCGCACTATCCGGGTGCGAAGCGCCTGGGTCACGGCAAGGGCTACGCCTACCCGCACGACAGCGAGGTCGGGGTCGTCGCCCAGCAGTACCTGCCCGACGAGCTGCGCGGCCGGCGCTACTACGAGCCGACCAGCCACGGGCAGGAGCGCGACGTGCAGGCCCGGCTCGAGAAGATCCGCCGCATCCTCGCCGGCGAGTGACCCCGTCCCCTGCGCGCGATGGCCGTCCGTCCCGGCGTACCGCCTCTCATCGCCGAGTTCGCAGACTCGCGCGCGAACCCGCACTCGCATGCAGCGGGACAGTGCGAGGTGAGGCGCGGATGTGCGAGGTCGGCGGCGCGTTCGAGGGGAAGGGCGGGCGGCTCGCGGATCATCAGGGAGTGAGGCCGGTTCTGATAGACTTGAACGGCTCGAAACGGAGTTTTCGGGCATCCCCTTTCCTCTTCACCACCTTCTGGCATGCCCCGGCGTGCATCCCGGACAGGGCGAGGAGAGGCGATACGTCCGCGAGCCGTGAGGGACACGGCCGCGTCATCGGAAGGAACACTTCGTGGCAACGAAGTCCCAGGACCGCCGCAAGGTCCGTCTCTCGCGCGCGCTCGGCGTCGCGCTGACCCCCAAAGCGGCCAAGTACCTCGAGAAGCGTCCCTACGCTCCGGGTGAGCACGGCCGCACCAAGCGCAAGCAGGACAGCGACTTCGCCGTCCGCCTCCGCGAGAAGCAGCGTCTGCGCGAGCAGTACGGCATCCGCGAGAAGCAGATGCGCAACACCTTCAACGAGGCCCGCCGCAAGGACGGCCTGACGGGTGAGAACCTCGTCGAGCTCCTCGAGATGCGCCTCGACGCCCTCGTGCTGCGTGCCGGCTTCGCCCGCACGACCGCCCAGGCGCGCCAGCTCGTGGTGCACCGGCACATCCTCGTCGACGGCCAGCTGGTCGACCGCCCGTCGTTCCGCGTGAAGCCGGGCCAGCTCATCCACGTCAAGACCAAGAGCGAGGGCCTCGAGCCCTTCCAGGTGGCGGCGCTCGGCGGTCACGCCGAGGTCCTGCCCCCGGTCCCGGGCTACCTCGAGGTCGAGCTCGACAAGCTGCAGGCCCGCCTCGTGCGTCGCCCCAAGCGCGCCGAGGTTCCCGTGGTCGGTGACGTCCAGCTCGTCGTGGAGTATTACGCCGCTCGATAGCACCGCCCGACAGATCACGGTGTGCGGAGGGCGCCGGGGGAACCCGGCGCCCTCCGTCGTTTCCGCTTACGATGGGGGGATGCCGCGAACCGCGGCCGAGGAGTGATGACATGAAGAACGTCCTGTGGTTCCTGCTCGGCGTCATCGGCGGTTTCGTCGTCGCGCATCTCGTCAACAAGGACCCGCGCGGACACGAACTGCTCGCCGAGGTCGACGCGCGCATCGGAGAGTTCACCGACCGGATGAGCGACGCCTACCGGGAGCAGGAAGCGCGCTTCGCGGGAGTGGTCGACGCCGCCAAGAACGCCGCCTCGGACGTCGCCGGCGCTGCGGGCGATGCCCTGTCGGCGGCGCAGGATGCGGCATCCGACGTCATCGCTTCGGCCACCGGGTCGGCGACCCAGGCCCGACAGACCGCCCCGACGGCGGCTGAGAAGCTCAACGACTGACCTGCTGCGCGAACCGCCCTGCAAAGGGCCCCTCCCGCCGCTCGCCCTCGAGGAACATACACACGAATGAAGACCGCGGAGATCGCGCAGCGCTTTCTCGACTACTTCGAGAAGAACCATCACACCATCGTCCCGTCGGCGTCCCTCGTCACCGACGACCCGGCCCTGCTCTTCACCGTGGCCGGCATGGTGCCGTTCATCCCGTACCTGAGCGGCGATGTGCCGGCCCCGTATCAGCGCGCGGCCGACGTGCAGAAGTGCCTTCGCACCAACGACATCGAAGAGGTCGGCAAGACGCCGCGCCACGGCACGTTCTTCCAGATGCTCGGAAACTGGTCTTTCGGCGACTACTTCAAGGAGAGCGCCATCCGCTTCGCGTGGGAGCTGCTGACCACCTCCGATGCCGACGGCGGACTGGGCTTCGACCCGAAGGACCTGTGGGTCACGGTCTACGAGGAGGACGACGAGGCCCACGATCTGTGGCTGAAGCTCACCGGCCTCCCCGAGGACCGCATCCAGCGCCTCGGCAAGGACACGAACTACTGGAGCACGGGCCTTCCGGGTCCCGCCGGCCCCTGCTCGGAGATCTTCTTCGACCGGGGACCCGAGTACGGCATCGACGGCGGTCCCGCCACCGACGACGACCGCTACGTCGAGATCTGGAACCTCGTGTTCATGCAGTACGAGATCACGAACGTGCGGTCGAAGTACGACTTCGACATCGTGGGCGAGCTTCCCGCCAAGAACATCGACACCGGCATGGGCCTGGAGCGCGTCGCGTTCATCAAGCAGGGCGTCGACAACATGTACGAGACCGACCAGGTGCGCCCCGTGCTCGATCGCGCCGTCGCCCTGTCCGGCCGCACGTACGGCGCGAACCACGAGGACGACGTGCGCTTCCGCGTCGTCGCCGATCATGTGCGCTCCTCGCTCATGCTGCTGTCGGACGGTGTGACGCCGTCGAACGACGGCCGCGGCTACATCCTCCGCCGTCTCATGCGCCGCGCGATCCGCTCGATGCGGCTCCTCGGCGTCGACGGCCCGACCTTCGCCGAGCTCTTCACCGCCTCGCGCGACGCGATGAAGGACGCCTATCCCGTCGTCGCCGACGACTGGGCCCGCATCTCGCAGTACGCCCTCGCGGAGGAGGCGACGTTCCTGCGCACCCTCGCGGCCGGGGAGACGATCCTCGACGACTCGCTCGCCCAGACGAAGGCCGAGGGGGGCACCACGATCGCCGGCGCCGAGGCATTCCTCCTGCACGACACCTACGGATTCCCCATCGACCTCACGCTCGAGATCGCCGAGGAGGCCGGGCTGACCGTCGACCGCTCCGCGTTCGACACGCTCATGCAGGAGCAGCGCGCCCGGGCGAAGGCGGATGCCCGCTCGCGCAAGCGGCAGCTTGCCGATACGAGCGTCTACCGCGACCTGCGTGCCCAGGGCGAGACGACCTTCACCGGCTACACCGACCTCGAGACCGAGTCGAGCGTGCTCGGCATCCTCGTCGACGGCGTCTCGGTCGACCGCGCGTCGGCGGGACAGATCGCCGAGGTGATCCTCGCCGAGACGGCGCTGTACGCCGAGTCCGGCGGTCAGGTCGCCGACAAGGGCGTCATCGTCGGCCCGGGATTCGAGCTCGAGGTGCTCGACGTGCAGAAGCCCGTTCCCGGGCTCGTCAGCCACACCGTCGAGGTCTCGTCGGGAGAGGTCGGCGTCGGGCAGCCCGCGACGTCGGTCGTCGACGCCGTGAACCGCCGCGCCGCTCGGCAGGCGCACTCCGCCACGCACCTCGTGCACGCGGCCCTCCGCGACACGCTGGGCAAGACCGCGACCCAGGCCGGCTCGCTGAACCGCGCCGGGTATATGCGCTTCGACTTCTCGTGGGGTCAGGCGCTGTCGGACGCCACGAAGTCCGAGATCGAGGAGATCGCCAACAACGCCGTCCGCGACAACCTCGAGGTCACGACGCGGGTCCTGCCGCTGGATGAGGCGCGAGCCGCGGGGGCCATGGCGCTCTTCGGCGAGAAGTACGGCGACACCGTGCGCATGGTCGACATCGGCGGTCCCTGGTCGCGCGAGCTCTGCGCCGGCACCCACGTGGCGACGAGCTCGGAGGTGGGGCTCATCAGCCTCGTCGGCGAGTCGTCCGTCGGCGCCTCGAACCGGCGCGTCGAAGCCCTCGTGGGCCTGGACGCCTTCCGGTCGCTGGCCGCCGAGCGGGCGATCGTGTCGCAGCTGACCGCGACGCTCAAGACGCCGCGCGACCAGCTTCCCGCGCGCATCGCCGAGCTCCAGGCGAGCCTCAAGGCGGCCGAGAAGAAGATCGCCGCGTTCGAGTCCCGCGCTCTCGCCGACCGCCTGCCGCAGCTGGCGAGGAGCGCGTCGCAGATCGGCTCGTACCGGGTCGTGGCTGAGTCGCTCGGGTCGGCGACGTCGGCCGACGACGTGCGCTCGCTCGCCCTCCAGGTCCGCGACCGGCTCGGCTCCGACGCCGCGGTCGTCGCACTCGGCGCCGAGGTCTCCGGACGCCCCGTCGTCGTGGCCGTCACGAACGACGCCGCCCGCGCGGCCGGCGCCAAGGCCGGCGCCCTCGCGAAGACCGCCGCCGCGGCGCTCGGCGGCGGCGGCGGTGGTCGCGACGACGTCGCCCAGGGCGGAGGGACGGATGCCTCGGCACTGCCGGCCGCGCTCGCGGCGGTCAGAGACGCCCTCGGAGCGGCGTGACGGACTTCCGACGCGGGGTGCGCCTCGGCATCGACGTGGGCAGGGCCCGCGTCGGCGTCGCGCGCTCCGACCCGGACGGCCTCCTCGCGACGCCGGTGGAGACGGTGGCGCGCGACGATGCCTCGATCGCCCGGCTCCTCGCGATCGGCGACGAGCACGCGGTGTTCGAATTCGTCGTCGGTCTGCCGATCAGCCTGAACGGGGGAGACACCCCCTCGACCGCGGACGCGCGCGCGTTCGCCCAGGCGCTCGCCGAGGCATCCACCGTTCCCGTCCGGCTTGTCGACGAGCGGCTCAGCACCGTCTCGGCGCACTCGGCGCTGCGGGGTGCGGGCAGAACTCAGCGCGAGTCTCGTAGGATTGTCGACCAGGTCGCCGCCGTGGTGCTGCTGCAGCAGGCTCTCGATGTCGAGAAGAGCACGGGGCGTCCTCCCGGATTCCCCGTACCCCCGGAGCAGGAGCACGCCTGACAATGCCCGATTCGCCGTCGCCGTTCGACGATCCGTTCGCGGATCTGTTCGGCAAGCTGCCCGATCCGCGGACCCGCGACGGCGCACTTCCCGGACCCCGGCGCTCGCCGGCGCCCCTGGTCCCCGGACCGGACGAGGCCGGCGCTTTCGTGCACGGGCCGCTCACGACGACGACACGCCCCGCTCCGACCGTCGGATCGGCGACGGCATCCGCCGTGACGTCCCCTGGAGAGCGACCCGCGTCCGCTTCGCCCTCGCGAGAGCCGATCGCCCCCGGGGCATCCCTTCCGCGACAGCCCGACGAATCGGCCGGCACGCCGAATGCCGGCTCGGAGCGGACGGAGAACGCCGGCGCCCCGCTCTCGCGCCGGGCCGCGCGCGAAGCCGCTGCCGCCGAGGCGGCGCGCACCGGTCAGGTCCCCGCAGGCGCTGCCGCAGCGGGCGCGGACCAGCCCGACGAGCCCGTCCAGAACGCCGCGCCGGACGATCCCGCGCCGGCCGATCCGGCCCCGGTCGATCGGGCGCCGGCCGATCGGGCGCCGGTTCCGGCAACCGCCGTCCTCCCCGCGACGACGTTCGACGACGTCATGATGACGGATGCCTCACCCCGCGACGCGTCGTCGATGACGCCCGCCGACGAGCCCCGCTCCGTCGCCTCGCAGGCGAGCCTCGAGGACCTCTTCACCGGTCGCAGCTCGTCCGACGACCTCGGCCACGCTCCGCCACCCGCGAACAAGCGCCGGCGCCGCGTCGGCGGATGGATCGCTCTGGCGATCGTGCTGCTCTTCCTCGGTGGCATCGCCGCGGGGGGCCTGTGGGTGTGGAACACCTACGAGGACCAGATCCGCGAGTTGATGGGCTGGGAGGAGCCGAAGGACTACGAGGCGGGCCAGGCGACCGGCGAGGCGCTCGTCACGATCTCTCAGGGCGACACCGGCGGGACGATCTCTCAGACGCTGTACGACGCGGGCGTGACCAAGACGCCCGAGGCCTTCTACGACATGCTCGTCGAGACCGGACAGAACCCCACCTTCTACCCGGGCGTCTATCGGCTGCAGCAGAAGATGACGTCCGACGCCGCCCTCACGGCGCTTCAGGACCCGGCGTCGAAGCTCGAGAACTCCGCTCTCGTCCGCGAGGGGCTCACCGTCGACCAGACGCTGCCCATCCTCGCCGAGAGCCTCGGCATGCCGCTCGAGGAGTTCCAGGCCGCCGCGGCGAATCCCGCGACCTTCGGTGTTCCGGCCGACAGCCTCGAGGGCTGGCTCTTCCCCGCGATGTACACGTTCGACCCCGGAGCCACGCCGACCGACGTCATCCAGACCCTCGTCAACCGGACGATCGAGTCGCTGGACACCGCGGGAGTCCCTGCCGAGGACCGGCAGCGGGTGCTGACGGTGGCGTCGATCATCCAGCGCGAAGCGCGCTTCGAGGACGACTTCTACAAGGTCTCCCGCGTCATCGAGAACCGGCTGGCTCCGACCAACGACCAGACCTTCGGGTACCTGCAGATGGACTCGACGGCGCAGTACGGCTTCGGCGAGATGCACGACGGCACGGTGTCGTCGTCGCAGGAGGCGCTCGACGACGACAACCCGTGGAACACGTACCGGCATCCGGGTCTGCCGAAGGGTCCCATCGCCAACCCGGGCGACCTGGCCATCGACGCGGCGATGCACCCCGTCGACGGCCCGTGGCTGTATTTCGTGACGGTGAACCCCGACAGCGGGGAGACGATCTTCACGACGACCGGGGCGGAGCATGAGCAGGCTGTCAAGCAGTGGCAGCAGTGGTGCTCCGACAACCCGGGCAAGTGCTGAGCGCCGACGCGAGCCGGCTGGAGGTGTGGGGCGATCCCATCGCGCACAGTCGCTCACCCGAGCTGCATGCCGCCGCCTATCGCGTGCTCGGGCGCGATTGGACCTACGGGCGCCGGCAGGTCGACGAGGCCGAGTTCGCCGCGCAGCTCGCCTCTCTCGACGGGTCGTGGCGCGGGCTGTCGCTCACGATGCCGCTCAAGGGAGTCGCCTTCGCCGCAGCGCGCTCCAATGACCGGCGCGCCGCCCTGACCGGCGCGACCAACACGCTCCTCCTCGACCGCGCGGGCCCGCTCGGCTTCAACACCGACGTGGGAGGGATCGTCCGCGCCCTGGGCGACGAGGGCCTCCCGGCCGTCGACCGCGCGCGCATCGTCGGCGCCGGCGCCACCGCGACGTCCGCGCTGGTCGCCCTCGGCGAGCTCGGGGCGCAGCGAGTGGAGGTGGTCGCGCGGCGCCGAGCCGCCGCCGATCCGCTGCGCGAGCTGGGGGAGCGGCTCGGCGTCGTCGTGACCGTCGTCGACTTCGCGCGTTCCGCCTATGCCCCCGTAGCCGTCACGATCGCGACGCTGCCGGGTGACGCGCAGGTGACGGATGCCGCGGCCGACGCGCTCGCCGGCTCCGGCGGGCTCCTCCTCGACGTCGTGTACGGACACTGGCCGACCGCCCTGTCATCGGCCTGGGAGCGCGCGGGCGCCCGTGCGATGTCGGGGCTCGGCATGCTGCTGCACCAGGCCCTCCTCCAGATCCGCATCTTCACGGCCGGCGACCCGGATGTTCCCCTCGATGACGAGTCTTCCGTGCTCGCCGCGATGCGCGAAGCGGTCGTGGGAGACTAGATCAATGCTCCGCGTGCTCACGGCCGGCGAATCGCACGGTCCCGAACTGGTCGCCATCATGGAGGGCCTGCCTTCGGGCGTCCCCATCTCGCGCGCCGCCATCCAGGCCGATCTCGCGCGCCGCAAGCTCGGCTACGGGCGCGGCTCGCGCATGAAGTTCGAAGAGGACGAGCTCACGATCTCGAGCGGGGTGCGCCACGGCTTCTCCCTCGGCAGCCCCATCGCGCTGCGCATCGGCAACACGGAGTGGCCGAAGTGGGTCGAGGTCATGAGCGCCGAGCCCGTCGACCTCACCGAGAAGTCGCGGGGCCGCGGCGCCGCCCTCACGCGCCCCCGCCCCGGTCATGCCGACCTCGTCGGCATGCAGAAGTACGACTTCGACGAATCGCGTCCGATCCTCGAGCGTGCGAGCGCGCGCGAGACCGCCGCCCGCGTCGCTCTCGGCGCGCTCGCCCGGGCGTTCCTCGGCGAGCTCGGCATCCGGCTCGTGAGTCATACGCTCTCGATCGGTCCCGTTCGCGTGCCCGAAGACGCCGCGCTGCCGGCTCCCGACGACGTCGAGGCGCTGGACGCCGACCCGCTGCGGTGCTTCGACGCCGGCACGAGCGTCCGCATGGTCGCCGAGGTCGACGCCGCCCGCAAGGACGGCGACACGCTCGGCGGCGTCGTCGAGGTGCTCGCGTACGGGCTTCCGCCGGGGCTCGGGTCGCACGTGCACTGGGATCGCCGCCTCGACGGCAGGCTCGCGCAGGCGCTCATGAGCATCCAGGCGATCAAGGGCGTCGAGGTGGGCGACGGCTTCCTCACGACAACCCGTCGCGGCTCGCAGGCGCACGACGAGCTCTTCGCCACGACCGACGGCATTGCGCGGGCGTCCGACCGCGCGGGCGGCACCGAGGGCGGGATGTCGACCGGGACCGTCTTGCGCGTGCGGGCCGGCATGAAGCCGATCGCGACCGTGCCGCACGCGCTGCGGACGGTCGACGTCGCGACCGGCGACACCGCCGCCGCGCATCACCAGCGGTCGGACGTGTGCGCGGTCCCCGCCGCCGGCGTCGTCGCCGAGGCGATGGCCGCGGTCGTCCTGGCGGAGGCCGTGCTGGAGAAGTTCGGCGGCGACAGCGTCGGCGAGACGCGCCGCAACCTCGAGGGCTACCTCGCTGCGATTCCCGCGACCCTGCGTACGACCCACGCGAGCGACGCCGGGCTCGGCGCCGAGAGCGACTCCGCCCTCGCCGACGCATGACGGCGCTCGTCCTCATCGGCCCGATGGGCGCGGGCAAGACGAGCATCGGACGGAAGGTGGCGAAGGCGCTCGGCGTGAGCTTCTTCGACACCGACATCGCGGTCGTGCGCGCGCACGGCCCCATCGAGGACATCTTCTCGATCCAGGGAGAGGCGCGCTTCCGCGCGCTCGAGCGCGCCGCCGTCGAGGAGGGCCTGCAGACCGGGGGAGTCGTCTCGCTCGGCGGGGGCGCCGTGCTCGACGCGCAGACGCGCGCCGATCTCGCGCACCACCGTGTCGTGCTCCTCACGGTGGAGCCCCACGTGGTGGCCGGACGGATCCGCGACACCGAGCGCCCCCTCCTCCAGGCGGAGGATGCCGCGGCCCGCTGGCTCGAGATCTACACCGCGCGCCGGCCCCTTTACGAAGACCTCGCCGACGTGACCTTCGACACGTCGAGCGGCCCGCTGCAGCACGTGGTCGAGGCCATCGCGACCTGGGCCCGCTCGACCGACAAGGAGACATAGATGCGAGACGAAGTGCCCGACCCGACCACGATCCCGGTGTCGGGCGACGCCCCCTACGACATCACGGTGGGGCGCGGCATCCTCCCGCTCCTCGGCGAGAAGCTGCCGCCCGCGGCCCGGAAGGTCCTCGTCGTGCACCCGCCGACGCTCGCCGAGCAGGCCGAGCGCCTGCGCGAGGCGCTCAGGGGCGATCGCGAGGTGCTGTTGGCCGAGATCCCGGATGCCGAACAGGGCAAGCGCATCGAGGTCGCGGCGTTCTGCTGGCAGGTTCTGGGCCAGGCCGACTTCACCCGCACCGACGCCGTCGTCGGCTTCGGCGGCGGTGCGGTGACGGATCTCGCGGGCTTCGTCGCGGCGACGTGGCTGCGCGGCGTCGAAGTCGTGCAGGTCCCCACCACGGTCCTGGCGATGGTCGACGCCGCCGTGGGCGGCAAGACCGGCGTCAACACGGCGGAGGGGAAGAACCTCGTCGGCGCCTTCTGGGCACCGCGCGCCGTGCTGTGCGACCTCGATCTCCTCGACACGCTGTCGCACAACGAGAGGGTCGCGGGCTTCGCCGAGGTCGTCAAGGCGGGCTTCATCTGGGCGCCCGAGATCCTCGATCTCGTCGAGGCCGACCCCGAGGCATCCGTCGACCCGCGAAGCGACGCCTTCCGCCGCTCGATCGAGCTCGCCATCGACATGAAGGCGCGCGTCGTGGGGGAGGACCTGCGCGAGGCGGGGCTGCGCGAGATCCTCAACTACGGGCACACGCTCGGCCACGCGATCGAGCACGCCGAGCGCTACCGCTGGCGTCACGGAGCCGCGATCTCGGTCGGCATGGTCTTCGCCGCCGAGCTCTCGCGCCTGGCGGGGCGGCTCCCGGATGCGGCGGCCCTGCGGCACCGCGACATCCTGACCCTTCTCGGCCTGCCGACGACCTACCGCGCCGGCGCGTGGCCGCAGCTGCTCGCGACGATGCAGCGCGACAAGAAGAGCCGCGGGGGGATGCTGCGCTTCATCGTGCTCGACGACATCGCGCGCCCGACCGTGCTGCAGGCGCCGGACGAGTCGCTCCTGTTCGCCGCCTACCAGGAGGTCGCCGGCTGACGCCGAGTCGCCCGTGATCACCCGGAGCGGGCGAGGAGGGTGGCGCGGCCACCGCCGCCTCGGCAGGATCGGTTCCGGCGGCGCGGGGGTGCGCGCCGCGAACCCGAGGAGGTCGCTCGCCATGACCGACACGTCGACGAAGCCCGCGCGTGCGGGCGCCGTCCTCACGACCCTCATCCTCGTCGCGGCCGTCGCGAACCTGCCGCTCGCGGTGGCGAACGTCGCGCTTCCCGATATCGGCCTCGCCTTCGACGCGTCTCAGACGGAGCTCAATCTCGTCGCGGTCGGCTACTCGCTGGGGCTCGCGGCATCCGTGCTCTGGCTCGGCGCGCTCGGCGACCGCTACGGCCGGAAGATGATGCTGCTGCTCGGCGTCTCCATCTCGCTGCCCGCCTGCCTGCTGGCCGCCTTCGCACCCACCGTGGACGTCCTCATCATCGCCCGCATCATCGGCGGCATCGCGGCGGGCATGGCGTACCCCACGACGCTCGCGCTGATCACCGCGCTCTGGTCGGGTCCGGCCCGCACGCGGTCGATCGCCCTGTGGTCGGCGACCGGCGGGGCGATCTCGGCGCTGGGCCCGCTCATCTCGGGCTCGCTCCTCGAGGTGTTCGACTGGGGCTCGGTCTTCCTGGTGACGATCCCGCTGATCGTGGTGGCGATCCCCCTGATCATCCGGGTGATACCCAGCCACGTCAACGAGGCGACCGATCCCGTCGACAACCTCGGCGGCATCCTCTCGGCCGTCCTGGTCGGCGCCGTCATCCTCGCCATCAACTTCGCAAGCGTCCCCGACGCGGGAACGCTCGTGCTGAGCCTCAGCATCATCGGCCTCGCCGCACTCGGGGCGTTCCTCCTCCGCCAGCGCCGGGCCCGCAACCCGCTCTACGACCTCCACATCGCGGGACGCCGCATCTTCTGGGTCGCGGCGGTCGCCGGGATCATCGTCTTCGGCTCGCTCATGGGCGCGATGTTCATCGGCCAGCAGTTCCTTCAGAACGTGCTCGGCTACTCCACGATCGAGTCGGGCTTCGCCATCCTCCCTGCCGCGGTCTTCATGGTGCTCCTCGCGCCGCGCTCGGCGAAGCTCGTGGAGTCGCGAGGCGCGCGCTTCACGCTTCTCATCGGATACGCGGCGGTCCTCCTCGGATTCGTCACGATGCTGCTGCTGTGGAACGAGGGGTCCCCGTACTGGATGGTGGGGCTGGGATACGCCTTCGTCGGCGCGGGCGTGGGCCTCGCCGGCACCCCGGCATCCCACTCGCTCACGGGTGCGGTGCCGGTCAGGCGCGCGGGCATGGCGTCGGGTACAGCCGACCTGCAGCGGGATCTCGGCGGAGCGATCATGCAGTCGATCCTCGGTGCCCTGCTCACCGCCGGGTACGCCGCCTCGTTCGCGAGCCAGATCTCGTCCTCGCAGGACGCCTCCGACGTGACCGCGAGCGTCGAGACGCAGCTGCAGAAGTCCTTCGCCAGCGCCGAGACGGTGGCGCAGCAGTACCCGCAGTACGCCGACGCCATCACTCAGGCCGCGAAGACCTCGTTCCTCCAGGGTCAGGACTGGGCCTACCTCGCGGGCATCGTCGCGGTGCTGGTCGGCGCCGTCCTGGTCTTCTTCCTCTTCCCGAAGCGCGACCGCGAGAAGGAGCTGCTCGAGCGGTATCGGGCGGAGGACACCGCGCAGGACCCCGCGGCGACCGTCTGAGCCACGCTCGGGGCGGCTGGTAGGGTGCGGTCATGCCGTCGCCGCGCCGCCTCCTGCTCGTCAACGGACCCAACCTCAACCTCCTGGGCACGCGCGAGCCCGACGTGTACGGCACCGCCACCCTCGCCGACGTCGAGCGGATCGCAGCGGATGCCGCGGCCGCCCGCGGCTTCGAGCTGCGAGCCGTGCAGAGCAATCACGAAGGCGTCCTGATCGACGCGATCCACTCCGCGCGGGAGGACTGCGCGGGGATCGTCATCAACCCCGGGGGCCTCACGCACACCTCGGTCGTGCTGCGCGACGCCCTCTCGGCCGTCGCGCTCCCCGTCGCCGAGGTGCACATCTCCGACGTGCGTGCCCGCGAGGAGTTCCGTCACCACTCGTACGTCGCCGACGTCGCCGTGGTGCACGTCGTGGGGGAGGGCGTCGCCGGCTACGCCACCGCGGTCGAGCGGCTCATCCGCGTGGTCACGGGCCTCACCGACAACTGACCCGGGTGGGGCTGTGAGCCTTCATCCGAAGCCCGAGACCGCGGGTGGAACCCGGCGTCCCGGCCGTCCGGTGAAGTCGCACGGACCGGCAGACTAGAATCGAACGTCGGGCCTCCGCCCGAAGACCCTCACGAACGGAACTCCTTCAGCCATGGCATCGACCGCAGACATCAAGAACGGCGTCGTCCTGAACATCGACGGACAGCTCTGGAGCGTCGTCGAGTTCCAGCATGTCAAGCCCGGCAAGGGCGGCGCGTTCGTCCGCACGAAGCTCAAGAACGTCGTCTCGGGCAAGGTCGTCGATCGTACCTACAACGCCGGCGCGAAGATCGAGATCGAGAACGTCGACCGCCGTGACTTCACCTACCTCTACAACGACGGAGAGGGCTTCGTCTTCATGGACGTCGCCGACTACGACCAGCTGACCGTTCCGGCGGCGACGGTCGGCGACGCCAAGAACTTCCTGCTCGAGAACCAGCAGGTGCAGATCGCGCTGAACAACGGCAACCCGCTCTACATCGAGCTCCCGGCATCCGTCGTCCTCGAGATCACCTACACCGAGCCGGGCCTCCAGGGCGACCGCTCGTCGGCCGGCACGAAGCCCGCGACCGTCGAGACGGGCTACGAGATCCAGGTCCCCCTCTTCCTCGAGACCGGCACGAAGGTCAAGGTCGACACGCGCTCGGGCGACTACCTCGGTCGCGTGAACTGACCGCGGCGGCGTCCGTTCCCACCGTCTGATGAGTGCCCGTACGAAGGCGCGCAAGCGCGCGCTCGACATCCTCTTCCAGGCCGACGTCCGCGGCGAGGACGTGGCATCCATCCTCGCCGCCGAGGCCAAGCGCGCCGCGAGCGAGCCGGCGCGTGAGGGGTCCTGGCTCTACGCGCGCGAGATCGTGGACGGCGTGATCGACAACCGCGACGCGATCGATGAGCAGATCACGACCTTCGCCAAGGACTGGTCGCTCGCGCGGATGCCCGCCGTCGACCGCGCCCTGCTGCGGATCGGCTCGTGGGAGATCCTCTACAACGACGACGTGCCGACCGCGGTCGCGATCGACGAGGCCGTCGAGCTCGCGAAGGAGTTCTCGACAGACGACTCCGGGTCGTTCGTGCACGGGGTGCTGGCGCGCATCGCCCGCGCATCCTGACACGATCGGCTTCCCGGCGCGCACCCTCGGGCACGACCCCGGGCGGTGCCTACACTCGAAGACGGAAAGGAGAGACCATGCGCATCACGGGCCTCGGCCACGCGGGCATGTTCATCGAGACGGCGGGCGGCAGCATCCTGTGCGATCCGGTGATCGGACCGACCTTCTTCGGCTCCTGGTTCCCCTTCCCCGACAACCGCGGGCTCGACTGGGAGAAGTACGGCAACGCCGACTTCCTCTACGTCTCGCACCGGCACCGCGACCACTTCGACCCCGCGCTCATGGAGCGCGTCGTGCCGAAGTCCATCGCGGTGCTGCTCCCCGAATACCCGACCGACGACCTCGAGCAGGATCTCCGCAAGGCCGGCTACGACAACATCGTCTACACGCAGGCGGGCGTGCCGCTGGAGTTCGGCCCGCTCAAGGTCATGATCACTCCGCTCCGGGCGCCGAGCGACGGCCCGATCGGGGACTCCTCGCTGTCGGTCGACGACGGCACCGCCAGCATCCTGAATCAGAACGACTCGCATCCGCTCGATCTGGACAGGCTCATGTCGTTCTCCAAGCCCGAGGCGTACTTCACGCAGGTCTCCGGCGCGATCTGGTGGCCCATGGTCTACGACCTGCCGCAGGAGTCCAAGCAGAACTTCGCCAAGCTCAAGCGTGACGCGCAGAACAAGCGCGCGATGTACTACATCGAGAAGGTGGATGCCGAGCACGTCTTCCCGATGGCGGGACCGCCCATGTTCCTCCGCGAAGAGCTCTTCAAGTACAACGGCCAGGGCCTCGCAGGCGACGCGATCTTCACGGACCAGCGGGAGTTCCTCGCGCACATGCGCGAGGTGCGCCCCGAGCAGAAGGGCTACGAGTTCCTTCCCGGGACCGTCGTCGAGATCGCCGGCGGCGAGCTCTCGGTGACCCAGACGCTGTACACGGATGCCGAGATCGACCGGATCTTCGACGACAAGTGGGCGTATCTCGCCGAGCAGCAGAACTCCCGTCAGGACGAGATCCGCGCCGAGGAGGCATCCCGTGCCCCCGTCCTGCCGCCGGACGAGATGCTCGCCGCGATCAAGGAGTGGTGGGAGCCCCTGCTTCGCCGTGCCCGCACGATACGCAACGGCGTCGGCGGGAACGTGCGGTTCCGCATCGGCGAGCTCGACATGGTCGTCGACTTCCCGAAGGCCAAGGTCCGCGAGTACGCGGGCGAGGAGTGCGTCTACTGGTACACGATCCCCGCCGATCTCGTCTCGACGAACATCGCCGACCATGAGATCGACTGGTCCAACTCGATCTTCCTGTCGATGCAGTTCGAGGTGGGACGCAGCGGCAAGTTCAACGAGTTCCTCACGACCTTCCTGAAGTGCCTGTCGCGGGACCGCATCGAGTACGTCGAGAACTGGTACGCCGAGCAGACCGACCAGACCGAGGACGCCCAGCTCGGCGAGTGGATGGTGCAGCGCCGGTGCCCGCACCTGCGCGCCGATCTCTCGAAGACCGGCAAGATCGAGGACGGCGTGCTCACGTGCTCCCTCCACGACTGGAAGTGGGACCTCGCGTCCGGGAAGTGCCTCACCTCGCAGGGGCACCCGATCCGCGCCTCGCTCGTCGAGGAGGACGCCGTTCCCGCCGCCGATCAGCCCGCCGCGTAAGGCCGATCCCGGTGGTTCCGAACCCCTCCGCTCGGTCGGGGAGCCCATCTCCGCTGCCCGTCCCGGCAACTCGGCCCTGAGCCGCCCCGCGGGCGTCGCGACGAAAAAAGGCTGACCCCGATCCAGCCGCCGCGGTAGCATGCCGGATGAGTCGCCTCTGACCGCATCAGGGGAAGCCTCAACTCGTCGGTGCTGTTCGGGTCAGTTCCTGGGGAGGCGGGCATGCGGGCACGTCGTGGTGTGGTGCGCTTGGCGGTGGTGATCGCGGCGCTGTCGCTCGCGGTCGGCGGTACGCCCGCTTCGGGCGCTGAGATCGGATCCTCCGTCGCCTCGGCGGCTGAGCCCTCGCCGTCCGGCCCGGTTCCGAGGATCGCCGGCGCAGACCGGTACGCGACGGCGGCGGCCCTCAGTGCGAGCTCCTTCGCGCCCGGCGTGCCGATCGCCTACGTCGCGACCGGCGAGGACTTCCCCGACGCCCTGGCGGGCGGCGCCGCCGCGGGAGCGCAGCGCGGACCGGTACTGCTCACCCTTCCCGACGCGCTGCCCACGTCGGTCCGCTCGGAACTGACGCGCCTCAAGCCGGCGAAGATCGTCGTGCTCGGCGGCGACGACCGCGTGGGGGACGCGGTGATGGGTGCGCTGACGTCGTACACCACGGGGCCGGTGTCGAGGATCGCCGGCCCCGACCGCTACGCCACGTCCGCGGCGGTCAGTGCGAGCGCGTTCGCAGCCGGCGTGCCGATCGCGTACATCGCGACCGGCTCGGACTTCCCCGACGCGCTCTCCGGCGGCGCCGCCGCCGGCGCGCAGCGGGGGCCCGTCCTGCTCACCGCTTTCGACACACTGCCCTCGTCCGTCCGCGGCGAGCTGACCCGTCTCAAGCCGGCGAGGATCGTCGTGCTCGGCGGTGGCGACCGCGTGAGCGACACCGTGCGCAATCAGCTGACGTCGTACACCACGGGGTCGGTGTCGAGGATCGCCGGCGGCGACCGGTACGCCACGGCCGCGGCGCTCAGCGCGAGCGCGTTCGCGCCCGGCGTGCCGATCGCCTACGTCGCCACCGGCACGGGCTTCCCCGACGCCCTCGCCGGCGGCGCCGCCGCCGGTGCCCAGCGCGGGCCGGTCCTGCTCACCGCTCCCGACACTCTCCCTGCGTCCGTCCGCGCAGAGCTGGCCCGCCTGAAGCCTGCGAAGATCGTGGTCCTCGGTCGCGGCGACCGTGTCGGCGACGCCGTCCGCATACAGCTGTCCGCCTACGCCAACGGGTCCTCCAGCACGAGCGATGGCTGGTTCACCTACGCGATCTATCCCGACACGCAGCAGGAGGTCTTCGCGTGGGCGGGCTCGCGCTTCATCGACCGATCGAAGTGGCTCGTCGCCCACCGATCCGCGCTCGACCTGCGCTTCGTCTCCCACACGGGGGACGTCGTGAACTGGGACACCGACGATCACGCCCAGTACGTCATCGCCCGAGCAGCCACCGATCCGCTGAACCAGGCGGGCATCCCGTACCAGCTGAGCATCGGCAACCACGACACGCTGGCGACCGGCGTCGGCGGCTCCGCGCGCGACGCGCCCCGGACGTACGAGTATCAGCGCGTGACGACGACCTTCAACACGTTCTGGCGCCCGTCGGACTACGCGGCACTCGCCGGAGCGTTCGAGACCGGGAAGGTCGACAACACGTACTCGGTGTTCGATGCGGAGGGTGCCCGCTGGCTCGTTCTGAACCTCGAGCTGTGGCCCCGCGGGGCCGTCGTGTCATGGGCGGAGAGCGTCATCGCCTCCCACCCGGGGCACAACGTCATCATCCAGACCCACAGCTACCTGAGCGGCGACGCCCTCATCGACGGAGCAGGGCGATCGCAGACCAAGTGGGAGTACGGCGACTCGTCGCCGCAGTACATCTACGATCGCCTCGTCGCGCCGTACACCAACGTGAAGATCGTCACGAGCGGACACGTCGGGATCGCCGCGTCGCGCGTCGTCACGACGGCGAAGGGCAACCGTGTGGCATATCTGCTGCAGACGGTGCACTCCAACACGAACAACCCGGTGAGGCTCAACCAGATCGACGTCGCGGCCGGGACGATCTCCACTCATCTGTACGCCCCGCAGGACCACGTCACGTGGGACGTCAGATTGCTGACGGGCCTGTCCTTCATCCGCGGGTGAGCGCGGCGCGCGCGAGGCGGGCCGGAGAGCAGAGGCCCGTGCGGCACCGGTCGGCGCGCGACGGTTCCGGCACCGTGGTCCGGTAGGCTCGGGGGGACCACAGCAACCTTTAACCCCGTCCCGTGAGGCGGAGAAGGGAGCGGCGGATGAGCACGCGCACCGTGCTGCACGAGGCCGACATAGCCCGGGCCCTGACTCGGATCTCTCACGAGATCCTCGAGTCCAACAAGGGCCCGGATAACCTGGTCATCCTCGGCATCCCCACTCGAGGAGTGACCCTCGCGCACCGCGTCGCGGCACTGGTGTCCGAATTCGGCGGAGTGCCTGTCCCCGTCGGGGCGCTCGACGTCACGATGTACCGCGACGACCTGCACCGCAACCCGACCCGCACTCCGCAGCCGACCCAGATCCCGCCCGGCGGCATCGACGGCAGGACGGTCGTGCTCGTGGACGACGTGCTGTTCTCCGGTCGCAGCATCCGCGCGGCTCTCGACGCACTGCAGGACATCGGCCGGCCGGCCGCCGTGCGGCTGGCGACGCTCGTCGACCGCGGTCACCGCGAGCTGCCGATCCGGCCCGACTTCGTGGGCAAGAACCTGCCGAGCTCCCGCGACGAGCGCGTCAACGTCCGCCTCGCCGAGGTAGACGGCGCGGAGGAGGTGACGATCGAGTCATGAGGCACCTTCTCGACACCCGCACGCTCGACCGGGACGAGGCGCTGCGCATCCTCGACGTGGCCGAGGACATGGCCGACACCCAGCGCCGCGAGATCAAGAAGCTTCCGACCCTCCGCGGCAAGACGGTCGTCAACCTCTTCTTCGAGGACTCGACGAGAACGCGGATCTCCTTCGAGGCCGCGGCGAAGCGCTTGAGCGCCGACGTCATCAACTTCTCGGCGAAGGGTTCGAGCGTCTCGAAGGGGGAGTCGCTCCAGGACACCGCCCAGACGCTGCAGGCGATGGGGGCGGATGCCGTCGTCATCCGTCACGGCGCCTCCGGCGCTCCCCGCACCCTCGCGACGAGCGGCTGGATCACCGCGGGCGTCGTCAACGCCGGCGACGGGACGCACGAGCACCCGACGCAGGCGCTCCTCGACGCCTTCACCATCCGCAAGCGGACCTTCGGCGACGCGAGCCGCGGCCGCGACCTCGCGGGGCTGCGCATCACGATCGTCGGCGACGTGCTTCACTCTCGGGTCGCCAGGTCGAACGTGTGGCTGCTGACGACGCTCGGTGCGGAGGTGACCCTGGTGTCGCCGCCGACCCTCGTGCCGCAGGACGTCTCGGCGTGGCCCGTCCGCGTGGGCTACGACCTCGACGAGGCGATCGCCGACGGATGCGACGCGCTCATGATGCTCCGCATCCAGCTCGAGCGCATGAACGCGGCGTATTTCCCGACTGAACGGGAGTATTCCCGCCGCTGGGGGCTGGATGCGACACGGTTGCGGGCCCTCGGCACCGGTAGCATGGTGATGCACCCCGGCCCGATGAACCGCGGCCTGGAGATCTCCGCCGACGCCGCCGATTCGCCCCGATCGACCGTGCTCGACCAGGTGACGAACGGCGTGTCCGTGCGGATGGCGGTGCTCTACCTGCTGCTGGCGGGCGTCACGCCCGAGAGGAAGGACGACGAATGAGCGAGGTCCTCCTCTTCCGCGGAGCACATCTCGAAGGCGGCGAGGCGGCCGACCTCCTCGTGGAGGACGGTGTCATCGCCGAGGTCGGCACGGGCCTCAGCCGCGCGGGGGCGACGGTGGTCGACGTGAGCGGCCTGGTCGCCCTTCCCGGTCTCGTCGACCTGCACACCCACCTCCGCGAACCCGGGTACGAGGCATCCGAGACCATCCTCACCGGCTCGCGGGCGGCGGCCGCCGGAGGCTTCACGACGGTCTTCGCGATGCCCAACACCTCGCCCGTCGCCGACACGGCCGGCGTCGTCGAGCAGGAGCTCGCGCTCGGCGAGGCGGCCGGGTTCGCCACCGTGCAGCCGATCGGCGCGGTCACCGTCGGTCAGAAGGGCGAGCGGCTGGCCGAGCTCGGCGCGATGGCCGACTCCCGCGCGCGCGTCCGCGTCTTCAGCGACGACGGCTTCTGCGTGTGGGACCCGCTCATCATGCGGCGAGCGCTCGAGTACGTGAAGGCGTTCGACGGCGTCATCGCCCAGCACGCCCAGGATCCCCGCCTGACCGAGGGCGCCCAGATGAACGAGGGCAGCGTCTCGGCCGAGCTGGGCCTCACCGGCTGGCCGGCCGTCGCCGAGGAGTCGATCATCGCGCGAGACGTGCTGCTGGCCGAGCACGTCGGATCGCGCCTGCACGTCTGCCACCTCTCGACGGCGGGGTCGGTCGAGATCATCCGCTGGGCCAAGCGCCGCGGCGTGCAGGTCACCGCCGAGGTCACGCCGCACCACCTGCTCCTGACCGACGAGCTGGCTCGCGGATACGACGCGCGCTTCAAGGTCAACCCACCGCTGAGGCGCGAGGAGGACGTGCTCGCTGTGCGCCAGGGCCTGGCCGACGGCACGATCGACATCGTCGCCACCGATCACGCGCCGCATCCCGTCGAGGCGAAGGCCTGCGAGTGGCAGGCGGCGGCCAACGGCATGGTGGGGCTCGAGAGCGCTCTGCGCGTCGTCCAGCAGGCGATGGTCGACACGGGGCTTCTCGTGTGGCCCGACGTCGCGCGCATCATGTCGCGGACGCCGGCGCGCATCGGCCGCCTGGAGGGGCACGGCACTCCGCTGCGCGCGGGGCACGCGGCATCCGTCACCTTCTACGATCCGCGGCCGGTGCGGTCGTTCTCGACCGACGACCTGCGCGGACGGAGCGCCAGCTCGCCGTACCTGGGCCGGGAGCTTCCGGGCGAGGTGCGCTGGACGCTGAACCGCGGCATCCCGACCGTCGTCGACGGTGCGGTGCTCGACAGCCCGGGGGTGCGCGCGTGAGCCGGCAGGGCGCGCTCCTGGTGATGATCGGCGTCGCGCTCCTGCTCCTGGCGCTCCTGGCGTGGAGCTGGTACCGCCGAGTCCGGCGCGATCGGGGCTTCACGGCGCCTCACGGCGAGATCCCGGCCGGCGCGACGCAGACGGCGCTCTTCGCGGTTCTGTACGTCGCGACCACCCGGCACGGCGAGCCCCTCGAGCGTCTCGCGATCCGCGGCCTCGGGTTCCGCTCGAGAGCCGACCTCACCGTCACGAGCGAGGGCGTCGCGATCGACCTCACGGGTCAGCCGCGCATCTTCCTCGCCTCGGCGCGCATCGCCGGCGTCGCTCAGGCGAGTGTCGCGATCGACCGCGTCGTCGAGCCGGACGGCCTCGTCCGCATCGAGTGGCGCACCGACGAGGGCCCGCTCGTCGATTCCTACTTCCGACCGCAGGATGCCTCGGCCCGCGCTCTCGCGGACGCCGTCGGCGCCATCCTCACCCCCACCTCGACAGGACCCGACGCATGACCAGCCCGTTCTCGTCCGATCCCGCCGTCCTCGTCCTCGAGGACGGCACGCGGCACGTCGGCCGCGCCTACGGCGCACACGGCACGACCCTCGGCGAAGTCGTCTTCGCCACCGGCATGACCGGCTACCAGGAGACGCTCACCGACCCCTCGTACGCGGGTCAGATCGTCCTGCAGACGGCGCCCCACATCGGCAACACCGGCATGAACGACGAAGACCCCGAATCGCGTCGCATCTGGGTCTCGGGCTACATCGTGCGCGACCCCTCTCGCGTCGTGTCGAACTGGCGCGCCGACGAGTCGCTCGACGACGCGCTCGAGAGCGACGGCGTCGTGGGCATCAGCGGCATCGACACGCGCGCCGTCACGCGCCACATACGCTCGGCGGGCAGCATGCGCGGCGGGATCTTCTCGGGGGATGCCGCGGCGATCGACGCCGACGAGCAGCTGCGCCTCGTGCGCGAGGCTCCCGAGATGGCGGGGCAGAACCTGTCCGCCGCGGTCTCGGTCGCCGCCGCTGAGGTGACGGCCGCGCAGGGCGAGCGGATCGGCAACCTCGCCGTGCTCGATCTCGGGGTCAAGCAGGCGACCGTCGACAACCTCGCGGCGCGCGGCTTCGAGGTGCATGTGCTTCCGCAGGACGTCACGATCGAGGAGATCCGCGCGATCGAGCCGGTCGCCGTCTTCTACTCGAACGGCCCCGGCGATCCCGCCGCCTCGGGCGACCACGTCGACCTGTTGCGCGGCGTGCTCGACGACGGCCTGCCCTTCTTCGGCATCTGCTTCGGCAACCAGCTGCTCGGCCGCGCGCTGGGCCTCGGAACCTACAAGCTCCCGTTCGGCCATCGGGGCATCAACCAGCCCGTGCTCGACAAGGCCACGGGGCGCGTCGAGATCACGGCGC
This sequence comes from Microbacterium sp. BK668, assembly GCF_004362195.1. Lineage (NCBI taxonomy): Bacteria > Bacillati > Actinomycetota > Actinomycetes > Micrococcales > Microbacteriaceae > Microbacterium > Microbacterium sp. BK668. The sequence continues at coordinate 2,756,591 of NZ_SNWG01000001.1, forward strand.
ACAACCACGGCTTCGCGGTCGACGCGCCCGTCGAGGGCTCGTTCGACAGCCCCAACGGCTACGGCCGCATCGAGGTCTCGCACGTCGGGCTCAACGACCAGGTCGTCGAGGGGCTCCGGGCGCTCGACATCCCCGCCTTCTCGGTGCAGTACCACCCCGAGGCCGCGGCCGGCCCGCACGACGCCAACTACCTCTTCGACCGCTTCCGTGACCTCGTCGTGGCGACCCTGGAGACCAACAAGAATGCCTAAGCGCGACGACATCAAGAGCGTCCTCGTCATCGGGTCGGGCCCGATCGTCATCGGCCAGGCGTGCGAGTTCGACTACTCGGGCACCCAGGCGTGCCGCGTCCTCCGCGAGGAGGGCGTGCGCGTCATCCTCGTGAACTCCAACCCCGCCACGATCATGACCGATCCCGACTTCGCAGACGCGACCTACATCGAGCCCATCACGCCCGCCGTGATCGAGACGATCATCGCGAAGGAGAAGCCCGACGCGATCCTCCCCACGCTCGGCGGCCAGACGGCGCTCAACGCCGCGATGGCGCTCGACAAGCAGGGCATCCTCGCCAAGTACGACGTCGAGCTCATCGGTGCGAAGGTCGACGCGATCGAGAAGGGCGAGGACCGCCAGATCTTCAAGCAGCTCGTGCTCGACGCGGGGGCGGATGTCGCGGCATCCGTCATCTGCCACTCGATGGACGACCTGCTCGCCGGCGCCGAGAAGCTCGGCTACCCGCTCGTCGTGCGCCCGTCCTTCACGATGGGCGGCCTCGGCTCGGGCTTCGCGTACGACGAGGCCGATCTCCGCCGGATCGGCGGCGCGGGTCTGCACGACTCGCCGACCAATGAGGTGCTCCTGGAGGAGTCGATCCTCGGGTGGAAGGAGTACGAGCTCGAGCTCATGCGCGACACGGCCGACAACACGGTCGTCGTCTGCTCGATCGAGAACGTCGACCCGGTCGGCGTGCACACGGGCGACTCGATCACCGTCGCGCCGGCGCTCACGCTGACCGACCGCGAGTACCAGAAGCTCCGCGACATCGGCATCGACATCATCCGCGCCGTCGGCGTCGACACGGGCGGCTGCAACATCCAGTTCGCCGTCGACCCTGCCACCGGCCGCATCATCGTCATCGAGATGAACCCGCGCGTCTCGCGCTCGAGCGCTCTGGCGAGCAAGGCCACCGGCTTCCCGATCGCCAAGATCGCCGCCAAGCTCGCGATCGGGTACCGCCTCGACGAGATTCCCAACGACATCACGAAGGTGACGCCGGCGAGCTTCGAGCCGACGCTGGACTACATCGTCGTCAAAGTGCCCCGCTTCAACTTCGAGAAGTTCCCCGCCGCCGACACGACGCTCACGACGACCATGAAGTCGGTCGGCGAGGCGATGGCGATCGGCCGCAACTACACGACGGCGCTGCAGAAGGCGCTGCGGTCGCTGGAGAAGCGAGGATCGAGCTTCCACTGGAGTGACGAGTCGCGCTCGGTCGACGAGCTGCTCGAGGTCGCCAAGACCCCGACCGACGGCCGCATCATCGCGGTGCAGCAGGCCCTCCGCTTCGGTGCGACGGCCGAGCAGGTCTTCGAGGCGACGAAGATCGACCCCTGGTTCATCGACCAGATCGTCCTCATCAACGAGGTCGCCGCGTTCGTCAAGGACGCGGGGGAGCTGGATGCCGCGACCCTCCGCATCGCGAAGGAGCACGGCTTCAGCGACGCCCAGATCGCACAACTCCGCGGAGATTCGGAGCAGGAGGTGCGCGGCGTCCGCCACGGCTTCGGCATCCGGCCCGTCTTCAAGACCGTCGACACGTGCGCGGGGGAGTTCCCGGCGCTCACGCCGTACCACTACTCGAGCTACGACTTCGAGACCGAGGTCACGCCGTCCGACCGCACGAAGGTCGTCATCATCGGCTCCGGCCCCAACCGCATCGGCCAGGGCGTCGAGTTCGACTACTCGTGCGTGCACGCGTCGTTCGCCCTCTCGGACGCCGGGTACGAGACCGTCATGGTCAACTGCAACCCCGAGACCGTGTCGACCGACTACGACACGAGCGACCGCCTCTACTTCGAGCCGCTGACGCTCGAGGACGTCCTCGAGGTGCTGCACGCCGAGGCGCAGTCCGGCGAGATCCTCGGCGTCATCTGCCAGCTCGGCGGCCAGACGCCGCTCGGACTCGCGAAGGGCATCGAAGAGGCCGGCTACCGCATCCTCGGCACGAGCCCCGCCGCGATCGAGCTCGCCGAGGAGCGCGAGCTCTTCTCGCGCCTCCTCGACCGCGCCGGCCTCGTGGCTCCGCGCAACGGCACAGCGGTCGACGAGGCGGGCGCCATCGCGGTCGCCGAGGAGATCGGCTACCCCGTGCTCGTCCGCCCGTCGTTCGTGCTCGGCGGCCGCGGCATGGAGATCGTGTACTCGACGGAGGCGCTGCGCGACTACTTCGTGCGGATCGCCGACCAGGCGATCATCGGCCCGGGCCTGCCGCTGCTCGTCGACCGGTTCCTCGACGACGCCGTGGAGATCGACGTCGACGCGCTCTACGACGGGACCGAGCTCTACATCGGCGGCGTCATGGAGCACCTCGAGGAGGCCGGCATCCACTCCGGCGACTCGAGCTGCACCCTGCCGCCCATCTCACTCGGCCGCACCGAGATCGACCGCGTCCGCGAGGCGACGCACGCGATCGCCGAAGGCGTGGGAGTGCGCGGCCTGCTCAACGTGCAGTTCGCCGTCTCGGCCGGCGTGCTCTACGTCATCGAGGCGAACCCCCGTGCGTCGCGCACGGTGCCGTTCGTCTCGAAGGCGCTCGGCATCCCGCTCGCCAAGGCAGCCTCACGCATCATGGCAGGCGCCACGATCGCCGAGCTCAAGGCCGAGGGCGTCCTGCCCGATGTGGACGGCTCGCGCGTCCCGCTCGATGCGCCGGTCGCCGTCAAGGAGGCCGTGCTGCCGTTCAAGCGGTTCCGCACCAAGGAGGGGCTCATGGTCGACTCCGTCCTCGGTCCCGAGATGCGCTCGACGGGCGAGGTCATGGGCATCGACCGCGACTTCCCGACGGCGTTCGCGAAGAGCCAGGAGGCTGCCTACGGCGGCATGCCGCTCGAAGGCCGCGTGTTCATCTCGGTCGCCGACGACGACAAGCGCGCCGTCATCCTCCCTGCCCACCGCCTGCAGGAGCTCGGCTTCGACCTCGTGGCGACCGAGGGCACGGCCGAGATCCTCGCCCGCAACGGCATCGCCGTCGAGGTGGTGAGCAAGTACTCCGAGACGCAGGAGTCGGGCGACACGAACATCGTCGACCTCATCAACGCGGGCGAGATCGACATGATCGTCAACACGCCGAGCGGGGGAGCGGCGCGTGCCGACGGCTACGAGATCCGTGCGGCAGCGGTCGCCGCCGACAAGGCGCTGTTCACGACCATGGCGGTGCTCGGCGCGGCCGTGTCGGCGCTGCCCGTGCTGCGCGAGGGTTTCGACGTGAAGAGCCTCCAGGAGTACGCCGTCGAGCGGGCGGCACGTCTGTGACCGGCTTCGGGGCGCGGCTCGCCACCGCCCTGACGCAGTACGGCCCCCTGTGCGTCGGGATCGATCCGCATGCGCATCTGCTCGAGGAGTGGGGTCTGGATGCCTCGGCAGCCGGCGCGCGGGAGTTCGGCCTGCGCGTCGTCGACGCCGCGGCCGGGCGCGTCGGCGTCGTCAAGCCCCAGGTCGCGTTCTTCGAGCGCTTCGGCTCGGCCGGATTCGCGGCCCTCGAGGACGTGCTCGCCGCAGGACGCTCGGCCGGGCTCCTGGTGATCGCCGATGCGAAGCGCGGCGACATCGGCACGACGATGGACGGCTACGCCTCGGCGTGGCTCGAGGCGGGTTCGCCCCTCGAGGCCGATGCTCTGACGGTGAGCCCCTACCTCGGACCCGAGTCGCTGCGCGCGACGCTGACGCTCGCCGTTCGCAGCGGGAAGGGCGTCTTCGTCCTCGCTGCGACGAGCAACGCCGAGGCCGCGGCCCTCCAGACCGCACAGACCGCGGATGTCGCCGCCGCCGACGGCGAGACGGTCGCCGCCCGCGTCGCCCGCGACATCGCCTGGGTCAACGGATCGACGGCCTTCGAGGGCGGCCTGGGGCCGATCGGCCTCGTCGTTGGTGCGACGGTCGACCGGCACGAGTTCGGTCTGACCGACGAAGTCCTGCGCGGCGCGCCGATCCTCGCGCCGGGCTTCGGCGCGCAGGGCGCCGAGCCCGCCGACCTCGAGCGACTGTTCGGCGCGCTGACGCCGAACGTCGTCGCGAGCGAGAGCCGCAGCATCCTGTCCTCCGGTCCCGCCGGTCTCGCGGACCGGATCGAGGAGCGCGCCGCGCTCTACCAGGAGGGCCACCGTGGCTGACGCGCAGCACCCGCCCGAGGTCGACCGGGTCGCGGCGTCCCGGCGCGCCGTCGCCGCCCGGCGTGCGCGCGCGTCGCTCAAGAAGGACGTCACGATGCGCGTCATCACGCCGCAGGAGCTGCTGCGGCGCGCGTTCGCCGATCCCGCTTCGCCTGCGGGGACGATGCGCGTGACCGAGTTCCTCACGAGCATCCCCGCGATCGGCGAGGGCAAGCGCGACCGCATCCTCGACCGGCTGGGCATCTCGCCGGTCAAGCGACTCGGCGGTCTCGGAGCACGCCAGCGGCGAGCGCTGTCGGCCTTCCTCGACGAGCGCTGGCCCGAGCTGAAGCCGCGCGAGGGGCGGAGCCGCCTCGTCGTCCTGGCAGGACCCACCGCCGTGGGCAAAGGCACGGTGGCGGCCCGGATCGCACAGGAGCACCCCGAGATCCACCTGTCCGTCTCCGCCACGACGCGGGCGCCCCGCCCGGGCGAAGTCGACGGACGCCACTACTACTTCGTCGACGACGCCGAGTTCGACCGCCTCGTCCGGGACGGCGAGCTGCTGGAGCACGCGACGGTGCACAACCGCTTCCGGTACGGCACGCCCCGCGCACCGATCGAGGCCGCGCTGGCGGAGGGCAAGACGGTGCTGCTCGAGATCGACCTGCAGGGTGCGCGCCAGGTGCGCGCCGCCGAGTCCACGGCGACCCTCGTGTTCCTCCTCCCGCCCAGCTGGGACGAGCTGGTGCAGCGGCTGGTCGGCCGGGGGACCGAGGGCGCGGAAGAGCGCGCCCGGCGCCTGCGCACCGCGAAGATCGAGCTCGCCGCGCAGGGCGAGTTCGACTTCCGCGTCGTCAACGACGACGTCGGCCGGGCCGCCGAAGAGGTCGTGTCGCTCACGCGGTAGACTGTCTGTTTGGGCGTCTTCGGATGCCGCACGTCTTCCATCGACATCCGTCTCGTATCGAGGAGCTTCTCATGGCCGGAACGAACCAGGGCATCATCGACCCGCCCATCGACAACCTGCTCGACAAGGTCGACTCCAAGTACCAGCTCGTCATCTACGCGGCCAAGCGCGCGCGTCAGATCAACGACTACTACTCGGACCTCCACGAGGGGAACCTGTTCGACAACGTGGGCCCGCTCGTCGACTCGACCGTCGAGGACAAGCCGCTCACGATCGCCCTCCACGAGATCCACGAGGACAAGCTCCGCCTCCGCCACGCCGAGTGACGCTTCCGCACCGCAGGTGACGCCGGAAGGCGCGCTCGGCCGCGCTGTCGGCGGCCACCGGCAGAATCACCGGGTGCCCGCACCCGACTCCGCCCCGATCCTGGAGCTGCGATGACCGAGCTGCGCCTGTTCACCTCCGAGTCCGTCACCGAGGGCCATCCCGACAAGATCTGCGACCAGATCTCCGACAGCATCCTCGACGGGATCCTCGCCGAGGACCCCGCCGGCCGCGTCGCCGTCGAGACGCTCGTCACGACGGGCCTCGTGCACGTCGCGGGCGAGGTCTCCACGCGCGCGTACGTCGAGATCCCCGCGATCGTCCGCGACGTGGTCAACCGCATCGGCTACACGTCGAGCGAGACCGGCTTCGACGGCGATTCCTGCGGCGTGAGCGTCTCGATCGGCGCGCAGTCCTCCGACATCGCGGCGGGCGTCAACAAGGCCTTCGAGCGGCGCGAGGACGGATCGGAGGATCCGCACGACCTGCAGGGCGCGGGGGACCAGGGCATCATGTTCGGCTACGCCACGCGCGAGACGCCGCAGCTCATGCCGATGGCGATCTGGACGGCGCATCGCATCGCCGAGAGACTCACCGAGACGCGGAGGTCGGGGATCCTGCCGTTCCTGCGCCCCGACGGCAAGACGCAGGTGACGCTCGGCTACGACGGGAACGCGCCGAAGACCATCGAGTCCGTCGTCCTGTCGACCCAGCACCATCCCGACATCTCGCAGGACGAACTGCGCGCCCTCGTGCGCGCCGAGGTCATCGAGCCCGTGCTGGCGCAGACCGGGCTCGACTTCCCGGACGTCAAGTACTACATCAACCCGGCCGGCCCCTTCGTGACGGGCGGGCCGAAGGGCGACGCGGGCCTGACGGGCCGCAAGATCATCATCGACACCTACGGGGGTGCGGCGCGCCACGGCGGCGGCGCCTTCAGCGGGAAGGACCCGTCCAAGGTCGACCGGTCGGCGGCCTACGCCATGCGCTGGGTCGCGAAGAACGCGGTTGCGGCGGGCCTGGCCGACCGCCTGGAGGTGCAGGTCGCGTACGCGATCGGGAAGGCGAAGCCCGTCGGACTGTACGTCGAGTCGTTCGGGTCCGGGCATGTCGCCGACGAGGCGATCACGAGGGCCATCCGCAGCGTCTTCGACCTGCGGCCCAAGGCGATCATCGACGACCTCGATCTCCTTCGGCCGATCTACGCGCAGACGGCCGCCTACGGGCACTTCGGGCGTGAGCTGCCGGACTTCACGTGGGAGCGCACCGACCGCGTCGAGGAGCTCCGCGCGGCCGCCGGGCTCTGACGTGGACCCTGCCTCAGCGCGAGGCGAGGAGATGACCGCGCGACCCGTGGCGAGGGTGCTCCTCGACTCGCCGCTGCCGCAGCTCGACCGGCTGTTCGACTACGCGATACCGCCCGAGCTGGATGCTCAGGCGCAGCCCGGCGTCCGGGTGCGTGTGCCGCTGCGCAGCGCCGGGCGGATGGTCGACGGCTACCTCGTGGAGCGTCTCACGGAGCAGCCGGGTGACCGGCCGCTCTCCGCGCTCGACGCCGTCGTGTCGCCCGTGGAAGTGCTCCCGTCCCGGCTGTACGCGCTCGCACGACGCGCCGCCGATCGTGCGGCGGGCTCGGCATCCGACATCCTCCGGCTCGTGATCCCGAAGCGGATGGTGCGTGCCGAGAAGGCGTGGCTCGCCGCCACACGGCCCGAGCCGCACGCGCCGCAGCCCTCCGAGTGGGTCCGCGAGGCCCTCGGGGCGTTCCCCGGGCTCGCCGAAGGCCTCGACGAGGCGCGCCGGCTCGCGGTCGAGGCCCCCGCGCATCTCGTCGCGGTTCCGGATGCCTCGGGCTCCCCCGTCTTCGTCGGCGCCTGGGCCGAGCTGCTCGCGGCCGCCGCGGTCCACACCCTCGACCGCGGGCGAAGCGCCATCCTGGTCGTGCCGGACCATCGTGACCAGGCGCAGCTCGAGGCCGCCCTCGCCGGACGCGTGAGCGAAGACGTCGTCATCCGGCTCGACGCCCGGCAGCCGTCGCCGGCCCGCTACGCCGGGTTCCTCCGCACGCTCGACGCGGCACCGTGCGTCGTGATCGGCCAGCGCTCGGCGGTGTACGCACCCGTCCACGCGCCGGGACTGATCGCGCTGTGGGACGACGGCGATCCCCTCCTCGCCGAGCCGCTGTCTCCGGGCGTGCACGCGCGCGACGCGGCGCTCATCCGGCAGGAGCTCGACGGATGCGCGCTCCTGTTCGCGGGCCACACCCGCACCACCGATGTGGAACGGCTCGTGGGGGTCGGCTGGGTGCGCGACCTTCCGCCTCGCCGTCGGACGAGCCCCCGGGTCGTCCTGAGCGCCACACGCGAGGGCGAGTCGCGCGGTGCCCGCGTGCCCTCGGCCGCCTTCGCCGCCGCGCGCGAGGCGCTCGCGTCGGGTCCCGTGCTCGTGCAGGTGGCCCGCCCCGGCTACGCTCCGGTTCTCGTGTGCGCCGACTGCCGGCGACCGGCACGGTGCCCCCACTGCTCTGGTCCGCTCCGCGCGGCACGCGCCGGAGCCGTGCCCGAGTGCGGGTGGTGCGGCCGCGCCGCCGGCGCCTGGGCGTGCCCGCACTGCGCGTCCACGCGGGTGCGCATGGCATCAGCGGGGAGCGAGCGCACGGCCGACGAGCTCGGTCGCGCCTTCCCGGGCGTCCGGGTCGTCGTCGCCGACGGCGACCACCCCGTCGCTCGCGTCGACGGGCGGCCCGCACTCGTCATCGCGACCCGCGGCGCGGAGCCCATCCCCGACGGCGGATACCGCGCCATCATCCTGCTGGATGGCGAGCGGATGCTGCTGGCCGACGATCTGCGCATCGGGGAGTCCGCTCTGCGATGGTGGATGAACGCGGCAGCCCTCGCGGCGCCCGGGGCGCCGGTCCACCTCGTGGGAGTGGCCGGGTCCGTCGCGCGGGCGCTCGCGACCTGGAGCCCGTCCGCGTATGCGCGCTCCGAGCTCGCCGACCGCGCGCCGCTGCGCATGCCTCCGGTCGTGCGCGTCGCGGCGGTCGAGGGGCCCGCGAAGGCGGTGTCGACGACCCTGGCCGCCCTGCGCGAGACGCTTCCCGGGCTCCAACCCGACGATGTCCTGGGGCCTGTGACGCGGGACGACGGAGGCGCCCGGGCCCTCGTCCGGTTCGACTACGGCCTCGGCGCTCGCGTGACCGAGAGCCTGCGGTCCTCGGTCGTGGCGGATGCCCTCCGCGCCCGGAAGGCGGCCAAGGGAAGGACGCCCGGCGCCCGCAATACACTCAGAGTCCGGGTCGACGTTCCCGACCTCGATCTGTGAGGAGCCTCATGCGCCTGGTCTTCGCCGGCACGCCCGAGGCGGCGGTCCCGTCGCTCCGGCGGCTCGCGGCATCCGATCACGACGTCGTCGCCGTCGTGACCCGTGCCGATGCACCGCTCGGACGCAAACGCGTGCTGACGCCGTCGCCGGTCGCACGGGCGGCCGACGAGCTCGGCATCCCGACGATCAAGACCGATCGGCTCGACGATGCCGCGACGGAGGCGATCCGCGCCGCACATCCCGACCTCGGCGTCATCGTCGCGTACGGCGGGCTCGTCCGCGAGCCGCTGCTCTCGCTGCCGGCGCACGGCTGGATCAACCTCCACTTCTCGCTGCTCCCACGCTGGCGGGGCGCCGCGCCGGTCCAGCGGGCGGTCATGGCGGGGGATGCCGAGACCGGCGTCGCGGTGTTCCGCCTCGTCCCTGCGCTCGACGCGGGCGACGTGTTCGCACGGGTGCCGTACCTCATCCCCGACGGGGCGACGGCGGGCGACCTGCTGGCCGCGCTCGCCGTCGACGGCGCCGACGTCCTGACCGACGTGGTCGACGGCATCGCCGCAGGCACCGCGCGCGCCGTCCCGCAGGAGGGCGAGCCGACGTTCGCGCCCAAGCTCACGCTCGACGACGGCCGTGTGCCGTGGAGCGAGCCCCGGGAGGCGGTGCTCGCCCGCATCCGCGGCGTGACGCCCGAACCGGGCGCGCACACGTCGGTGGGCGGCGCGCGGCTGAAGATCCTCGTCGCGGGGAAAGCCGAGGCATCCGCCACCCCCCTCGCCCCCGGCGAGATCGCCTCCGTCGGCCGGCTGATCCTCGCCGGCACGGGCAGCGGCCCCGTCGTGCTCGACCGCGTGCAGCCCGCGGGGAGGGGTGCGATGAACGCCGCGGACTGGTGGCGCGGCCTGCGCACCGCGGGCACGGTGATCGCGACATGACCGCGAGCGCACCCCGCCGCGTCGCGTACGACGTGCTGCGGGCCGTCAACGAGTCCGACGCCTACGCGAACCTCCTGCTGCCGACCTCGATCGAGCGCGCGCGGCTCTCGACGGCCGACGCCGCCCTCGCGACCGAGCTCACCTACGGCACCCTGCGCCGTCAGGGCACCTACGACGCCGTCATCTCGATCGCCGCCGGCCGGTCGGTGAAGGACATCGACCCCGCCGTACTCGACGCGCTGCGGCTGGGCGTGCACCAGCTGCTGTCCACCCGGGTCGCCTCGCACGCCGCGGTGAACGAGTCCGTGGAACTCGCGCGTGAGGCGGGCCGAGGCGCGTCCGGCTTCGTCAACGCGGTCCTGCGGCGCGTCTCGCGAGACACCCCGGGGGACTGGATGACACGGGTCGAGGACTCCGCGCGCTCCGACGACGAGCGCCTCGGCCTCGTCTACTCGCATCCCGTCTGGGTCGTCCGCGCGTTCCGTCGCGCGCTGGCCGCGGAGGGCCGCGCCGACGAGCTGGAAGCACTCCTGACCGCGGACAACGCCTCACCGCGCGTCACGATGGCGGCTCTGCCGGGTCTCGCCGAGGTGCCCGCGGACGCCCGGCGCACGCCGTACTCGCCCCTGGGCTTCCGGCTGGGCGGCGGAGATCCGGAATCGCTCGTCTCCGGCTCCGAGGGACGGGTGCGGGTGCAGGACGAGGGCTCGCAGCTCGCCGCGCTCGCCCTCACCCGCGCCGAGCCGGTGCGGGCCGGGGAGCGGTGGCTGGATCTGTGCGCGGGTCCGGGCGGCAAGACCGCGGTCCTCGCCGCCGAGGCGCTCGACGGCGGCGCGAGCCTCGAGGCGAACGAGGTCTCGCCGGCGCGGGCCGGACTCGTGCGCCGTGCGGTCGAGGGCGTGCCGCTGGAGGTGCCGGTGTCGGAGGCCGACGGTCGGGTCCGCGCGTCGGAGAGCCCCGGCGCCTACGACCGCATCCTCGTGGACGCCCCCTGCACGGGACTGGGCGCGCTGCGCCGCCGCCCGGAGGCGCGGTGGCGCAAGTCGCCTGCCGACGTCCCCTCGCTCACCGAGCTGCAGACCGAGCTGCTGAGCGCTGCCGTCGTCGCGCTCCGGCCGGGCGGGATCGTCGCGTACGTCACGTGCTCGCCCCACCTCGCCGAAACGGCGGGAGTCGTCGCCGAGGTGCGCCGTTCGTTCGGCGCGTCGCTCGAGGAGCTGGATGCGCGCGCCGTGGTCACCGCGATCTCGTCGAGCGACCCGCGGCTGCCCGACCAGGCCGACGGGTCCCATCGCGCGCAGCTCTGGCCGCACCGGCACAACACGGACGCGATGTCGATCTCGCTGCTCACTCGACGTAGCTGATCCGCATCGGCAGCGCGTCGAGCTCGGTGCGCAGCGCGACGAGGGCGGCCGGATGCGTCCGGGCGAGCTCCCGGGCATCGAGATGGATGACGGAGCCGTCGGGGAGGACGACGGCGAGGTCGCGGAGCACAGCGAGGACGCGCTCCGCCGCCGCGAACCCCAGCTCGCCGCTCAGGCGGATGACGCGTCCGTCGTCGGTCTCGGAGATGTCGACGATGGGCTGCGAGATGCTCTCGTGCGGCTCGAGCAGGTGCATCCCCATGCGCTCGCTGAGCGTCGCGACGATCGCCTGGCCGCGCACGCTGTTGCCGTGGCGATCCAGGCGCGGGCTGAAGGCGGCGACGCCGAACTGCGACGGCGCGACGGCGAGCACCCCGCCGCTCACGCCGCTCTTGGCCGGGAGCCCCACCCGCAGCAGCCACTCGCCGGAGAAGTCGTACATGCCGCAGCTCGACATGATCGACAGGACGTTTCGGGCGACGCGCTCCTCGACGACCCGGTCGCCGGTCAGGGGGTTCATCCCTCCGAAGGCGAGCGTGCTCGCCATGACCGCGAGATCCCGCACCGTCACGAGGATCGAGCACTGCCGGAAGTAGGTCTCGAGAGCGAGCTCGACCGGTGCGTCGACCACGCCGTACGAGCGCATGAGGTGGCCGAGCGCACGGTTGCGGTCACCCGTCGACGACTCGGAGCGGTACACCGACTCGTCGACGCGCAGGTCGCGGCCGGCGAAGGCGGAGAGGGTGCGCAGGATGGTCTCGGTCCGCTCGTCGACGTCCGCCCCGGCGACGAGTCCCGTCGTCGCGATCGCCCCCGCGTTGACCATCGGGTTCGCCGGCCGGCCGGTGTTCTCCTCCAGACTGATGGCGTTGAACGGCTCGCCGCTCGGCTCGGTCCCGACGCGCTGCATGACCGCGTCCAGGCCGATCTCCGACAGGACGTGAGCGAGCACGAAGGGCTTCGAGATCGACTGGATCGTGAAGGCCACCTCGTCATCGCCGACGGAGCGGATCTGCCCCCGCGGCCCGACGACGGCGAAGGCGAGATGGTCGGGCTCGGCCTCCGCGAGCTCGGGGATGTACGAGGCGGGAGCGCCGCTGTCGTCGTCCTCGACGTCGTCGAGCACCTGCTGCATGAGCGCCACGATGGGATCCACGGCTCGACCATAATGGACGGATGCAGCCTGACGGGAAGCCCGGCGTCCGCATCAACCCGAGCATCCTCGCAGCCGACTTCGTCAACATGCAGGCCGAACTCGCCCGCATCGACGGGGCGGATTTCGTGCACGTCGACGTCATGGACAACCACTTCGTGCCCAACCTGACGTTCGGCCCGCAGATGGTGGAGCGCGTCCAGGCGACGAGTCCCGTGCCGCTGGACGTGCACCTCATGATCACGAACCCGGACCGGTGGGCTCCGGGCTACGCCGAACTGGGCGCGGCATCGGTCACGTTCCACCTCGAGGCGGCGAAGGAGCCGGTCGCGCTCGCCCGCCGGCTGAGAGCCATCGGGGCCCGCGCCGGTGTCGCCGTCAAGCCGGCGACACCCGTCGACGGCCTGTTCGACCTGCTCGACGATTTCGACCAGATCCTCGTGATGACCGTCGAGCCGGGGTTCGGCGGGCAGTCCTTCATGCCCGAGACGATGCCGAAGCTCCGCCGCCTCGCCGCCGAGGCGCGCACCCGCGGATCGTCGGTGTGGCTGCAGGTCGACGGCGGCATCGGCGAGTCGACGATCGCGCAGGCCGCCGAGGCGGGCGCCGACACGTTCGTCGCCGGCTCCGCCGTGTTCGGCGCGGACGATCCGGATGCCGCGATCACGCGCCTGCGCGACCTCGCCGCGCACCGGCACTGACCCGCGCGGCCGTCACGGGCGACGACGGCGCCGTCGCGCCCGGTACCCTGGCATGGTGAAGACGTTCGACGAGCTGTTCGCCGAGCTGTCCGCGAAAGCGGTCGAGCGGCCCGAGGGATCGGGCACCGTCGCCGAGCTCGACGCGGGTGTGCACCACATCGGCAAGAAGATCGTCGAAGAGGCCGCCGAGGTGTGGATGGCGGCGGAGTACGAATCGACGGATGCCACGGCCGAGGAGATCTCGCAGCTGCTCTACCACCTCCAGGTGATCATGATCTCGAAGGGCCTGGGGCTCGAGGACGTCTACCGACATCTCTGAGCGACGATCCGACTCCCGACGCTCCGACACCGAAAGCCACCCCCGCATGCTGCGAATCGCCGTGCCCAACAAGGGCTCGCTCGCCGAGACCGCCTCCGAGATGCTCTCCGAGGCCGGCTACGTCGGCCGCCGCGACCCGAAGGACCTCCACGTCATCGACCCGCAGAACGAGGTCGAGTTCTTCTACCTGCGCCCCAAGGACATCGCCACGTACGTCGGCTCCGGCGCCCTCGACGTCGGGATCACCGGCCGGGACCTTCTCCTGGACGCGCGGATGCCGGGCGCGCGCGAGATCGAGGCGCTCGGTTTCGCGGGGTCGACCTTCCGCTTCGCCGCCCCTCCCGGGCGCTTCCGCGACGTCGGCGATCTGGAGGGGGTGCGCATCGCGACCTCCTACCCGGGACTGGTCGACGCCTTCCTCGACGAACACGGCGTCGCCGCCGACCTCGTTCCGCTCGACGGCGCCGTGGAGTCGGCCGTCCGGCTCGGAGTGGCCGACGCCATCGCCGACGTGGTGGAGACCGGCACGACACTGCGCCAGGCGGGCCTGGAGATCTTCGGCCCGGTCATCCTGCACTCCGAAGCAGTGCTCATCGCCGCGCCCACGGAGGCCGAGGGCACCGAGACGCTCCTCCGGCGCCTCCGCGGGGTCATGGTGGCGCGGCGCTACGTCCTCATCGACTACGACCTCCCGGTGCACCTCGTGGACGAGGCGGTGAAGGTCGCGCCCGGCATCGAGTCGCCGACGATCTCGCCGCTGCGCGACCCGGAGTGGGTCGCGGTGCGCGTCATGAGCCCGCGCAAGGGCGTCAACCAGGTCATGGACGCGCTGTACGCGATCGGCGCGCGCGCGATCCTCGTGACCGCCATCCACAACGCGAGGCTGTGATGGCGCTCGTCACCCGCGTCATCCCGTGCCTCGACGTCGCGGGTGGCCGCGTCGTCAAGGGCGTCAACTTCGAGAACCTCCGCGACATGGGCGACCCCGTCGAGCTCGCGCGGCTCTACTTCGACCAGGGCGCCGATGAGATCACCTTCCTCGACGTCACGGCCACCGTCGACGAGCGCGCGACGACCTACGACGTCGTGCGGCGCACCGCCGAGCAGGTCTTCATCCCCCTGACCGTCGGCGGGGGAGTGCGCTCGAGCGAGGACGTCGCCCGGCTCCTCTCGGTCGGAGCCGACAAGATCGGCGTCAACTCTGCGGCGATCGCCCGTCCCGTCCTCCTCGACGAGATCGCCGACCGCTTCGGCGCCCAGGTCCTCGTCCTGTCGCTCGACGTCAAACGGGTGTCCCCGGAGCGCGCGGAGCAGATCCCGTCCGGCTTCGTCGTGACGACGCACGGAGGCCGCACCGAGACCGACCTCGACGCCCTCGCGTGGGCGCGCGAGGCGATCGAGCGCGGCGCGGGGGAGCTCCTGGTGAACTCGATCGACGCTGACGGCACCCGCGAAGGGTTCGACCTCGAACTCGTCTCGCTCATGCGCGAGGTCTCGAGCGTGCCCGTCATCGCCTCGGGCGGCGCCGGCGCGGTGGAGCACTTCGCCCCGGCCGTCCGAGCCGGCGCGGACGCCGTGCTCGCGGCATCCGTCTTCCACTCCGGGCAGCTCACCGTGGGAGACGTGAAGGCGTCGCTCCTCGCCGCGGGCATCCCCGTGCGGGAGACCGAGACCCCGGCGCGCGATGCACTGAGGGAGCGGAGCGAGACGACATGACCGATGCCCTCCCCGTTCCCGAGCCTGTCGAGGCACGCGTCGGACGCGTCGCCTTCGACGATCAGGGACTCGTCGCGGCGATCGTCCAGCAATGGGACACGCTCGAGGTCCTCATGCTCGGATGGATGGATGCCGAGGCCCTCCGCCGCACGCTCACCGAGGGCCGCGTGACGTTCTGGTCGCGGTCGCGGCAGGAGTACTGGCGCAAAGGCGACACGTCCGGCAACATCCAGCTCGTCCGCGGTGCGCGCCTGGACTGCGACGGCGACGCGATCCTCCTGCAGGTCGAGCAGATCGGCCCCGCCTGCCATACCGGTACCCGCACCTGCTTCGACTCCGACGACCTCGACCCCGTCCGCGGGCCGGAGCAGTGACCGCACGCGCACGGCTCCTCGCCGTCGTCGCGACCGTGCTGGCGGGGGCGATCGGCGTCATCTCCTCGACGCAGACGTGGCTCACCGTCACCCTCGACGACGGCGCGGAGCATGCCCTGCCCGTCGCGGGGGCCGACGCCATCCCCGTGCTCGCACCCCTGAGCCTCGCCGCGCTGGCGCTCGGCGGAGCGCTCTCCATCGTGGGGCTCGTGCTGCGCTACGTCTTCGGTGCGCTCGGGATCGCGATCGGCGCAGTCCTCGCCGTGCTGACGGCGCAGGTCGCCTTCGCCAGGCCGCTCTCGGCCGTGGCCCCGGCGGTGACGACCGCTACGGGCCTTACGGGCGAGAAGGCGGTGGCTGACCTCGTGCTCCGGGTGGAGCCGACCCCCTGGCCTTTCGTCACCCTCGTGGCCTGGGTCGTGCTCATCGGCGCCGGGGTCTTCACGATCGGGACCGCGCGGCGCTGGCGGGGGAGTGCCAAGCGGTACACGACGGATGCCGCGGCCGCACCCGCGGCGAGCGCCGGACCAGCGGCATCCCGGCCGCACGACGCCATCGACTCGTGGGACGACCTGTCGCGCGGCGACGATCCCACCGCCCGCTAGACTCGGAGAACCCGCGCACCTCGGAGGAGATCCATGAGCAACCCCATCGGCGATCCCGGCCACGGACACTCGCCGGCAGCCTGGACGGCCGTCATCATCGGCCTCGTCGCGATCGCGATCGGCACATTCTTCTTCTTCCTCGACATGCCGGTCTTCGTGTGGGCGGCAGCCGTGCTGCTGGTTCTGGGCCTCATAGTGGGGTGGATCATGGCGCGCATGGGGTACGGCGTGAACGGCCCGAAGTACAAGGCGAAAGAGCACTGAGCACTCGTGCTGAGCGAACGTCCGTGAGTGCAAGCATGCTCGCCGACCTCACGGCCGGCGCGGTGGAGGATGCCCGGACGCGTTCCGTCGAGCGCCCCCCGGCAGCCGTCGAGGAGGCCGCGGCGTCGCAGCCGCCCGCCCGGGATGCCGTCGCGGCACTCGCCCCCGCAGACCGGGTCAAGATCATCGCCGAGGTCAAGCGCGCGAGCCCCTCGCGCGGCGACCTCGCGTCGATCCCCGACCCCGCCGCTCAGGCGCGCCTGTACGAGCTGGGCGGCGCGTCGGCCATCTCCGTCCTGACCGAGGGGCGCCGCTTCAAGGGCAGCCTCGCCGACCTCGAGGCGGTCAGGGCCGCCGTGGCACTGCCGGTCCTGCGCAAGGACTTCATCGCGACGGAGTACCAGGTGCTCGAGGCGCGCGCGTCGGGTGCCGACATCGTGCTGCTCATCGCGGCGGCGCTCGAACAGGACGTGCTGGCCCGGCTCCACGCGCTCACGCTCGACCTCGGCATGACCCCGCTCGTCGAGACCCACTCCGCCGACGAGGTCGAGCGGGCCGCCGACGTCGGCGCCAGGCTCATCGGCGTCAACGCCCGCGACCTCTCGACCTTCGCCCTCGACCGCGACCTCTTCGGCCGCCTGGCCGAGCGGATCCCGGCGGACGCGGTCAAGATCGCCGAGTCGGCGGTGCTCTCACCCGAGGACGTCGCACACTACCGTGCCGCGGGCGCCGACGTCGTCCTCATCGGCGAGGCTCTCGTGACGGGCGACCCGGTCGCGACGCTCGAGGCATTCCTGGCGGCGGGCGCCGGCGCGGCCGATCGGAGGGACACGAAGTGACGCTGCTGCGCGAGGCCAAGGGGCCGTTCTTCGGCGAGTTCGGCGGGCGCTACATGCCCGAGTCGCTCATCGCCGCGATCGACGAGCTCACCGCCGTCTACGAGGACGCGATCGTCGACCCGGCCTTCCAGGCCGAGTTCGCCGAGCTGCTCCGCTCGTACGCCGGGCGTCCTTCGGTGCTGACCGAGGTGCCCCGCTTCGCGGAGCACGCCGGGGGAGCGCGGGTCTTCCTCAAGCGCGAGGACCTCAACCACACCGGCTCGCACAAGATCAACAACGTCCTCGGCCAGGCCCTGCTCACCAAGCGTCTGGGCAAGACGCGCGTCATCGCCGAGACCGGCGCCGGCCAGCACGGCGTCGCGACCGCGACGGCCGCGGCCCTGTTCGGCTTCGAGTGCACGATCTACATGGGCGAGGTCGACACCGAGCGACAGGCGCTCAACGTCGCCCGCATGCGGCTCCTCGGCGCCGAGGTCGTGCCCGTCAGGACCGGCTCGCGCACCCTGAAGGACGCCATCAACGACGCCTACCGCGACTGGGTCGCGAGCGTCGAGACGACGAACTACATCTTCGGCACCGCCGCGGGTCCGCACCCCTTCCCGGCCATGGTGCGCGACTTCCAGAAGGTGATCGGGGAGGAGGCGCGCGCGCAGCTCCTCGAGACGCTCGGGCGCCTGCCCGACGCGGTGCTCGCGTGCGTCGGCGGCGGGTCGAACGCGATCGGAATGTTCGACGCGTTCCTCGACGACGAGAGCGTGAAGCTGTACGGCGTCGAGGCCGCCGGCGACGGCGTCGACACGCCCCGGCACGCGGCATCCATCGAGCGCGGACGCGCCGGGATCCTCCACGGCGCGAAGACCTTCGTGCTCCAGGACGAGGACGGCCAGACGGTCGAGTCGCACTCGATCTCGGCGGGACTGGACTACCCGGGCGTAGGTCCGGAGCACGCCTGGCTCGCCTCGATCGGGCGGGCGGAGTACATCCCCGCGACCGACGACGAGGCCATGCAGGCCCTTCGCCTCCTCAGCCGCACCGAGGGCATCATCCCGGCGATCGAGTCGGCCCACGCGCTCGCCGGCGCGCTGCGCATCGGCCGGGAGCTCGGCCCCGACGCCGTGCTCGCCGTGTGCCTCTCCGGCCGCGGCGACAAGGACATGGACACCGCCGCCCGTTACTTCGACCTCTACGACGGCGCGACCCCCGAGGAGGGCTCGCCCGTCGAGACGCCGGAACCGGATGAGGCAGCCTCAGGCGAGGGCGTCCAGCTGTGACCTCGCGGGTCGCAGAGGCCATCGAGGCCGCGCGGGCGGCCGGCCGCGGAGCTCTCGTCGGATACCTTCCGCTCGGCTATCCCGACCTGGAGACGAGCGTCGAGGCGGCCGTCACGCTCGCCGAGAACGGCGCCGACGTGCTCGAGCTGGGCCCGCCCTACTCCGACCCGGTGATGGACGGCACCATCATCCAGGAGGCGACCCAGGCGGCGCTGGCCGGCGGCTTCCGCATGCGCGACACGTTCACCGCCCTCGAGGCGATCTCCCGCCGCGTGGACGTGCCCGTGCTCGTCATGACGTACTGGAACCCGGTCGTGCAGTACGGCGTCGACCGCTATGCCGACGACCTCGTCGCCGCGGGCGGAGCGGGCCTCATCACGCCCGACATCACGCCCGATGCCGCCGAGGACTGGATCGCCGCGAGCACCCGGACGGGCCTGGACCGGGTCTTCCTCGCCGCGCCGACCTCGACCGACGATCGACTCGACCTGATCGTGCGGAACTCGACGGGCTTCGTCTACACCGTCTCGACGATGGGGATCACGGGCGAGCGCGCGCAGCTGGATGCCGCGGCCCGCACCCTCGTCGGACGCCTGCGCGAGCGCGGCGCCGATCACGCGTGCGTGGGCATCGGGATCTCCAACGCCGAGCAGGTCGAGGGCGTGCTCGAGTACGCCGACGGCGCGATCGTGGGAACGGCCCTCGTGCGGGCGCTCCGCGACGGGGGGCTCGAGGGCCTCGCCGAGGCGACGCGGGCCCTCGCCGCAGGCACCCGCGGGCGCGCGAACTAGACTTCTCGGGTCGGCCGCGGCCGATTCCCCTGCCTCGAAGGACACACCATGATGAATGCCGCTCTGAGCCTTGCTGGAGGCGTGGCCGCCAGCATCCCGAGTCCCGCGGTGAGCTACATCGATCTCGGACCGTTCCGGATCCACTTCTATGCGCTGTGCATCATCGCGGGGATCATCGTCGCCGTCCTCCTGACGAACCATCGCCTCACCAAGCGCGGGGCGGAGCCGTGGGTCGTCATCGACATCGCCCTCCTGGCCGTGCCGCTCGCGATCATCGGCGCGCGCGTCTACCACGTGGCGACGCACCCGGGCTTCTACTTCGGGCCGGGAACGAACATCTGGGACGTCTTCGCCATCTGGGAGGGCGGCATCGCGATCTATGGCGCCCTGATCGGCGGTGCGATCGGCGCGTGGCTCGGCTGCAAGTGGACCGGCATCCGGTTCTGGACCTTCGCAGACGCCCTGGCGCCGGGCCTGCTGCTCGCGCAGGCGATGGGCCGGTTCGGCAACTGGTTCAACCAGGAGCTGTTCGGCCTGCCGACCGCCCTGCCCTGGGGCCTGGAGATCGACTCCGACAACCCGGCCTTCCCCGCCGGGCTGCCCGCCGACACCCTCTTCCACCCGACCTTCCTCTACGAGGTCGTGTGGAACGTCATCGGGGTGCTCTTCCTCCTGTGGGCCGGCAAGAAGTTCCGCCTGCAGTGGGGCCGCCTCTTCGCGCTCTACCTCGTCTGGTACAGCGCGGGCCGCATCGTGTGGGAGTCGATCCGCATCGACCCGAGTGAGATCTACCTCGGTCTGCGGACGAACGTGTGGGCGGCGATCTTCGGCGTCCTCCTCGGCATCGCGATCTTCTTCGTGCAGAAGCGACGCCACCCGGGCCTCGAGCCCTCGCCCTACGTGCCCGGCCGCGAGTGGAGGCCCAAGGGGGTTGTACAATCGCAGGACACCGATTTCGTCGACGTCAGCGAACCACCCGCCGGCGAGATCGAGCAGCGCGCCGCCACAAGCACTGTCGCCTCGAAGTAATCTCCTGCACATCTGAGGTGCAGCACAGCTGGTACCCCGGGCCGACGTCGTCCCATTTCGAGTCAAGTGAGGACGGTTGGAATGGCCTCGAGCCCCCGTCACAACGCAGCCCCGTCGGGACGCACCGGGTTCCCTGAGAAGCAGGGCATGTACAACCCTGCTTTCGAGAAGGACGCGTGCGGTCTCGCGATGGTCGCGACGCTGCGCGGCGAGCCCGGACACGACATCATCGCGCTCGCCCTGACGGCCCTGCGCAACCTCGAGCACCGCGGCGCGATCGGATCGGATGCGGGAACCGGCGACGGGGCCGGCATCCTGACCCAGATGCCCGACGCGTTCCTGCGCGCCGTCGTCGATTTCGAGCTGCCCCCTGTCGGGGAGTACGCGGCGGGCATGGTGTTCCTGCCGCTGGAAGCCGAGGCGCGCGCCGCGCAGAAGGTCGGGATCGAGAAGCTCGCCGCGAGCGAGGCGCTCACCGTGCTCGGCTGGCGGGAGGTGCCGATCGACGACACCTACCTCGGCAAGCTCGCCTTCGCCGCGCGACCCGCCTTCGAGCAGCTGTTCGTATCGCGCCCCGCGGTCGGCGAGGACCCCGCGCTGTCGGGGATCGCGCTCGACCGCCGCGTCTACCGGCTGCGCAAGCGGGCCCGCACCGAGCTCGACGCCTACTTCGTGTCGCTCTCGAGCCGCACGCTCGGCTACAAGGGCATGGTCACGACGCTCCAGCTCGAGCCGTTCTACCCCGACCTCTCCGACGAGCGGTTCATGTCGGAGCTCGCCGTCGTGCACTCGCGCTACTCGACCAACACCTTCCCGTCGTGGCCCCTCGCGCAGCCGCTGCGGATGCTGGCGCACAACGGCGAGATCAACACGGTCAACGGCAACCGCAACTGGATGCGAGCGCGCCAGTCGCAGCTCGAGTCGGAGCTGCTCGGCGACATCGACCCGCTGCTGCCGATCTGCACGACGGGGGCGAGCGACTCGGCGTCGTTCGACGAGGTGCTGGAGCTCCTGACCCTCACCGGGCGGAGCCTTCCGCACGCCATCATGATGATGGTCCCCGAGGCGTACGAGAAGCAGCTCGACATCGACCCGAAGCTCCGCGCGTTCTACGAGTACCACTCGATGCAGATGGAGCCGTGGGACGGTCCGGCCGCGCTCATCTTCACCGACGGTACCCTGGTCGGCGCGACGCTGGACCGCAACGGCCTGCGCCCCGGCCGCTGGACCGAGACGACCGACGGCCTCATCGTCATCGGCAGCGAGACCGGCGTGCTCGACTTCGAGCCCGAGCGCATCAAGCGCCGGGGCCGCCTGCGCCCGGGCCGCATGTTCCTCGTCGACACCGCGCAGCAGCGCATCATCGAGGACGATGAGATCAAGCGGAGTCTCGCCGAGCTCGAGCCGTGGCAGGAGTGGCTCGACAACGGGCGCGTGCGCCTGGCCGAACTCCCCGAGCGCGAGCACATCGTGCACCCGATCGCCTCGATCACGCGCCGTCAGCGCACGTTCGGCTACACCGAGGAGGAGGTGCGCATCCTCCTGACCCCGATGGGACAGACGGGCGCCGAGCCCCTCGGCGCCATGGGGAGCGACACCCCCGTGGCCGTGCTGAGCGACCGCCCGCGCCTGCTGTTCGACTACTTCACCCAGCAGTTCGCGCAGGTGACCAACCCGCCGCTCGACTCGATCCGCGAGGAGGTCGTGACCTCGCTCTCGCTCGGCCTCGGCCCGGAGCGCAACCTCCTCTCATGGGGACCGGACCACACGCGCGTCGTGACGCTCGACTTCCCCGTCATCGACAACGACGAGCTGGCGAAGATCCAGCACATCGACACGGCCCTGCCCGGGCGCACGTCCGTCACCATCCGCGGGCTCTACCGCGTGGAGGCAGGCCACAAGGGCATGCAGAAGCGCCTCGCGCAGATGTGCCAGGAGGTCGACCAGGCGATCGAGGACGGCGCGGAGTTCATCGTCCTGAGCGACCGCGACTCGAACAAGGACCTCGCCCCGATCCCCTCCCTGCTCATGCTCGCCGCGGTGCATCACCACCTGATCCGCAACCAGACGCGCATGAAGTGCGGCCTCGTGGTCGAGGCGGGCGACGTGCGCGAAGTGCACCACGTCGCGACGCTCATCGGGTACGGGGCATCCGCCGTCAACCCGTATCTCGCCATGGAGACCGTCGAGTACCTGGTGCGAGCGGGATACATCACAGGCATCTCCCCCGAGAAGGCGGTCAAGAATCTCATCAAGGCGCTCGGTAAGGGCGTCCTGAAGATCATGTCCAAGATGGGCATCTCGACCGTGTCGTCGTACGCCGGCGCGCAGGTCTTCGAGGCGATCGGGCTCTCTCAGGAGTTCGTCGAGAGGTACTTCACCGGCACGGAGACCAAGCTCGGGGGAGTGGGGCTCGACGTCATCGCCAGCGAGAACGCCGCCCGCCACGCCTACGCGTACCCCGAGGACGCGGCGGTGCGGGCGCACGAGCGCCTCTGGACGGGGGGCGAATACCAGTGGCGCCGCGACGGGTCGCCGCACCTGTTCAACCCCGAGACGGTCTTCCGGCTGCAGCACTCCACACGCACGCGGCGCTACGACATCTTCCGCGAGTACACCAAGCTCGTCGACGATCAGGCGAGTGAGCTGAAGACCCTCCGCGGGCTGTTCAAGCTCCGCACGGGCGTGCGCCCGGCCGTTCCCGTCGACGAGGTCGAGCCGGTCTCGGCCATCGTCAAGCGCTTCTCCACCGGCGCGATGAGCTACGGCTCCATCTCGAAGGAGGCGCACGAGACGCTCGCGATCGCGATGAACCGGATCGGCGCCAAGTCGAACACGGGCGAGGGCGGCGAGGACGTCGACCGTCTGCTGGATCCGGAGCGCCGGAGCGCGATCAAGCAGGTCGCGTCGGGTCGCTTCGGCGTCACGAGCCTCTACCTGACCGAGGCCGACGACATCCAGATCAAGCTCGCACAGGGAGCCAAGCCCGGCGAGGGCGGCCAGCTGCCGCCGGCGAAGGTGTACCCGTGGGTCGCCCGCACGCGGCACGCGACGGCAGGAGTAGGTCTCATCTCCCCGCCGCCGCACCACGACATCTACTCGATCGAGGACCTCAAGCAGCTCATCTTCGATCTGAAGCGCGCCAACCCCCGTGCCCGCGTCCACGTCAAGCTCGTGAGCCAGTCCGGCATCGGCGCGGTCGCCGCCGGCACCGCCAAGGCCCTCGCGGACGTCATCCTCGTCTCGGGGCACGACGGCGGCACGGGCGCGAGCCCGCTCAACTCGCTCAAGCATGCCGGCACACCGTGGGAGCTGGGTCTGGCCGAGACGCAGCAGACCCTCATGCTCAACGGCATGCGCGACCGCGTCGTGGTGCAGGTCGACGGGCAGCTGAAGACCGGGCGCGACGTCGTGATCGGCGCTCTGCTGGGCGCCGAGGAGTTCGGGTTCGCCACGGCGCCGCTCGTCGTCGAGGGCTGCGTCATGATGCGCGTCTGCCACCTCGACACGTGCCCCGTCGGCGTCGCGACGCAGAACCCCGTGCTGCGGGCGCGGTTCAACGGCAAGCCGGAGTTCGTGGTCAACTTCATGGAGTTCATCGCTCAGGAGGTGCGGGAGTACCTCGCGGAGCTGGGCTTCCGCTCGCTCGACGAGGCGATCGGCCACACCGAGCTCCTCGACATCAACGGCGCCGTCGACCACTGGAAGGCCAGCGGACTCGACCTGGCGCCCGTCCTCCAGGGCCCCGCGTTCGCGGACGACGAGCCGCGTCGCAATCGCCGGGGCCAGGAGCACGAGCTCGACGCGCACTTCGACATGCAGCTCCTCGAGCGCGCGCAGGACGTCGTCGCGCACGGAGGCGAGATCGCGATGGAGCTGCCGATCCGCAACACGGAGCGGGCCGTCGGCACGATGCTCGGCCACCACGTCACGCGCGCGCACGGCCAGAACGGGCTTCCGAGCGGGTCGATCGTGGTCGACCTGAAGGGCTCCGCCGGGCAGTCGTTCGGCGCGTTCATGCCGTCCGGGATCACGCTGCGCCTCGAGGGCGACTCGAACGACTACGTGGGCAAGGGCCTCTCGGGCGGGCAGATCGTCATCCGCCCCCCGCAGGGCGCGAGCTTCGAGGCGTCCGAGAACGTCATCGCGGGCAACGTCATCGGCTACGGCGCGACCCAGGGGACGATGTTCCTGAGCGGCGTCGTGGGCGAGCGCTTCTTCGTGCGCAACTCTGGCGCGACCGCCGTCGTGGAGGGCGTCGGCGACCACGCGCTGGAGTACATGACGGGCGGGCTCGCCGTCATCCTCGGCAAGACCGGCCGGAACCTCGGTGCCGGCATGTCCGGCGGCACGGCGTACGTGTACAAGCTCGACGAGGCGCTCGTGAACCGCGAGGCGCTCGCGGCGGGCGAGCTGGTGCTCGGCGAGCTGGGATCGGGGGATGCCGAGATCCTCCGCGACCTGCTGACGCAGCACGTCGCCGAGACGGGCTCGACGCTCGCGGCATCCCTACTGGAAGACTTCGACACGGTGCTGGACGACTTCGTGCGTGTGCTGCCGCGGGACTACGCCGCGGTGCTGCAGACGCGCCAGGAGGCGGTCGCGCAGGGGCTCGACCCCGACGGCGACGTCGTCTGGAACCGCATCCTGGAGGTGACGGGTGGCTGACCCGAAAGGCTTTCTGAAGGTCACCGAGCGCGAGCTTCCGCCTCGCCGCCCGGTGCCCGTGCGCATCATGGACTGGAAAGAGGTGTACGAGCCGGGCGACTCGGCGGTCCTGCGCCGGCAGGCTGGGCGCTGCATGGACTGCGGCGTGCCGTTCTGTCACAAGGGCTGCCCGCTCGGCAACCTCATCCCGGAGTGGAACGACCTCATGTGGCGCGGCGAGGGCCGGGCCGCGATCGAGCGCCTGCACGCCACGAACAACTTCCCCGAGTTCACGGGCCGGCTGTGCCCGGCGCCGTGCGAGAGCGCGTGCGTCCTGGGGATCAACCAGCCCGCCGTCACGATCAAGCAGATCGAGGTCTCGATCATCGACGAGGCGTTCGGCAACGGCTGGGTCGAGCCCGAGCCCCCGGGCCGCCTCACCGGCAAGACGGTGGCGGTCGTGGGGTCGGGCCCCGCCGGGCTCGCCGCCGCGCAGCAGCTGACCCGCGCCGGTCACACGGTCGCGGTGTTCGAGCGTGACGACCGCATCGGCGGACTCCTGCGCTACGGCATCCCGGACTTCAAGATGGAGAAGAAGCACCTCGAGATGCGCCTGCGTCAGATGCGCGACGAGGGCACGCGCTTCCGCGCGGGCGTCGAGGTCGGCAGGGACATCTCGTGGAGCGACCTCCGTGCCCGCTACGATGCGGTCGTGGTCGCGACGGGTGCTCCGGTGCCGCGCGACCTCCCGATCCCGGGCCGCGATCTCGCGGGCGTCCACTTCGCGATGGAGTACCTCGTCGAGTCCAACCGCGCGACCGCCGGCGACTCCGTGCCGAACCAGATCACGGCCGAAGGCAAGCACGTCGTCGTCATCGGCGGCGGCGACACCGGCGCGGACTGCATCGGGACGGCCCACCGTCAGGGGGCCTTGAGCGTGACCAACCTCGCGATCGGCAAGCGTCCCCCGGGCGAGCGTCCCGAGCACCAGCCGTGGCCCATGACCCCGACGGTCTTCGAGGTGCAGTCGGCCCACGAGGAGGGCGGCGAGCGGTCGTACCTGGCCTCGACGGTCGAGTTCGTCTCGAACGACGCCGGCGAGGTCCGGGCCATCCGGGTGGCCGAGACGGAGTACACCGCCGACGGCCGCCGCGTGCCCAGGAGCGGCACCGAGCGCGACATCCCCGCCGACCTCGTGCTCATCGCGATGGGCTTCACCGGTCCCGAGCGCACCCTCGTCGAGGAGCAGCTGGGCACGCGATTCACCGGTCGCGGCAACTTCGAGCGCGAGCACGACTTCCACTCCACGACCCCCGGCGTCTTCGTCGCGGGCGACGCGGGACGCGGTCAGTCGCTCATCGTGTGGGCGATCGCGGAGGGCCGCGCCGCGGCCGCTTCGGTCGACGCCTACCTGATGGGCGACACGGCGCTCCCGGCCCCCGTCCGCGCCGACGATGTCGCGATCGGCCTCCAGCCCGCGTAGGCTGACCGAGGTCTTTTCGACCCTTTCCCGACAAATCCCCTCCCACTACGGAGCACATACGGATGAGACGCGCCAAGATCGTCGCAACCCTCGGCCCCGCAACGTCGACGTACGAGATGGTCCGCGCGATCATCGAGGCGGGCGTCGACGTCGCCCGGTTCAACCTCAGTCACGGCGACTACTCCGTGCACGAGAACAACTTCGCCAACGTGCGCAAGGCCGCTGAGGACGCGCAGCGTCCGGTCGCGATCCTCGTCGATCTGCAGGGTCCCAAGATCCGCCTCGGCAAGTTCGAGGACGGTCCGCACGAGCTGGCGGTCGGCGACATCTTCAAGATCACGACGGAGGACATCCTCGGCACGAAGGAGATCGTCTCCACGACCTTCAAGGGCCTGCCCGCCGACGTCAAGCCCGGCGACTTCCTCCTGATCGACGACGGCAAGGTGCGGGTCGAGGTCGTCGAGACCGACGGCACGGTCGTCACCACGAAGGTCGTCGTGGCGGGGCCGGTGTCGAACAACAAGGGCATCAACCTGCCCGGCGTCGCGGTCAACGTCCCTGCCCTCTCCGAGAAGGACGAGGCGGACCTGCGCTGGGGGCTGCGCATCGGCGCCGACCTCATCGCGCTGTCGTTCGTGCGCGACGCCAAGGACGTCCAGCGCGTGCACGTCATCATGGCCGAGGAGGGACGACACGTCCCCGTCATCGCCAAGATCGAGAAGCCCCAGGCCGTGGACAACCTCGAGGAGATCATCGACGCGTTCGACGGCATCATGGTCGCTCGCGGCGACCTCGGCGTCGAGCTGCCCCTCGAGGCCGTCCCGATCGTGCAGAAGCGCGCCGTCGAGCTGTGCCGCCGCATGGCGAAGCCGGTCATCGTGGCGACGCAGATGCTGGAGTCGATGATCGACAACCCGGTGCCCACGCGCGCCGAGACGAGCGACGTCGCCAACGCCGTCCTCGACGGCGCAGACGCCGTGATGCTCTCGGGCGAGACGAGCGTCGGCAAGTACCCCGTCGTGGTGGTCGAGACCATGGCCCGCATCGTCCAGTCGACCGAGGAGCACGGCCTCGAGCGCATCCTGCCGCTCACCGCGAAGCCGCGCACGCAGGGCGGGGCCATCACCCTCGCCGCGGTCGAGGTGGCCGACTTCGTCGACGCGAAGTACCTCTGCCTCTTCACCGAGTCGGGCGACACCGCTCGCCGCATGTCGCGCATCCGATCGAAGATCCCCATGATCGCGTTCACCCCCGAGCCGGCCATCCGCCGGCGGATGGCGGTCACGTGGGGCGTGCAGTCGACCCTCGTCGAGCACGTCCCGCACACCGACCGCATGTTCATCCAGGTCGACGACCACCTGCTGTCCAACGATCTCGCGAAGGTCGGCGACAAGGTCGTCGTGATCTCGGGATCGCCTCCCGGAATCGTCGGCTCCACCAACGACATCCGCGTCCACAAGGTGGGCGACGCTGTGCACGGCGCCGCGCCGATCTACCGCCAGTAGACACGCTCACCCGCCGCGGGCGAATCCCGCGTACCGGATGGCCCTCGCTCGCTAGAGTGAGGGCCATCCGACGTCGTGCGCGGATCGTCGTCATCGAAAGGAACAGACCGTGTTCTTCTGGTGGATTCTCTGGATCTTCTACTTCGCCGCCTACCTGTACGTCATCATCTTCGTGATCCGCGATCTGTTCCGCGACGACAAGGCGAACGGCTGGATCAAGGCCCTGTGGATCATCCTGCTCGTCTTCGTGCCGTTCCTGACGGGGCTCATCTACGTCATCGTCAACGGCAAGGGGATCGCCGAGCGCGAGTACGAAGCCCGCCGCACGGCGCCCGAGAACGACTCCTACATCCCGCAGGCCTCGTCGAGCCCCTCGGAGGACATCGCCCGCGCGAAGGCCCTTCTCGACGCCGGCAGCATCTCGCAGGGCGAGTTCGACGCTCTCAAGAGCAAGGCACTCGGAAACCAGTACTTCGGCGCATAGCGCACGGTATGACAAGAGCGGATGCCTCCACCGAGGCATCCGCTCTTCTTCGCGTGCCGGTGGTGGGAGTCGAACCCACACGCCCTCGCGGGCAACCGAGTTTGAGTCGGTCGCGTCTGCCATTCCGCCACACCGGCGGGCACGCGATTGACCATACCGTAGGATTCAAGGGTGACTGAGCAAGATCAGGCCGCCTCGGCCACGGCCCCCCGTCGCGTCGTCGTCGCGGAGGACGAATCGCTGATCCGCCTCGACATCGTCGAGATCCTCCGTGACAACGGGTTCGACGTCGTGGGCGAGGCCGGCGACGGCGAGACCGCGGTGGCGCTGGCCACCGAGCTGCGTCCGGACCTCGTCATCATGGACGTCAAGATGCCGCAGCTAGACGGCATCAGCGCCGCCGAGAAGCTCAGCAAGAACCACATCGCCCCGGTCGTGCTGCTGACGGCCTTCAGTCAGAAGGAGCTCGTCGAGCGCGCGAGCGAGGCGGGCGCACTCGCCTACGTCGTGAAGCCCTTCACGCCGAACGACCTGCTGCCGGCGATCGAGATCGCGCTGGCCCGCTACGACCAGATCATCACGCTCGAGGCCGAGGTCGCCGACATGGTCGAGCGCTTCGAGACGCGCAAGCTCGTCGACCGCGCCAAGGGGCTGCTCAACGAGAAGATGGGCCTGTCCGAGCCGGAGGCCTTCCGCTGGATCCAGAAGGCCTCGATGGACCGCCGGCTCACGATGCAGGACGTCGCCAAGGCGATCATCGAGCAGCTCGCTCCCAAGAAGGGCTGACGCCCTCAACGCCTTCCGGATGCCGCGGCCGAGGGGCGCGGCATCCGTTCGTCGTTTAAACGACCCCGGCGCCGGTCGGAGAATGCGGCCGCCGTCGGACGATTCTGCGTGGATCCTCCGACGCGAGCCGAATTCTCCGACCGAGAGTCAGGCGACGTCCTTGATCAGGTTCGTGATGCGGATCGTCGAGCAGCGTCGACCCTGATCGTCGGTCACGACGATCTCGTGCACCGTCATGCTGCGGCCGATGTGCAGAGGAGTGCACGTGCCGGTCACGTGCCCCGACGTCGCCGAGCGGGTGTGCGTCGCATTGATGTCGATGCCGACCGCCAACCGCCCGGGGCCGGCGTGGAGATTCGCGTGCATCGAGCCGAGCGACTCGCCGAGCACGACGTAGGCTCCGCCGTGGAAGAGCCCGACCGGCTGCGTGTTCCCCTCGACCGGCATCGTGGCCACGGCGCGCTCGGCCGTGAACTCGACCCACGCGAAGCCCATCTTCTCGGCCAGCGCGCCGACCCCTCTGGCGCGAGCCCAGTCGAGCCGATCCTCGGGCGCGGGGGAGTCCACCGACATCGTTCTCCTCGTGCTGCGGGCGCCACTCACGCCGACGAGCGCAGGCGTCCCGGGGGCGACAGGGGTGTCCGGTGCCCTGACTAGGCTTGCAGGGTGACGGACTCCGCAAAGCCTACCCTCCTCGTCGTGGACGGCCATTCGCTGGCGTACCGGGCGTTCTACGCCCTTCCCGTCGAGAACTTCTCGACGAAGGACGGGCAGCACACGAACGGCATCTACGGGTTCCTCTCGATGCTCATCAACCTCATCAAGGCCGAGAAGCCGACGCACATGGCCGTGGCCTTCGACACCTCGCGGCAGTCGTTCCGCACCCGCGAGTACGCCGAGTACAAGGCGAACCGTTCCGAGACGCCGTCAGAGTTCCGCGGACAGATCCCGCTCCTGCAGGACTGCCTCGCCGCGATGAGCATCACCGTGCTCCAGCAGGAGGACATCGAGGCCGACGACATCCTGGCGACCCTTGCCACCCAGGGTTCCGAGGCCGGCTTCAGCGTCCTCGTGTGCTCGGGCGACCGCGACACGATCCAGCTCGTGAACGACGACATCACCCTCCTCTACCCGAACGTTCAGGGAGTGTCCCAGCTGAAGCGCTACGACCGGCAGGCCGTCATCGACCGGTACGGCGTGCCGCCCGAGCAGTATCCCGACATCGCCGCGCTGGTCGGCGAGACGAGCGACAACCTGCCGGGAGTGCCCAAGGTCGGCGAGAAGACGGCCGTCAAGTGGCTCACCCAGTACGGCTCGCTCGACGGCCTGATCGAGAACGCGGCCAAGGTGACCGGCGTCGTCGGCAACAACCTCCGCGAGCACCTCGACGACGTGCGTCGCAACCGCTCGCTCAACCGACTGCTGCGCGACGTCGAGCTTCCCGTCGGGCCCGCCGACCTCGAGGTGCAGCCGATGGATGCGCAGGCCGTGCGCGACATCTTCGCGCGCCTGGAGTTCAAGACGCTGATTCCGCGCGTCGCGGAGCTCGCCGGCATCGAGCAGCAGATGGCCGCCGTCACGTCGGCGGCCGCCGTGCCGATGCCGACGCCCGTCACGCCCTCCGCCGACGGTCTGAGGGAGTGGCTCGACGCCGCCGAGGGCGATGTCGGCGTGACGTTCGTCATCGAGAGCGGCCTGCCACGGCGGGTCGGGATGGCCACGATGGATGCCGCCGCCGAGGCCGAGTGGACGGCCGAGGTCTCCGCAGCCGTCGGGCCCTGGCTCGCCTCCGACGCGCCGAAGATCCTGAGCGACGCCAAGCCTCAGGTCAAGGCGCTGCATCGCGCGGGGGTGCGGATGGGCGGACTCGCGTTCGACACGATCCTCGCGGGCTGGCTCTTGCGGCCGAGCTTTCCCGACAAGACGCTCGCCGACCTCGTGGACCGCTACCTCGACGAGAAGCTCCCCGAGTCCGACCCCGCACAGCTCGTGCCCGAGACCGAGGGCGCGACGCCCGGACAGCTGTCGTGGTTCACGCTCCGGGTCGCCGAGGCGCTGCGGGGCGAGCTGCCCGAGGCCGTGGCATCCGTGCTCGCCGGCATCGAGCTGCCGACGCTGCAGACCCTCGCCGACATGGAGATCGCCGGCGTCGCCGTCTCGCACGACAAGCTGTCGACCTTCTCCGCGGAGCTCGGCGACCGTGCCGACACGATCGCCCAGGAGGCCTACGCCACGATCGGCCGCGAGGTCAACCTCGGCTCGCCGAAGCAGCTGCAGGAGGTGCTCTTCGACGAGCTGCAGCTTCCCAAGACCCGCAAGACCAAGACCGGCTACTCGACGGATGCCGCCGTGCTCGCCGACCTGCAGGAGACCAACCCGCACCCGTTCCTCGACCTGCTGCTCCAGCACCGCGAGGCGACGAAGCTCCGGCAGATCATCGAGTCCCTCGATGTCGCGATCGCCGCAGACGGGCGCGTGCGCACCACGTACCTGCAGACGGGCAGTCAGACAGGGCGGCTCTCCAGCACCGACCCCAACCTGCAGAACATCCCGGTGCGCACCGAGGAGAGCCGCCGGATCCGCTCGGCCTTCGAGGTGGGCGACGGCTACGAGACCCTCCTGACGGCCGACTACTCGCAGATCGAGATGCGCATCATGGCGCACCTCTCGGAGGACCCCGGCCTCATCGAGGCGTTCAACTCCGGTGAAGACCTGCACCGCTTCGTCGGCGCACGGGTCTTCGCGGTGGCCCCGGAGGATGTGACGGCGGCGATGCGCACCAAGGTCAAGGCGATGTCGTACGGCCTCGTCTACGGCCTCTCCGCGTTCGGCCTGTCGAAGCAGCTGCGGATCGAGCAGTCCGAGGCCAAGCAGCTCATGATGGAGTACTTCGCGCGCTTCGGCGCTGTGCGGGACTACCTCCGCTCGTCCGTCGAGCGGGCGCGCATCGACGGCTACACCGAGACGATCTTCGGTCGCCGCCGTCCCTTCCCCGACCTCGCGAGCCCCAACCGCGTGCTGCGTGAGAACGCCGAGCGCGCCGCCCTCAACGCCCCCATCCAGGGGAGCGCCGCCGACATCATGAAGATCGCGCTGTTCCACATCCACGACGACTTCGTCGGCGAGGGGATGCGCTCGCGCGTCCTCATGCAGATCCACGACGAACTCGTCGTGGAGGTGGCCGTCGGCGAGTGGGACGCCGCGGAGCGCGTCGTGCGGACGCGCATGGGCGACGCGGCTCGCCTCTCGGTGCCGCTCGACGTGCAGATCGGGCGCGGAGCGGACTGGAACGAAGCCGCGCACTGACCGGTCGCCGGCCTTCTCGGAGGGGCCGGCGTGGGCGGACCCGGCGCGTCTGGACAACCGCGTGGAACCCGGTCCGCGATTGGCCGGGACGCCGTGCCGTTTATAGGCTCGACGCATGACTGATGCACCCCGCACCCCCACGTCGATCGACAAGATCGCCGACGAGTGGGTCGACACCCTCGCCGAGCTCGATCCGTCGCTTGCGACCTACATCGGGCGGTCCGAGTACAACGACCGTTACGCCGACTTCTCGCCGGAGGGAACGGCGCGTCTCATCGACGAGGCCCGGTCGACGCTCTCGGCGCTGGAGGCCGCGACCCCCGTCGACGCCGTCGACGAGGTGACGAAGGAGGACGTGTCGCGCGAGATCCGGCTGGCGATCGAGCTGCACGAGGCGAGGTGGAACCTCCGGGACCTCAACGTCATCGCTTCGCCCGCGCAGGAGATCCGTAGCGTCTTCGACCTCATGCCGACCGACACGGTCGACGACTGGACCGTCGTGGCGACGCGCATCAAGGCGCTTCCCGACGCCATCGACGGCTACATCACGACGTTGCGCGAGGGCATCGGCCAGGGAGTCGTGCCCGCGCGCCGTCAGGTGAGCGAAGTGGTCACGCAGATCGCGCGGTACACGGAGGACTCCGGATTCTTCGCGACCTTCGCGGGCGACGCCGCGCCCAAGGAGGGCCAGCTCCCCGCCTCGCTCGCGCGGGACCTCGCGGACAACGCCAACGCCGCCCGAGTGGCCTACGACGAGCTCGCCCAGTTCCTCGCGAAGGAGCTGGCCCCCGTCGCCGGTGAGAGGGACGCCGTCGGCCGCGAGCTGTACGGCCTCATGTCGCGCCGCTTCCTCGGCGCGACGATCGACCTCGACGAGACATATGAGTGGGGCGTCGAAGAGCTCGCACGGATGGTCGCCGAGCAGGAGTCGATCGCGAACGAGATCCGGCCGGGCGCGAGCGTCGAGGAGGCCGTCGCACTCCTCGAGCAGGACTCCTCGCGAAAGCTCCACGGCACCGAGGCCCTGCAGCGCTGGATGCAGGAGACGAGTGACCGCGCGGTCGAGGAGCTCGGCCGGACGCACTTCGACATCCCGGAGCCGATCCGGCGGCTCGAGTGCATGATCGCGCCGACGAAGGAGGGCGGGATCTACTACACCGGCCCGACGGATGACTTCTCGAGGCCCGGCCGCATGTGGTGGTCGGTGCCGGAGGGGGTCGAGGACTTCGACACGTGGCGCGAGCTGACCACGGTCTATCACGAGGGCGTGCCCGGGCATCACCTGCAGATCGCGCAGGCGGTCTACAACCGCGCGGAGCTCAATTCCTACCGCCGCCTCCTCGGCGGCACATCGGGCCATGCCGAGGGCTGGGCGCTGTACGCCGAGCGCCTCATGGAGCAGCTCGGTTACCTGTCCGACCCCGCCGACCGGCTCGGCATGCTCGACGGTCAGCGCATGCGTGCCGCCCGCGTTGTGCTCGACATCGGCGTCCACCTGTCGAAGCAGCGTCCCGACGGCAAGGGGGAGTGGGATGCCGACTACGCGCTGGAGTTCATGCGGCACAACGTGAACATGTCCGACGAGTTCATCCGGTTCGAGGTGAACCGCTATCTCGGCTGGCCCGGGCAGGCCCCGTCCTACAAGGTGGGGCAGCGCATCTGGGAGCAGCTGCGCGACGAGGTCGCCGAGCGCGAGGGAGACGACTTCTCCATCAAGGCGTTCCACAAGCGCGCGCTCGCCATCGGAGGGGTGGGCCTCGACACGCTGCGCACGGCTCTCGTGGGCTGACGCCGCAGGTCAGGGGAGGTCGCGCGCCAGCAGGCGCGCGACCTCCTCGTCCTCCGTCTGCGAGAAGTCTTCGTAGAACTGGCCGACGGCCCAGAAGTCGGCGATCCGATGCGGGCACACGTACGCGTCCACGACGGATGCCTCGGGCCGCCATCCCGCCGGTGCGACCGGCACGGCGAGAATGACCCGGCCCGCCTTGCGCGCGCGCTGGGCGCGGCACGCCGCGAGCGCGGTCGACCCCGTGGCCACGCCGTCGTCCACGATGATCACCGTCCGCCCCGCGACGTCGATCGCATCCGGCCCGAACGCCCGCGTCCGTCGCTCCAGCTCAGCGCGTTCGCGCTCCTCGACGGAGGCGAGCTGGGCGGCTGTCACGCCGCCCTGTCGGACGGCCGCCGGATCGACGATGCGCACGCCGTCCGCGATCGCCCCGACGGCGAACTCCTCGTGCGAGGGGGCGCCGAGCTTGCGGACGACCGCCACCCCGAGGGGAAGGCCGAGGGCCCGCGCCACTTCGGCCGCCACGACGACGCCGCCGCGAGGGATGCCGAGGACCGCGGCATCCGCGCCCCGCCAGTCCGCGAGCTCGTCCGCGAGCTCCCGGCCCGCCTCGGCGCGATCCGCGAAGATGGCCACGGAGCCCACCCTACGCGCGCCGCCGCCGCGCGGGAATGACGGGGGAGCGCCCGAGGTTCTATGCAGGCGAATGGAAGGAACGCCCATGCCGCACACCGAACCCTCGCAGCTCCTGCTCGGCCTCGACACGTTCGGGGATGTGACCCGCGATGAGTCGGGCGCGCTCCTCAGCGACGCCGAGACCATCCGGAATGTCGTCGACCAGGCCGTCCTCGCCGACGAGGTGGGCCTTTCGTTCTTCGGCGTGGGGGAGCACCACAGGCGTGAGTTCGCCGTCTCCAGCCCCGAGATCGTGCTCGCCGCGATCGCGGGCCGCACGACGGACATCCATCTCGGCACGGCCGTCACCGTGCTCTCCAGCGACGACCCGGTACGGGTGTACGAGCGGTTCGCCACCCTCGACGCGGTCTCGAGAGGGCGCGCGGAGGTCATCCTCGGCCGAGGCTCGTTCATCGAGTCGTTCCCGCTGTTCGGGTACGACCTCCGCGACTATGAAGTGCTCTTCGAGGAGAAGCTCGACCTCTTCTCGCAGCTCCTCGCCGAGAAGCCGGTGACCTGGAGCGGCTCGACGCGCGCGTCGCTCGACGGCGCCGACGTCTTCCCGAAGACCGAGGGCGGGCTGAAGGCCTGGGTGGGAGTGGGCGGCACCCCCGAGTCGGTGGTCCGAACTGCGCGCTACGGCTACGGCCTCATGCTCGCGATCATCGGAGGACCGGCGGGACGCTTCCGCCCGTTCGTGGACCTCTATCACCGCTCCCTCGCTTCGTTCGGCCACGAGCGGCTTCCGGTGGGCGTCCACTCGCCGGGGCACGTGGCCGAGACCGATCAGCAGGCCTGGGACGAGGCCTACGAGGGTTTCGAGGCAATGAACAACTCCATCGGTCGCGAGCGCGGCTGGCCGACCTACAACCGCCTGCGCTTCCAGCATGACGTCGGGCCCGAGGGCGCGCTGTAC